>CAJUIO010000088.1 GCA_910586025.1 uncultured Lachnospiraceae bacterium
CACAGAAATCCCGTAATTCCTGAGAATATTTGAGGAAAATGATCAGGAGGGAAGTAGTAGGGATCGAGAAAATAAGCTGTAATAACAGGGCCTTGAGCATTGGATAAAGAAGATGCCTACGGGGCCTGCCGGTGGCAGCGTGAAAATGAGAAATGAAAGACACCGGAACAATTTCATCAAGGTCAATGGTTTTATCGAGCATGGAAAGAAACTCATATTTATCGTTATCAAATTTATTTTGGCAATCGGTAAAAATATCTGCCAAAGAGAGCTGTTTGTATGGTATCATGTAAGTACAACTCCTTTCTGGTGGATGGTTGATTGTTACTCGACATCTCAATTTTACCACAAACCAGTGAGGAGTTGTTTTATTTTGTGAAAAAAAGAATCCCGTATTTATACGGGTTCTGGCGTTTCGCAAACGCCTATTTATATGACACGGGAAAGGAGAGTGGCGGGTGGATATACAGATAGACTTTGACAGTGATGAGGAGTTAAGGCGGCGGCGCAGAGCGCGGATTAACGAGATGAGGCTCCTCAAGCAGAAACAAATGAGAACGCGCAGATACCTGAAAATGGCATTTCCGGCGGCAGCGGGAGTCGTGATATTGGTAGCTGCTTTTATGATATTTTCACCAAAAAAGGCTGCGGCGGATAAGACCGCGCCGGAAGATACGGCATTAAAAAGTACCACGTTGGAGGATACCGCACCGGCGGACGGAGGCGTAGCAGAGACGATTCCGGAAACAGGCGCACCGGCGGAAAGGTCTGACAGTGAGGCGGCTCTTCCGATGGATGTGCAGGATACGGCCTCATCCGGAACCAGCGTAAGCGCCGTGCTGTCCGACAGCATTCGGCAGATCAGGACCTACGGGGCAAAGGAGACGGAGAATACCCGGCAGATCGGGGAGGAGATACTCAGCACGCATGCAGTGCTGGTTGATCTTGAAAAGAACAGCATTGTGGCGCAGAGGAGAGCCATGGAGCGGATGAATCCCGCTTCCATGACGAAGATTCTGACGGTGCTGGTGGCGGCGGAAGAGCTGGGGGATCCCACGAAGAAGCTGGATGATACATTTACCATTACGCTGGATATCACGGATTACAGCTATGTGAATCAGTGCAGCATTGCGGGCTTTGACAGGGACGAGACGGTCACGGTCAGGGACTTGTTTTACGGAACCATTCTGCCCTCCGGAGCGGATGCGGCAGTGGGACTTGCCGTCTATGTGGCGGGGAGTCAGGAGGCCTTTGTGGAGCTGATGAACAGGAAGCTTGAGCAGCTCGGGCTTGCGGACACGGCCCATGTGACCAACTGCGTGGGGCTTTATGATGAAGACCATTATTGTACGGTCTATGACATGGCCGTGATACTGCGTGCGGCCCTTGCCAATGATTTTTGCCGGGAGGTGCTTTCCGCCCATACCTACACCACGTCTCCAACAGAGCAGCATCCGGAGGGTATCACGATTTCCAACTGGTTCCTGCGCCGGATCGAGGACAAGGATACCGGGGGCGAGGTGGTCTGCGGAAAGACAGGCTATGTGGTACAGTCGGATCACTGTGCGGCAAGCTATTTTGAGGACAAAGACGGAAAGGGATATGTCTGTGTGACAGCGGGAGCCAGCAGCCCCTGGCGGTGCATTTACGATCAGGTGGAGCTGTATCTGAACTTCCGTACGTGAGATAAGGAGGATGAGGAAATGCCGGAAGACCCTAATATTTTGCTTAGTTATGTAAACCTGAAGCTGCGCGACTGTTATTCCAGTCTGGAGGCTATGTGCGAGGATCTGGATGTGAGACTTGCGGATGTGGAGGCGAAGCTGAAAGGAATCGGGTATCATTACGATAGAGAACAAAACCGGTTCACGGGAGAATGAACGGGCGGCGAAGAACCGCCGGGGAGAACGATAATGAAAATTTTGGTAGTGGAGGACGATCAGGAAATCTGCGAGATGCTGGGAGACTTCCTGAAATCGGAAAACTTTGAGGTGGCGGCGGCAAATGACGGCCGGGAGGCATGCAGGAAATTTGACAGCCAGAGCTTTGACCTTGTGCTGCTTGACCTGATGATACCGGGGATTGGGGGCATGGATGTGCTGCAGCATATCCGCAGTCAGAGCGTGGTGCCAGTGATCATCCTTTCTGCAAAGGATTCCGAGACGGATAAGACATTGGGGCTGGGGCTTGGTGCGGATGATTACATCACCAAGCCCTTTTCCCTTGCGGAGGTGTTGGCCAGGGTCAGGGCGAACCTTCGCCGGATCATGCAGTATGACGCAGGCCAGGGACTGCGGCAGGAGCCGGAGGTTCTGAGGGCCGGCGGACTTGTGATGGATCTGACAGATTACACGCTCACGAAGAACGGCTCAAAGATCGAGCTGACGGCAAAGGAATTTGCGATTCTGCAGCTCCTTATGAAAAATCCCAGAAAGGTTTATACCAAGGAACAGATTTATTCCATGGTGTGGAAAGACGCTTATCTGGGAGATGAAAATGCGGTAAATGTCCATATCAGCAGACTGCGCAACAAGCTGGAAAAGGATCCCAGAAACCCCGAGTATGTGGTAACGGTCTGGGGGATCGGTTATAAGCTGGGGGAATGCCATGAATGATCAGACGCTTTTATTTGTACTTATCCTGTGTATCCTTTTTCTCCTTGGCATTGTGGTGGTTCAGAGGCTTTCCTTCCGAAACGGCATAAAGAAAAACCTTTCCGAGATGACAGGGGAGCTTAAACGGATTCTGGATCAGGACGGAAAAGGCAGCGTCATGGTGTTTACGGAAAGCAGGGAGGTCATGGAGCTGGCGGCTCAGATCAACCGTCTTCTCGCGCTAAGCGCCCGGGCCAGGGAGGATTTCTGCCGCCTAGAGGAGTCGTCCCGAAAAATGCTTTCCAACATCTCCCATGATATCAGGACACCAATGACCGTGGTGCTGGGTTATCTGGAAATGATGCAAAACCGGGAGGAAAAGAGCGGGGAAATGCTGGAAAAGGCGGAGCGGAAGGCAAAAGGCGTGATGGAGCTGGTGGATCAGTTCTTCACTCTCGCCAAGCTGGAATCAGGCGATATGGAGATCGAGATTTCCAGGGTGGATTTCGGCGAGCTGTGCAGAGAGACCGTGCTGGATTTTTATGAAATTCTCACCAGGGACGGTTTTGAGGTGGAGGTC
The DNA here is from genome assembly GCA_910586025.1 of uncultured Lachnospiraceae bacterium. Lineage (GTDB taxonomy): Bacteria > Bacillota > Clostridia > Lachnospirales > Lachnospiraceae > Suilimivivens. Next base: position 3,175 of record CAJUIO010000088.1, read on the forward strand.
TCGATTCCTGAGGAGCCGGTCTTTGTCCATGGAAATCGGGAGGCTCTCGGGCGTATCCTTACCAACCTGATTTCCAATGCGGTGCGTTACGGAGGGGACGGGAAATATCTGGGCCTTTCCCTTCGGAGGGAAGAAAAGTATGTGTATGCGGATGTGACGGATCACGGAAAGGGAATCGACAGAATCTTTGCGGATCATGTGTTTGACCGCCTTTTTACCATGGAGGATTCCAGAAACCGCAGGATACAGGGAAACGGGCTTGGCCTCACTATCGCAAGGGACCTGTCAAGACAGCTTGGGGGAGATATTGTCCTTGAGAGCGTGCCGGGAGTTCGGACTGTCTTCACGGTTCGGCTGAGGGAATACCCTGACGGAGAAAGTGAGGGTATGGAAAATACTGTCCTTTAAATCAAGAAATGAAAGAAATTTGTAAGAATTATTCAACAGTTTTGAAAAATATAGCCGCTACAATAGTATTCAGAAGGGAGGCATTTGAATATGTCATATATATTACAAACAGATCATCTGACAAAAACTATTGGCGGCAGGCAGATCATAAAGGATGTCAGTCTCCACATGAAAAAGGGAGAAATTTACGGATTTCTGGGGCCCAACGGAGCGGGTAAGACCACGGTGATGAAGATGCTCACCAATCTGTGGAAGCCCACGACCGGGAGCATTGAGATTTTCGGGGAGGCGCTGACACCTGCATCCTGCGAGGTGTTAAAGAGGATGGGAAGCATCATCGAATTCCCCTGCTTTTATGAACATATGACCGGGAGGGAAAATCTGCAGCTCCACTGCGAATACATGGGCTACTACACCTCGGGTGCGGACTGTATCGGTGAGGCTCTTGAACTTCTTGAGCTTACGTCCAGTGCGGATAAGCCGGTGAAAAGCTATTCTCTGGGGATGAAGGAGCGTCTCGGAATCGCAAGGGCGTTTTTGTGCGGCCCCGAGCTTCTGATTCTGGATGAGCCCACGAATGGCCTGGACCCGGCGGGAATAAAAAAGATCCGTACCCTGCTGAAGACCATGTGTGAGGAAAAGGGAATTTCCATTATGATTTCCAGCCATATTCTCTCGGAGATCGAGAGCGTTGCGGACACGGTGGGTGTGATCTGCAGGGGCGAGCTGGTGAAGGAGATCACCATGAAGGAGATAGAGGAGATGAGTCTGGCATATATCGAGCTGACCGTCCAGGATATCCGGAAGGCGGCCTATGTCCTTGGAGACATCTGTGCTCTCTCCAATTTCAGGATTCTGGGAGAGGATAAGATCAGGATCTACGACCAGGGCGCGGCCACAAAGGAGCTGGCAAAGGCGCTTGCGCTCCATGATGTGGACGTGATGTCAATCGGGAAAAAATCCGAGACGCTGGAAGACTACTTTTTGAAGCTGACGGGGGAGGTACAGGAACATGTTTAAACTGATCAGACTGGAATGGAAGAAAAACAATGTATGGAAATATATAAGGAACGCCGTGATTGTGGTTGCGTTCATCATTCCGCTTATACTGGGAACGGCCCGGGAGCTGGAAGGAGACGAGGTCATGGCCTCATACGGGCAGTCTATGATGAATCTGGGAATTGAAATATTTATGAACATGTGCTTTATCGTCTTTACCGGAGTGATGCTGTCGTCCTTTATTGTCAGCGCCTACGAGAATAAAACCATGAGTCTTATGTTTTCCTACCCTATCAGACGCTGGAAGGTCATGGTTTCAAAAATGCTGGCCGTCTGGATCTTTAACTTTATCGCCATGGCTGCCGGCAAGCTGCTGGTGTGCGCAGTGGTGGTGCTGACCAGGGAGTATACCCATATCGCCGCGGAAAGCATAAGATTTGACCAGGCCTCCCTTTATCTGCAGATCCTTATAAATTCAGCGCTGATGGTGAGTGTCAGCTTTCTCGCTCTTCCCGTGGGTCTTGCGGCCAGGTCGTCAAAGGCGGCGATCGTGGCAAGCGTGGTCATCGTGTGCTTTACCCAGGGACAGATCGGTGAATTTACGCTGTCAGGCAATCTTGACTTTTATATCCTGCTGATTGCGCTTGCGGCGGTCTCTGTGTTTTTGTCTCTCTGGAGGATTGAGATGCGGGATGTGGGCTGAGGCTGTCAGCCCCGGAGCGCCAACTGCGCAGGCGGCAAATTTGTCATGCATGAGAGAGCTTCTTTGGCATATAAATAGTATAAAGTCTAGGAAAGAGGCTCTGTGCCATGAATTTAAACAGAAGAATCCTGGCCTGCATCCTGCTGATGGGCCTGCTTGCGGCGGTATTGCTGATCGGGTATTTTCAGAGAGATTCCGTACCCGCTATGGGAAAGCTCCGGGAGGAGGGGGTTAAGAAAATTGCCCTGACCTTTGACGACGGACCTCATCCCTACTATACGGAGCAGCTTCTTAAGGGATTGAAGGAGCGGAATGTGAAGGCGACTTTTTTTATCACGGGCAAAAATGTGGAGACGTACCCGGAGATTGTAAAGATGATTCATGAGGATGAGCATCTGATCGGGAATCATACCTATAATCATACCCAGCTTACCAGCAGGAACCAGGAGAGCTTCAAACAGGAGATCATAAGGACGAACGAGATCATTAAGGAGGTCACGGGGGAAGACACCATTTACGTCCGGCCTCCTTATGGAAGCTGGAACAAGGAATTTGAGAGGGAGCTCAACATGTTTCCCGTGCTCTGGACCATTGATCCTCTGGACTGGTGCAGCAGCAACGTGTCCTGTATCGTGAGCAGCGTCTGCGCAAAGGTGGGGGAAAACGACATTATCCTGATGCATGACCAGTACAAGTCCACTGTGACGGCGGCCCTCAAGATTGTGGATGAACTGACGGAGCAGGGATATGAATTCGTGACGGTAGACGAGCTGTTGTTTGACTGATAGATTTCCTGTAGAAAAATGACAGTGAAAAATACTTGAAAAATTTTTTCTTTCTGATAAAATAATTTTCGGTTGTGTTGGAAAAACACAGAAAGAGGAGGAAAAAATTATGAAAAGAAGCTTAGTGAAAAGAATCGCCATTCTGGCAGCAGTGGCAGTGCTGGGCATGACAGCCGCAGCCTGCGGAGGAAAGGCGGCTGAGACAGGAACTGCGGCAGCTCTCACCGAGGACGAGTATGTGGCAAAGACCCAGGAGCTTTCCCAGGCGATGGCGGATGCGGTGACAAATTCTGCGGCGGTTGATCCTTCGGATGTGGAAGGCGCGAAGAAGATGATCGAAGAGCTGAAGACTCCCTTTGTTGAGTTCGCGGCCCTGACAGCTCCCGAGAAGTATGCGGATACCCAGGCAAAGTATAAGACCGGCTGTGAGGCGATGATTGAATATCTGGATATGTGCGTTGACATGATGGATCCCGAGAAGGCAGCCGAGCTTGACATGGATAAGTTAACCAGCCTTCTGACCACCATCCAGAATGACTTTACGGAGGCGGCTTCCCTGATGGAGGCGGCAGGAAACTAAATGGCTTTTGGCGGGAGGAAGCGGGGCTTCCTTCCTGCCGCGGCCTGAAAACAGGGCGGATAACGGTATATATAAAAATGAGAGTTGACTTTTATCTTTTTCCTGTGTTATACTATGTGTTGTGCGGATATAGTTCATTGGTAGAACATCAGCTTCCCAAGCTGAGGAGGCGGGTTCGATTCCCGTTATCCGCTCTGAGAGGCTAGAAGTATGATAAATGCGTACTTTCTAGCCTTTTGTGATATTTATTTCTGCGGACAACGAGCCGGGCGGGTATGCCCGCATGCGCATTCATAACAACAGAAAGCCTGCTTTCTGTTGTATGGCGACTGCCGCAGGATGTTGATTTACAGGACAATAAGGCAGAGGACGAAATGTTATGGCAGAGAAATACTATGCGGTGAGGAAGGGCATGAGAACGGGGATTTTTATGACCTGGGAGGAGTGCCGGGCCAGTGTCAGCGGCTTTTCGGGAGCGGAATACAAGAGCTTTCCCACAAGACGGCAGGCGGCGGAGTTTTTGGGGGAGGCCAAAGAGGAGGAGCCTGAGGACAGGATATCCATTTATGTGGACGGGAGCTATAACGGGGCCACGGGAGAGTTTTCCTATGGAATGGTGGTTTTGTCAGAGGGAGAGGTTTTGACCTTTAACCGGAAATATGTGGATCCGGAGCTTTCCTCCATGCACAATGTGGCGGGGGAAATCAAGGGAGCCGAGGCGGCCATGCAGTATGCCATAGACAATCATATTCCCAGGATTTCCATTCATCACGATTACGAGGGGATAGCAAAATGGTGCCAGGGACTTTGGCGGACGAACAGGGAGGGTACGAAGGCCTACAGGGCCTTTTACGAGGAGGCGAAAGAGAAGGTAGAAATTAAATTCGTAAAGGTGGCGGGGCATTCCGGAGATAAGTACAATGATTTGGCGGACAGGCTTGCGAAGGAGGCCCTGGGAATTTAAAGGAAAGCGGGAGGGGAAAAACAGTGTTTTATAATATGACGGACGGCGGAGAGCCTTTGATTGCCGCGGTGGGGCTGCTTGCGGCTTTTGCGGGGACATGCCTTTTTTTGACGAAGCTCAGCGGTTTTCTTCCCAAGGATGCGGGAAGGGAGTTTGCACATGACGGCAAGCTTTCGGCTGGAAAGCCGAGAGGGGCCGGGATTATTTTCATTCTGGTGTTTGTGGCATCGGCGCTGCTCTTTGCGCCGGTTGACCGGGAAATCTGTATCTATCTGGTGCTGGTGGCGGCGGAAATGCTCACCGGATATATGGACGATGCCTCGGAGCATCCCTGGGGAGAGTATAAGAAGGGATTACTGGATCTGATCATAGCGGTGGTTCTTGCGGTTACCTTTTTGAATTTCAACTCCAATACCATAGAGATTGCGGCCTGCGGCCTTCAGGTGACGATCCCGCCGGCAGTCTTTGGGATTCTCACGGTGGCGCTGGTTTGGGGGTCTGTTAATGTGACCAACTGTACGGACGGTGTGGACGGGCTTTCGGGAACTCTTGCAATTATTTCCCTGATGACAATCTATGTGGCGGACAGCATACTGGGCATAACGGGGAGCTTCCCCTATCTGATTCTGCTCTTTGTGATCTGCGTTCTGGGGTATCTGTGGTATAATGCGGCTCCCAGCCGTCTGATGATGGGAGATGCGGGCTCCAGGGCCATGGGGATTTTTATCAGCATAGCCGTGTTAAAGTCGGGAAGCCCCCTTCTTTATCTTCCGGCTGCGGCTGTGATTATTCTTGACGGAGGGCTGGGACTGCTCAAGGTTGCGCTGCTTCGCTTTTTGAGGATCCGCATTCTGCAGCATGTGAGGACACCGCTCCATGACCACGTAAGGAAGATAAAGGGCTGGTCCAACACCCAGACGGTCTTTCGGTTTGCGATTATACAGATCGTGGTTTCGGCGGCTCTGATCTATCTGCTGCTTGCCCGGCAGTATAATGCCTGAGAAGGCGGAGACTGTAAAATCAAAGACCCCGCTTCGCAGCGACTTGGCTCGTTGCTCACAGGAATAAAGGAGTATCGATGAGAGAGAGAAGAGATAAAGTAAATTACTATCTGGATCTGGCCGAGAGTGTTTCCCAGAGAGGAACCTGTCTTCGACGCAATTACGGAGCGGTGATCGTAAAAAACGACGAGGTGATCTCCACCGGCTATGTGGGGGCCCCGAGGGGGAGAAAGAACTGTAATGACCTTGGCAAATGCATCCGGGAGGAAATGAACATTCCAAGGGGAGAGCGCTATGAGCTGTGCCGGAGCGTGCATGCGGAGGCCAATGCCATTATCAGCGCGTCCCGGGACAAAATGATCGGAAGCAGCATTTATCTTGCGGGGACGGATGCCCGGACCGGGGAGTATATCGCAAATTCCAACAGCTGCTCCATGTGCAAGAGGATGATTATCAATGCGGGAATCGAGAAGGTTTATGTCCGTGACGACAAAAATCACTACCGCAAAATAGAGGTCAGGGACTGGATCGAGCAGGACGAGTCTCTGGACGGCGTGCTGGGCTATTAGAACGATTGAGGGAGAATTGCGGCGTTATGGAGATAAATGCGGACTTGTATGAGAAATGTATGCCCCTGGCGGAACAGATTCTCGGCTATGCCAGAGACAGCATACTGGTGAATTACCGTTTCCTCAGTATGGCGGTTTCGGCTCTGACACCGGTGCCCCAAAAGGGCTGCTGCGGCTTCTACTGCGACGGGAGACGGCTGTACTACGATCCGGTATTTCTCCTTCGGGAGTATAAAAAAGAGCCTGCCTTTGCGGTGCGCTCTTTTCTGCATGTGCTGTTCCACATGATTTTCTCTCACGGCTTTTCCTACGACAAGGTAGAGGGAGAGCTGTGGGATCTTGCCGCGGATCTTGCGGTGGAAAATACCATATTGGAGCTGGAATTTCCCAATGCGGCGCTCCTTAGGGATGAGGCGGCCCGCCGGAAGCTCAGGGTGCTCTCGGAGGATGTGAGCGCCCTCACGGCGGAGAGGCTTTACCGGTATTTTCGGAATCACCCAATGGGTGATACGGAAATGGAGGAGTACAGGAGCTGTTTTTATGTGGACAGCCATATGCGCTGGATGCCGGAGCAGAAGGAGGAGCTTGCGATTTCTCTGGAACAGTGGAGAAAGATCAGCGAGAGAGTTCAGGCGGATCTGAAATCCTTTTCCAGGGGAGGGAGTAATTCCGAGAGTCTTCAGAGGAATCTGGCAGAGAGCACCAGGGACCGGTACGATTACGGGGAGCTCCTGCGCCGTTTTATGGTCAGAAACGAGGACATGCAGATCAATGATGATGAATTTGACTATATTTATTATACCTATGGCCTGGAGCGCTATGGAAACATGCCCCTGGTGGAGCCTCTCGAATACAGGGACAGCAAAAAGATCAGGGAGTTCGTGATTGCCATAGACACCTCCGCCTCCTGCCGGGGACCCGTGGTGCAGTCTTTTCTTCGAAAGACCTATTCCATTTTGAAGGGGGAGGACAATTTTTTCCGGAAGATGAATGTGCACATTATTCAGTGCGACAATCAGGTTCAGAAGGATACGAAGATCACCTGCAAGGAGGAGTTTGACCATTTTATCGCAACAGAAAGGCTGCAGGGCTTTGGCTCCACGGATTTCAGGCCCGTATTTTCCCACGTGGAGGAGCTTCTTGCGAGGAGGGAATTTGAGAATCTGAAGGGCCTAATTTATTTTACGGACGGCTATGGCGTGTATCCGGAAAGAATGCCGCCCTACGAGGTTATGTTTGTGTTTGTGGATCAGGGGGAGGAGGGACCCGGGGTGCCGCCCTGGGCCATAAAGGTTCTCCTTGACGGGGATACGCTGGAAGAATAGTCAAAAAACTTTAGAAATGAGTAAACGAGCATATGAATATCAGACAGGCTAAGGACTATATTGAGAATACGGTCCGGTTATATTTAAAGAAAAATGAGTTTGGAGAATACAGGATTCCGGTGGTGCGGCAAAGGCCCGTCTTTCTGCTGGGCGCGCCGGGAATCGGAAAGACGGCCATCATGGAACAGATTGCCCAGGAGCTCTCGGTTGCCCTGGTTTCTTATTCCATGACTCACCATACCAGGCAGTCTGCGCTGGGGCTTCCCTTTATCTCACACAGAGAATACGAAGGGACAAGGATTGATGTTTCCGAGTATACCATGAGCGAGATCATTGCATCGGTCTATGAGGTCATGGAGACAAGCGGCGTGAAGGAGGGAATTCTGTTTCTGGACGAGATCAACTGTGTCTCCGAGACCCTGGCACCCTCTATGCTGCAGTTTCTGCAGTACAAGGTGTTTGGCCGCCATAGGGTTCCGGACGGCTGGGTGATCGTGACTGCGGGAAATCCCCCGGAATATAACAAATCCGTCCGTGAGTTTGACGTGGTGACCATGGACCGCCTCCGGGTGCTCTCCGTGGATGCGGATTATCCGGTGTGGAAGGAATACGCCAGGGAAAAGGGCGTTCACACGTCTATCCTGAATTTTCTTGAGCTGAAAAAGGAATACTTTTATAAGATAGAGACCACGGTGAACGGAAGAAGCTATGTGACCGCAAGGGGCTGGGAGGATTTGTCCGAGATCCTTACTTTGTATGAGGAGGAGGGCATGAAGGTGGAGGAGACACTGATCGGGCAGTATCTTCACAATGAAAAAATTGTCCGGGAATTTGCGGCATACTATGACCTGTTCAATAAATATAAGAAGGAATATGAGACGGAAGAAATCTTAGAGGGAACCTCATCGGGACAGACGGCGGAGAGGGCCAGAATTGCGGCCTTTGACGAGAGACTCTCTCTTCTGGGAATGCTGATAGACAAGGTTTCAGGCGAGATGAGGGAGAATCAGGAAACCTCCGGATATCTGACGGAGCTGTTCCAGAGACTGAAGGCCATAAGGACGGCTTCGGAAAAGGCGGGATCTTCCGTGGCTGATATGCTGGATAAACAGGCTGCGGCCAGAAAGAAGCTGATGGAGGAGCGTCTTGGAGCCGGAAATCTCTCCGAGGTGGAGAGAAGGAAAAATAACCGTATTATCCGGTTTCTGCGCACCGCCCACAGGGAGCTGCTTCTTGCCGGACCGGACAAGGAGCCCTTTTGCCTGGTGAAGGAGCGCTTTGACGGGGAGATACTTGCCATGAAGCAGGAAACCTCCCGTATCAGCAGTCGTCTCTCCCATCTGTTTGAATTTGTGGAGAGCGCTTTCCCGGAGGGGAACGAGATGCTGATCCTGGTCACGGAGCTTACGGTGAATCAGGCCGGTGCCTGGTTCATCAGTCAGTTTGGGTGCGACGAATATCAGCGCCACAATGAACAGCTGATGCTCTCCGAGAGGCAGGAGCTGTTGAAAAGCAGAATCGAGGAATTGGATTTATGAGAAATACGAGTTTGATACAGGAGGAAATGTGACTTGAAAGTTGATTTGTTTTCCATCGGACCCTTTACGGTGCACGGCTATGGCCTGATGATAGGGATCGGCGTTTTGTGCTGTATTTTCATGGGGATGCGGCGTGCCGGAAAATATAAGATGAGAGAGGAGGCGGTGATTGATATTGCTCTCTTCGGCCTGCTTGCGGGATTTATCGGAGCAAAGCTTCTCTATATTCTTGTGGAGTTCGAGACCTTCCTTAAGGATCCCATAAGCGTGATCGGGTCCGAGGGCTTCGTGGTCTATGGGGGAATCAGTGCCGGCGTGGCGGCTGCGATTATTTACTGCCGGGTAAAAAAGGATGTGTTTCTGGAGTATTTTGACCTGCTCAGCCCCTGTATTGCACTGGCACAAGGGTTTGGGCGGATCGGCTGCTTTATGGCGGGATGCTGCTACGGGAGGGAGACGGATTCCTTTCTGGGCGTGGTTTTTCCCCCTGACAGCCTTGCCCCTTCCGGCGTAAAGCTTCTGCCCACTCAGCTTTTTTCCTCCGCGGGGGATTTTGCCATTATGGGAATTCTGTTGTGGCATTACAGACGCAGAAGGCATGTGGGGGACACGGGTTTTCTGTATATGCTGCTTTACGGTGTGGGGCGCTTTTTCCTTGAAATGCTCCGAAATGACGAGCGGGGAAATGTGGGAAGTATGTCAACCTCCCAGTTTATCTCTCTGTTTATTGTGACTGCGGCTCTTTTCCTGTTACTTCGGAATAAAAGAATGCCGGAGATTGCGGCCGCTGCGGAGAAAACGGCAGGACAGACAAAGGAGTGCGGAGAGCGGGGAGCGGATGATGGAGCAGACGTTTAAGGAGGAAGCAAAAGGAGGAAGCCTTATCTGCCGGATTGCCGGAGACGGGGTGTGCGTGGTTTCCTGTAGGGCGCAGGAGCAGCGGCTGGAAATACCGGACAGGATCCGGGGGCTTGCGGTGACGGAAATTGGGAAAAAGGCGTTCCTGGGCGATAAAACGCTGAGGGAAGCGGCGCTGCCCGAGACAGTCAGCCAGATCGGGGACTGGGCCTTTGCCAGCTGCAGTCGCCTGGAAAAAATCCGGATTCCCAGAAAGGAGATCCGGCTTGGCAGAGGGATTTTCAAGGGCTGTACGAGGCTTTCGCAGATTTTTTTTGCAGGAGAGGAGAACCGGGAGCTTTCCGAGATGCTTTCCGGGCTGATTGCCATGGCTCCGGTGATGCTGGAAGCGGAATATCTTCTTTCACCCATGGAGGCGGGGGAGGAGGCCTGGATCGCCAGACTGGATGCAAGGCTGGTCACTCTTCTCGAGAAGCCGGACCGGGAGGGGTATTCCAGACAGGTGCTCTGCGGGGAAGAGGATTTGATGGCAAGTCTGGAGCTGTATCTGGAGGAGCGGAAAAAGCAGAAGGCCAGGCTGTGCTATCATCGCCTTTTGCATGACTATGGGCTTTCGGGAGAGCTGCGGGAAAGGCTTTCTGCCTATCTTCGGGAGAACACCCGGGGCTGCGGGGATGCGGCATCATGGAGGGTTCTTCTTGAGGAGCACGGCGGAGAGAAGGAGTATTATCAGATCTTTGCCGATGCGGGATGCATCACCGGGGAGAATTTCCAGGAGCTTCTCGGGGACATGGGCGAGAGCTTTCCGGAGATGAAGGCCTGGCTGATCCGCTATCGCACACAGAGCGCAGCGAGCACGGATTTCTTTGCGGGCTTTAGTCTGGATTAGGCGCAGGCTTTTCAGACAGACTTTTTCGAAGCCTCCCGGGAGTCATGTGATAGGTCTCTTTAAACAGACGCATAAATACCTTATAATTGTGGATGCCGTTTTGCTCCATCAGGTCAGTGATGCTGTAATCCGTCTGTACCAGATCCTGATAAAAATGCAGCAGCCTTACGGCGTTCACATATTCCGAGAAGGTCTGTCCGGTATGCTTTTTGAAGAGCCTGCAGAAATACTCGGGACTCACGTTCAAAAGCCCGGCGGCCTCTGAAAGGGAGATTTCGTTTCTGTAATTATTTCTCACATACTGAATGGTTTCTTCGATGCGTTCCAGGTTCCTGTTTTCACGTTCTCTCAGTTCTCGGCTTACCTTTCTGGAATAATTCCGATACAGGATATACAAAAAATAATACACCACGGAGGAGAAGCAGAGCCGGTAGCCGTCCTCCTTCCGGTTATAGAGGTCAAGGAGACGCAAGAGGCATTCGCACAGCTCCTTTTGTGCGGAGCTTTCCATATAAGAGGGAAAATATGTCTGGAAATGGAGGAGGGAGACCTGTTCCAGTGTTTTGGAGAGATAGTCGCAGGGGATTTGCAAAAGGATATAGCTGACTTCCCCCAGGCCCCTGGTAGCGTGTAGCTCCCTGGGACTGATAATCAGCAGTTCTCCCTTCCTGAGGGTATATTTTTTCTCGCTTACAGAGGCGGTCATGCTGCCGTCAAGCAGATAGATGACTTCCAGATGGCTGTGCCAGTGCAGCGGGGAATAGCTGTTGACGGAGTATACGGGCCTGAAGGTCAGCCGCAGGCTGGTATCGTCGGAAATGATCTCGTGCTCGTAGCGGTTCATGGAGGGCCTCCTTTGGTGATAAGGCGAATTCTCTTAAATTAACAGTCCCGGATGCGGAAATACGAATTGCCTTCATTGTGATTCCTGCCGTGCCGCGGTAAAGTATAATGCCGTATGCGGACGACGGTCCGCATACGGCATTAACGGATTCTCTAGTATCCGTTACGGCGCAAGGTAACTCTGCAGAAATCTCATTCTGCAGGAATGGGCATTTGCAGAGTCGGTGATCAGTGATGTCCGCCGTGATGACCACGGCGATGTCCGCCGCCATGGCAGCCCGAGCTTCGGGTGGATCTCCGGGGGCTTACTGCCGGCTTGCCGTGCTCGTGGCAGTGGTCGCAGATTCCGTCGGAATCATCATCCGTGAAATAATCGCAGACACCGTTTTCGTCTGCGTCTGTGTAGCAGTGATTGTCACAGATGCCATCTCCGTTTTCGTCCACAAAACAGTGGTCTCCGCACATTCCGTCAGCGTCCATGTACGTGAAGCAATCCCCCATATTACATCCGCCGATACTGCAGGTGGACTGTATCTGAGCCGCTTCTACAGGAAGAACGACTGAAAGCGCCACAAAACAGGCAATCCCTGAAAGCAACATTTTTTTCATGATAAATACCTCCTGATATAGTTTAGAATATCACACAATTATATTAATTTCCATAG
>CAJUIO010000089.1 GCA_910586025.1 uncultured Lachnospiraceae bacterium
ATATAAAAAGCTGTTTACTGCTCTCTTCCTGATGGCACTCTTTTTCTGCCTGTCCGGCCAGACGGCCTTTGCCTTTTCGGAAAGTGACGCCCAGGCCCAGGTGGATGCGGCAGGCCGGGAGGCGGTATCGGGCAATGTCCTGGTCTGGTTCCTGTGTGCCATCGCATTTCTGAAGGTGTCCCAGAAGATTGATTCTTTCATGTCCAGCCTGGGTGTAAATGTGGGACATACGGGCGGCTCCATGATCGCGGAGGCCATGATCGCCGCAAGGGGCGTAGGGGCTGTCCGCAACTTTTCCCGCCAGCACTTTGGCGGCAGCCGCAGCAGTTCCTCTTCCCATGTGAACACAGGCTCCGGCTCACCCGGCAGCCCTGGAAGCCCCGGCAGTCCGGGCGGATTCCTGGCAGGCGGCCTTGCTGGAGTAGTCAGCCGACAGGTCACAAACAGCGCCCTGCGCACGGCAACCACCCACACGGCCGCCACCCACACGGAAACAAACCGGCAGAGCGGCAAAGCGCCTGGCGGCAGTATCGGAGGCTTTGCGTCCACCATATCCGCCGGCATTGGAGGGAACATGTACGCATCTTCCGTTGTAAAAGGCGGTGATTTTGCCAATAACGTCATCGGCACAGTCGCCGCGGGAAATATTGCCTCTGTCGGTTCCATGACCGGGGAAAAGGCTACCCAGGCCCTCCACTCCTACATGGGCTATGCCGCACTGGAGGAGGGCGCACAGCATGTACCTTCCTTTACAAACGTGGAGATCGGGGGCGGGCGCATCACCGGCACGGAAATCTCGGAGGAACACCCGGAGGGCATTTCCTTTGGCATGTACCACGCGGACCAGTATACCGCCCCGGAAGGAGCCTATGCCACCATCCAGGCCGTGGACGGCACTTCCTGGTACAAACAGTACGCACAGGATGCCGTGGAGAAATCCCCTTACATGGCGGCGGACGGCTCCATTGCCTATAAGGAATCCATCGTGAAAAAGATGCCCCCGGCACCGAAAAGAAAGGACAGGTTATAAATGGCAGAAGAACAGAAAAACGGGCTTACCGAAGCCCTTGAAACCGGCGCGTCTGCGGCACACCTTGCCAGGGGCGCCATAAAAGCGGGGAAGGCAGTGTCCGGAGCCGCAAAGGGCGCCGCCGCGGGCGGGCCTTACGGCGCAGCTGCGGGGGCATTATGGGAAGGCCGCAAATCTGTCGGAAAGATTCTGGCGGCAGCTGCTGTCCTGCTGATGCTCCCGGTGCTTTTTGTACTGATGCTCCCCGGCCTGATCTTTGACGGCTTTTCCGCCGCTTTTTCCCCTGCAGACCCGGAAACCCCTGTCCTGAACAGTGAGACCGCCATCATAGAGAATGCCAACACCATAACTTTCACCATCAGCGGTATTCTGGGGGAAGGCATGGAGGATGTGATGGAACGGATCGAACGGGATTTTGCCGCCTCGGACGGGGATGGGATGGAGGTTGTCAACCCCTACGAAACAAGCCCTGTATACAATGCCAACCTCTTTGTCTCCCAGTACTGTGCGGCAAAGGAAAAGGAATTTGCGGATATCTCCATTGCGGATATGGCGGCAGTCATGCGCCGGGGGAAATCCCATCTTTACTCTTACCGGAGAACCGAGGAGATCCGTGAGAAGACGGTGGAGGACCCGGAGACCGGAGAAGAGACCACTGTATCAGAAAAATGGATGATCTATACTGTCCTCTACAATGGGGAAGATTATTTTTCTGACCAGGTATTCGCCCTTACGGAAGACCAGAAAGAGCTTGCTGTTGATTATGCCGGCAACCTGAGCCTTTTCCTTGGTGACGGTCTGGTCCAGAACCTGGCGGGCTGGGAAGGGAACAGCATCCCATCCCTCGGTGATGTACGCTTTACGGATGGCAGCACGGAAGTTGTCTATTATAACCAGCTGGATGAACGCTATGCCGGGAAGCCTTACGGAACCGACCATATCGGCGGTTACGGCTGCGGCCCCACCTCCATGGCGATGGTAGTTTCTTCCCTGGCCGGGGAGACAGTTGACCCGGAACGTATGGCACAGTGGGCCTGTGAGAACGGCTACTGGTGCAAGGGGAGCGGCTCCTACCATGCGCTGATACCCGGCGCAGCAGAAAACTGGGGGCTTGCCGTTTCCGGCTGTTCCCCCTCAGAACCCCAGCGGATACTGGACGCCCTGGCAGACGGGAAGCTGGTGGTGGCCATCATGTCAAAAGGGCACTTCACAAGCGGCGGACATTTTATTGTGCTGCGGGGAGTAAAAGACGGAAAGATCCTGGTGGCTGACCCTGCCAGCTATAAACGGAGCGGACAGCTCTGGGATCTTTCCATCATTTTGAACGAAGCCAGCAGACGTGCAGGTGCGGGCGGCCCATTCTGGATCATTGGCTGAGCTGTCCTGCCACAGTCCGGCCATGAAACCTGTTTACGGACGTTCCGCTCTGATTTTATCCATGGCCGGAACTGACACACTGCGAAAGAGAGGTACTACCATATGAACAATCAAAACGACCACGACACCTATATCATCCCGCCGAATTTTGTGGACACAGGCACCTTTTTCGGCGGCATGTTCCGGGCAAGGAACGTGATTGAAGCCGGCATCCTGGCCGCCGTGACTGGGGTGCCGGTTTTCCTGTTCCTTCCATTCGGTCTGACCGCACGGATCATCGTGTTCTGCCTGACCACCCTGCCCCTTGTCCTGTTTGCCCTGATCGGCATATCGGGGGAAAGCCTGTCATCGTTCCTGGTCATCTTCTTAAAATACATGAAGAACCGCCGTATCGTGGGCGGCGGTGAAAGCCGGGAAACCATGCGGGCCGCTCCCGCCGCAAAAAAGGACAGTCGGGAACAAAAGAAGAAAAAATATGGCCAGGAAGAGGCCAGGACATCAGAGGATACCGGCCAGAACGGAAAGCCGGACGGAAGCAAAAAAGCCGGCAGGGAGGAAAGGATCGGCGGTATGTCCGGCTGGCGGCGTAAGGGGGAGGAAGATTTTCCCGCAGAGTTTGACCAGGTGAAAGGTTATGAGATACGCCAGAAGCTCCGTCCCAGCCAGACACAGAAAAAACAGCAGGCCGGAACGCAGACGAAGAAATCTGCCGGAGGAAAGAAACGGAATTCACAACAGGATTCCGGAAAAAAGACCTCTGGAAAATCAGGAAAATCGAATCTCAGAAACATCCGGCAGAAAAAGGACCACTCCCCCAGAAAGCCGCTCCACACGCCGGAAACTCCGTTTACCCACTTAAACCCGGTAGCGGACTACCTGCCCATCAGCAAAATAGAAAACGGCATCATCTACACGAAAGACCACAGATACGTCAAGGTGGTGGAGGTGATTCCCATCAACTTCCTGCTCCGGAGCGCCAGGGAACAGCGGAGCATCATCTATTCCTTTGTTTCCTATTTAAAGATAAGCCCGGTAAAACTCCAGTTCAAGGTGCTGACACGCCGGGCGGATATCGGGCGGCACATGGATACCGTGCGCCGGGAGATGGCCCAGGAGACCAACGAACAGTGCCGGCTCATGCAGGAGGACTATCTGCAGTTCATCCAGCAGATCTGTTCCCGTGAGGCAGTCACGCACCGGTTCTTCCTGGTCTTTGAATACGAACCCTGGAATGGCGCAAGGCGCACAGACGAGGAA
The DNA here is from genome assembly GCA_910586025.1 of uncultured Lachnospiraceae bacterium. Lineage (GTDB taxonomy): Bacteria > Bacillota > Clostridia > Lachnospirales > Lachnospiraceae > Suilimivivens. Next base: position 3,665 of record CAJUIO010000089.1, read on the forward strand.
GGGGAAGCCATCGGCTCCCTGCAGTCCGCTGTCCATACGGCCTCCAACTACCTGCGCCAGTGCGGGAATGAAGTGGTGCTGCCGGATAACGAGGACGAATTCACCATAGATGTGCTTTACAACCTCCTGTGCCGGAACGAGAGCGCCGCAAAGCCCCTCCCTGTCCGGGCGAAAGAAGTGGTGGCGCAATACCTGGCGGACGGAAGGGAATCTGACATTGACCATATCCCTGCCGGGGAATTTATTTCACCCAAAAGGATTGACTTTACCCACGGGCGCTACATCTGCATCGATGGGCTTTATTATGCCTACCTGCTGATCCCCTCAGACGGCTATAAGACCCATGTGCCGGCCGGCTGGCTCAGCCTGATGGTCAATGCCGGGGACGGGATCGACCTGGACATGTTCCTCTCCCGACAGCCCAAGGAGCGCATCATCCAGAAGGTGGGCCAGCAGCTGCGCATCAACCGCTCCCGGATCAAGGACGCCAGCGATACCAACACGGATTTTGACGATATCGACAGCGCCATCCGCAGCGGCTATTTCCTGAAGGAAGGGCTTGCCAACAACGAGGATTTTTACTTTATGAACCTGTTAGTCACCATCACGGCCCCCAATGAAGAGGACCTGGAATGGAAGGTCAGCGAGATGAAGAAACTCCTGCTCTCCCAGGACATGCGGGTATCCTCCTGCCACTTCCGGGAAGAGCAGGCATTCCTGACCGCCCTGCCCCTGGTGTCCGTGGAAAAAGGGCTGTATGAGCGCAGCAAACGGAACCTCCTTACCGGGGGCGCCGCAAGCTGCTACCCCTTCACCAGCTATGAGATGTGCGATGACAACGGCATCCTGTTAGGCGTGAACAGATACAACAGCTCCTTGATTATTGTGGATATCTTCAACTCCGCTGTCTACAAAAACGCAAACATGGCGATCCTGGGCACTTCCGGCGCGGGCAAGACCTTCACCATGCAGCTCATGGCCCTGCGGATGCGGCGCAAGGGAATCCCCATTTTCATCATTGCCCCGTTAAAAGGGCATGAGTTCCACCGGGCCTGCGCCAACGTGGGCGGCGAGTTCATCCAGGTCTCCCCGGCAAGCCCCCACTGTATCAACGTGATGGAGATCCGGCAGGTGGACCGCACCGTCAACGAACTGCTGGACGGCCCCGGCATCCAGCTCTCGGAACTGGCGGAGAAGATCCAGCGGCTCCATATCTTTTTCAGCCTGCTGATCCCGGACATGAACCATGAGGAACGCCAGCTTTTGGACGAGGCCCTGATCCACACCTACAACAAGAAGGGCATCACCCATGACAACGCTTCCCTGGCAGACCCCCAAAACCCGGAACGATACCGGGAAATGCCGGTACTGGGCGACCTTTACGAGATTTTAAAGAAATCGGCGGCCACAAAACGGCTAGCAAATATCCTGAACCGCCTGGTGAACGGCTCCGCCAGCACCTTCAACCAGCAGACCAACGTGTCCCTGGACAACAGATATACCGTTCTGGATATCTCTTCCCTGACCGGGGACCTGCTGACCGTGGGGATGTTCGTTGCACTGGATTTTGTCTGGGACCGGGCCAAGGAAGACCGTACCGAGGAAAAGACCATCTTCATTGACGAATGCTGGCAGCTCTTATCCGGCGCCGGCGCCACGGGCACACGCCTTGCCGGCGACTTTGTACTGGAGATCTTCAAGACCATCCGGGGGTACGGGGGTTCCGCCGTCTGTGCCAGCCAGGACCTGAATGACTTCTTTAACCTGGATGAAGGACGGTTCGGGAAAGGCATCATCAACAACTCCAAGACCAAGATCATCCTGAACCTGGAGGATGACGAGGCCATGCGCGTGCAGAGCGCCCTCCACCTCTCCGATGCGGAGGTCATGGAGGTCACCCACTTTGAGCGTGGCAACGGCCTGATCAGCACCAACAACAATAACATCATGGTGGAGTTCAAGGCGAGCCCCCTGGAGAAAGACCTGATCACCACGGACCGGAGGGAGTTAAAGGATATCGTGGAACGGATGCGCCGGCAGAGTGAAGCCGGATAAGGGACATGATTCTTCTGTTCCAATCAATCCTGGTAGTTAGGATTACGCAACGTATACGCACAAATTACGCAATCCCTTTTCCCATGCGTCCGTTATACGCATAGATTACGCATTTACAGAAAGGAAGGTGGTGCCAGTGAAGACCAGGGCAGACCTGTACGGCGGGGAAGCCACGGAACTGCTCCGGATCATATCCATGTATCCGGGGCTGACAGAAAAACAATTATGCCGGTTCTACCCTGGCCGGGAGGATGTCACCAGAAACCTGCTCTCCCACCTGGCCAGGCAGGGGCGCACCCGGCAGGCAGACACCGGTGGATATTTTCCATACGGAAGCCAAAAGGAGGAAACTGATCCCGGCATGGTGCGGGCGGCATGGGTCCTGCTTGATTTTATCGACAGGGCGGACTACCACTCGTGCAGTGAGTTCCCCGTAAAGATTGCCTTTTTCTCCGGGGGCGAACTGTATGAGATTGTCCATGCGGCGGCCGGGCAGGAGGCGCTTGTCACCCACGCCCTGCGCCAGAGCCGTGACAGCGGCGGCCGCCGTATCGTGCTGGTGGATGAGCCCGGGCAGATCCCCCTGCTGGAATTTCCGGGGATAACCGGATTCTGTACCGTGGATGGCAGCGGGAATGTAAGTTACTACAAAAAATCAACATAAAACAATCCATGCCCTGACCGCTATGATGCAAGGCAGCTATATTACAACATCCAAAGGAGGGATGTAATTGGACCGAAAGATTATCTCACGCCGGATCGCAGATATCCAGAACAACCTGTCACGGCTGAACAACAACATCTGCGCCATGGATTCCCTGGATATCCAGAGGTATCCCGAAAACTATGAAACCATGTCAACCGAAGCCGCTTTAAGAGCGGAAGGGATCGCCTGCCAGCTCAGAAATCTCCTTTACGCTTCCACCTCTGTCCCCAAGGCAGAGTACCTTGTGAAAGCCGGGGAAGTGCATGGCATTGAGATCAGCTATGAAAACGGCATCCTGGAGGTAGCCCTTCCACGGCTGCTCCCAAAGAAAAAAATTCGCCAGAGCAGCCTGTTCTTGCTTGATCCGCTCCACGCAACACTGGGTCAGTACGCAAAAGAACATCCCATGCCACACTTCTGGGAATGTGTGGTCTGTATCTCCCATGTATATGACCATGAACTGCCGGACTGGTGCCTGCTGGACTATGACAACCTGCAGCAGAAACAGATCCTGGACACCATCGCCCTGTATGTGATGGCGGATGACAGCGGGCTTTTATGTGACGCCTACAATACCACGGAGCTTGGGGATAAGGACGGCACCCGTATCTATATCATGGAGAAAAGCCGCTTTGCAGGATGGCTCTCCGGGCGGGAAAAGGAGCTGAAATCCATATCGGATTTTTAATGGTTTTGGCGCCATTTTCACCCCATACGGCCAGAATGGGAAAAAATATTGTAATTATTGGACTTTATCTGCGGCTGACAGAGTTTTATTTACCGAAGTCTTTAGCCGCCCCGGTACAAAACCGGAAAAGGAGGTGATCTTTTTATGTCCGATAAGGGCACATTCCCCAGGCAGGACACATTAGGCTTTTGCCTGCTCGAACTGGTCGCCATCTGCGGTGAGTTCCCGGCAAGCCTCCTTCCCCGCATCCCCGGCAGTTCCAGTTATAAGGAGGCGGTCATAACTTCGCTGAAAAAGGAGGGGCTGCTCCGGGTGTTCTACAAAGACAGGCTGCGTGGTTTCCGGCTGGGGCGGAAAGCAAAAGGCAGGCTCCTGGCAGAGAACCCCGACCGGTTTGCTTTTTACCTTACCGGGGACACGGATACCAACCGGATCAGAAGCGAAGTAACGAGAAGGATGCGGCTGCACCGGACAGCGGAGACCTATGCCGCCATGCTGAACGCAGGTGCCGCAGTTTTCCGTGATGAAAAGCCCCCTGTTTTTTTACCGGAGGCTGTTCCGTTGCCTGTCCTGAAATCCCCTGCTTTTTATGGCTCCCGTGAAATCAAAGAAATGGGGATCGATATGGTAAAGATCCGAAGCTCCCGGATGATTGGCGTGCTCCTTACCCCGTCCGGCATCTTCCTTACCTATAACAGCGGACCATATACAGCAAAATGGGACTACCGGGCAGAACAGCGGGCGCAGGTTCTCCTGAAAATGGTCCTCTGCCACCAGCGGATGGTCTTCCAGTATGCCCGGACGGAGGCTGTTGGCCTGCTGTTTGGCGACACGCTGGAGCCTTTCTACCAGATCATGTCAGAGAGTGACAGCCATACCCGCTGTTTCTTCCTTCTGGACGGGAACTATGAACATTTTTATTACCTGACCAATGACCATTACGGGGATACGCTGCTGAAGCTCTTGTGCAGCCCGGAAAAAATAACGGAACTTGACCGCATGCTGATGCAGGGGCTTTCCCCAAAGGACACAGGGCTTCCCATAGAACATGACGCCCTGGACGGGGACGGCAGCCCGGTGCTGTTCGGCTATTTCCTGGACATCCCCCGCATCAACCGTTTCCATACGGCGCTCCAGCTGCAGGAACGGACGGGAACCCTGATCTGCTTTGACTTCCAGAAGGAAGTTCTCCACCGCTTCTGCGGCGGACAGGTGGAGTTTTCCACCATCAGCTTTGAAAAATTTGAAAGGAGGTTTTTCCCATAGACAAGAAAAAATTACTGAAAGGGCTGGTGACTGCCCCCATCGCCATCCTTGCCGTCCTGTATGCGGGCGGCTACCTGGGGCAGTTCATCGGCAACTACGCCCTCTGGAAACAGGGGGGCGGCTATCCGGGGGACGGCACTTCCCCCCTGCCCGCATCCCCCGGCCTGTCCGCCTGCCTCCGTGCGGCGGTGCATCCGCCATACGGGATCTACGGGATATTTATCTGTATCGGGCTGCTGGCCGTGCTGCTCCTTTTCGTCATGCGGATCGGGTACAGCGATACCGGGGAATATGACGAGGACCGGAATTTCACCTACTCCGCCAAAGGAACCTACGGCACCTCCGGCTGGATGAGCCGGAAGGAGATGGCCGGCGTCCTGGAACTGGTGGCTGACCTGCGCCGGTATCAGGGGATCGTCCTGGGGATGCTTGACAGGAAGGCGGTCTGCGTGCCGGAGAAAACCCGGCTCAACAGCAACCTGGCAGTCTACGGCGCCAGCGGCTCCATGAAGACACGCTCCTTCTGCATGAACCGGATTTTACAGGGGGTATCCCGCGGGGAATCCCTGGTCATCTGCGACCCGAAATCGGAACTGTACGAAAAAGCCAGCGAATACCTGCGTGACAAGGGCTATACGGTCCGTGTGTTTAATTTGGTCAATCCGGAAAACTCGGATTCCTGGAACTGCCTCAGTGAAGTGGAGGGGCAGGAACTGATGGCGCAGCTTTTCGTGGACGTCATCATTAAAAATACCACGGGCGGCGGCAAAGGGGACCATTTCTGGGATTCCACAGAAATGAACCTGTTAAAAGCGCTGGTGCTGTATGTGGATAAGGGCTATCCCCCGGAGAACCGGAACATGGGGCAGGTGTACCAGCTCATTACCTTAAACTCGGAAACCGCCCTGAACAGCCTGTTTGAAGTGCTGCCCATCAACCATCCGGCAAAGGCGCCTTACAGCCTTTTTAAGCAGGCATCCGATTCCGTGCGGAGCGGCGTCATTATCGGCCTGGGGAGCCGCCTGCAGGTGTTCCAGTCGGAGCTGATCAAGAAGATCACCGCGCGGGATGAGATCGACCTGGAATTACTGGGCCAGGAGCCCTGCGCCTATTTCCTCGTGACCAGCGACCAGGACAGCACCTTTGACTTCCTGGCATCCCTGTTTTTGTCCTTTGTGTTCATCAAGTTAGTGCGGTATGCGGACAAAAACTGTGAGGGCGGCCGGCTCCCCGTGCCCGTCCATGTCTTAGGGGAGGAGCTGACCGCCTGCGGCACCATCCCGGACCTTTCCCGGCGCCTGAGCGTGATCCGCTCCCGGAACATCTCCATGTCCTGCGTGTTCCAGAACCTTGCCGGGCTGCAGAACCGGTATCCCTTAAATCTCTGGCAGGAGATCCTGGGGAATTGCGACGTCCAGCTCTTTTTAGGCTGTACTGATCCCCTGACAGCGGAGTTTGTGTCCTCCCGCACCGGGCTTGCCAGCGTGGCGGTCTCCAGCAAGTCCAAACAGTTAGGCACCTGGCGGATCTCCAACTACACGCCGGAATACCGGGAGACCAGCGGCGTGGGGAAACGCCCCGTGCTGACGCCGGATGAAGTGCTGCGCCTGCCCATTGACGAGGCGCTGGTCATCATCCGGGGCAAGAAGACCCTGAAGGTGGACAAGATGGATTATTCCAAACATCCGGAATATCCCCTGCTGCGCTCCTGCAAGGCATCCGCCCACATCCCGGAGTGGAGGCGCCTGGAAATGGAAGCCGCTGCCGCACCGGAACCGGCGAAGCCGGCCCCGCAAAAGCAGGCGCCAAAACAGACAGCGAAAGCAGCACCAAAGTCCGCCCCAAAAGCAGGGGCAAAGCCTGCGGCGAAAGGGGCGGTGAAGGCACCGGCACCTGGCGCACAGCAGAAAGAGCCGTCCCCTCCGGCATCCAGACCGGGAAAGGCTGCCCCTGCCGTATCTTCCGGCACGCCTGCCGGGATCGTATCTGCGGACAAGGATTCCATCATGTCCTGAAATGCAACTGCTATGGAACGGCCAGTTTTGGGGCTGTGAAATAGAACAACAACACTATGGAGGTAAACACATGGCAAGAAAAAAAGAACTTGTGGAACTGGAAAACCCTTCTATGGAAGGAAACAACCCTTTGGACGGAACGGGCACAGAGGCCGAAGCGGACGGGGACGGCATGGACTTAAATGAGCTGCTTGGCAGCATGGACCAGGAACCGGCCGCCGCACCGGATCTGGCAGAGGGGGATCTCCCGGAACTTACAGAGGAAGAGATCTTCGGGGAGGGGCCGGAAGGTTCCGGGGGCACCGGCACTGCGCATGACTCTGACGGAGAAAGCGATGCTTCCGGGGAAGCACAGCCGGAACAGGCAGCTTTATCGGAAACAGGCAGCGCCTCTGCAAAGACCAGACGCACCACCCGCAGAAAGAAAGAGGAACCCTCCGCAGAAACGGACGGGGATGCCCAAAAAGCAGAAACGGAAACGCCGGAGGGCATGGAAGCCGTAGCTGACAGCGTGCCCGATCCCCTGGCTGCCGATGCTGATACCGATAAGAGCGGGCTGGCCGATGATACCGCAGAGAAAGCGGAGGAAACCATTCCCCAGGAAGAAACAGAACCCACTGGAGCCGAGCCGGAAGATGCGCCTTTCCCCTCCGCTGAAGGCACAGCCGGAACTGCGGTTCCCCCTGCGGCATCCCCCTCCCGCCGTACCGCCGCCAGGGGCAGGAAAGAGGAGGCCCCGGTACTGACACTGGAGGTGCGCGGGGAAGTGGAGACGGAAGAATCCCGCGGGGACGCCATCTGGCATGAGATCCACAATGCCTACCGTACCAGACGTATCCTTACCGGGCAGCTTGGCGGGATCGAGCAGACGGACAACGGCAAGACCATCACCATCGTAGACTATAAGGGCTTCCGGATCGTGATCCCCTTAAAGGAGATGATGATCAATGTAGGCCGCAGCCCTTCCGGGCAGGAATATGCGGAGCTGATGCTGCGCCAGAACAAGATCCTCGGCAACATGCTGGGGGCGGAAATTGACTTTATCGTAAAGGGCATTGATTCCAAAACCCGCAGCGTGGTCGCCAGCCGGAAGGAAGCCATGCTCAGGAAACGGCAGACCTTCTACCTGGATACGGATGCGGCAGGCATGTACCGCATTTACGAGGGCCGTATTGCCCAGGCCCGTGTGATCGCCGTGGCAGAGAAGGTCATCCGGGTGGAGGTTTTCGGAGTGGAGTGCTCCATCATGGCCCGCGACCTGGCCTGGGAGTGGATCGGGGATGCCCATGAGCGTTTTTCCGTGGGCGACCAGGTGCTTGTGCGCATCCTGAACGTGCGCCGTGACAGCCTGGAGGATATGGGCATTAAGGCCGACATCAAGAGCGTGTCCCAGAACACCAACCATGACAACCTGAAAAAATGCCGCATCCAGAGCAAGTATGCCGGCAAGGTCACGGACGTACATAAAGGCGTGGTTTATATCCGGCTGTCCAACGGCGTGAACGCTGTGGCCCACTCCTGCTATGACTACCGGACTCCCGGCAAGAAGGATGATGTGAGCTTTGCCGTCACCCGGATTGATGAAGAACGGGGCGTGGCTGTGGGGATCATTACCCGGATTATCCGGCAGAATCTGTGATATTTCTTGCAGATATGATATAAAACATATGGAGCTACAACTCTTTTAAAGGTTGTGGCTCCATACTTTGTTTAATTCCCTATTTCTATCATAAAATGTTAACCTTTTGTTGACATGGTATCTTTTTCAGGCGTTTCACTAAATTGCTTTTTCTTATCTAATGTTTGTTGAGCATCCTCTATTAGTTCATCTATCATTTTTTTATTAACATCATCATCAATAAATTCATAAGATTTTTGAGCCAACTCTATATAGGTAGGGTAATCTATTTTTTCTTTCAACATATCATAATAGGAATCATCTGAATTGCTTAAAATCGGTATGTATAACTTATAAATTATTTTAACTAACTCAACATATTTTTGATAAAGCTTTTTGTTAAAGCAGCAAAACGATTTATTTAACTGATTCAATTTATCACAGTCTTCTTTTATTTTATCAATTATCTCTTTACATAACCATTCATCTACATCTTTTTCTTGATACGAAAGCGCAACGAGCAGATTTAAAATCAACTGACGTAAAATAGATGTAAATTCAGACATAACTCTTTCGTATTCTGATTTATATTGAAGAAAAGTGGTTATTATCACTACCAAAATACTGCAAGTTATCCCAATTATATAATTCTGTATAAACGAAATGGTATCATTTTCTGGAATAAATATTTTTAAAACTACGGATATTGTTAATAAATAATAAATATCCATATACTTACAATAATTGTCCGTTTATAAAGTTTTAACATAATTGATCCCCCTTTTCTGTGTATCTAATATTTGCTATGCTGGATGACACCTCTCACTTTTCCTTAAAACCATTCATTTTTTCAGCTTTTTCTAATAATTCAGTTACTATTTGAATAAACACGTCTGTATGTTTAACAGCAAATGCTTTATTACTATTTTGGAGATGTATTTTCTGTTCTTTTAATAAAATTAGTAATTTCTGAAATCCTGCAATACTTTCTTTTATTTTAATATCTGGTAATGTAAGATTGCTATCCCACAGACCTTCAAAATAACCTGGGAATTGACATTTATCTTGATTATTACTTCTGGCATATGCGTCTGCTGTTGCGAGAGCCATTTCTTCATTAAACATATCAAATCTTTTATTTTGGCAGGCTATAAATGATGTAAAAGCATCCGTATTCATACCATCAATATATAGTTTTCGATTATTACTAAACATTAGAACATTTCCATTTTGAAATTCATCAATAATCTGATAGGCACTCCATTCTTCCTCTGTTAAGTCTTTTTTATTATCCTTCCCTATAATCGAATGAAGCTGCTGCCCTTCTGGATGAATATTTATCAACGAGTTGATACAAATTTTAATCCCAGTTTTGACATCCTCCCAGTTTATAATAACCGGCAATGTAAAACCATAAGTCCTAGCCCAGCAACAGTTTCTTATAAATTGAACATAATCATCCAGAGAAAGCCTTCCTGTATATGCCATTTCAAGAACTGCTGGAAAGCCTTCATATACTATTTCTTCTTCAATATCTATAATACGGTTTGTTCTAACAATATCTGCTGGCGTCTTTGCCCGTTCACATTCTTTAATTATTTCTATTTCGCACTTTAGAGCATCCTGATCCCATACTCCGTGAAGTATCCATTTTTTCACTGCAGTAAACATATACTGATTTTGAAACACAGGATAAAGCATACGTACTTCCTGATCCGTTAGTATAGTTCCATAAATCCCATCTTTAGCGATTCCTGCTTTGTAGGCAATCATATATGAAGTAAAACTATAAAACCATCTGTCAATATTGGGAAATTCATTCTCTATTAAAATCTTGTAAACACGGTAAAAATCATTTATTGCGCATTTAAGACTTCTAATATTATGTGGACGTTCATGGCATAGTATTGCATTATTATTCTTAGTACTTTGATTAACTCCATTATTTGAATTTCCAGTATGTTTTTCGAGATACCCTTTTTCTGGGGAGAATAGTTCCAATAATCCTTTTTCACATTTTTTCACGAATATTTTATAACATTTTCCACATTCAGTCTCTTCATACTTCATTTCGCCAATAACTGTATGTACAATTGCCGGATAATCCGGCATATACTTTATAGTTCTTTGAATGATTTTTTCTTTAATCTCTGGATAAGTTATTGTTCCAGATTCTGCCTTTGGAGGTACTTTTATTTTTATAACAGCTTGTTTATTTTCTGGAGTATCTCTTCTATTTTTTTGATTGTCAATAAACTCTATTTCTGCATCAATTTGAGAGGCTTCCGATGAGATTTGTATTTTATCTTGATTTGCAACTATAATAGTATGGAACTTCTTATTCTCGCAGTAATCGTTAATAGATCCCAGTACATCCACACAATCTATTTTGCAGCGTTCCAAATCATCAAATACAAGAATAACTGATTTATCACCTATCATCCGTCCAATTTCCACAAAAGAAGTCCAATTTGTAGACGCAACTCCTTTTATCCAGTCTGGGAGAAAATCTAATTTGGTAACAAACTCCTTTCCTTTTTGGGCCCGCTCCATAGTGGCATCATCCATGCCCTTATTTTTACAGTACGCTTCCATCCATGCCTGCTTAACAGCGGCATGGATTTCCTCTAAGGATGATAACCCAAATAATGAAATGCGAAGAAGAAATGCTTTATCTTTTAGTTTTTCTTTCAAGGCATGGTCTATTAAATAAGTTTTTCCACATCCCCACTCACCAGTCAAAAGCAATGCTCCAACTGGCTCCGGTTCATTGCAATAATACAATAATTCTTCTAGTGTATTCATATTTTACTTCTCCCATATCCATCTACAGTTTCTTATATGTCACTTAAAATGTCTTGTAGCTTTTTCCACTGGTTTGTGACAAATTCAAATGGAAGTAAATCTTTTTCTGAAAAGACATAATTTTTCTGCATATTCTGATAAGCGCCTTTGAGAGCTGTATTATCAGACATACCATTGAATATCTTAAAATCAGAGAATTTCCTGTCTGCCAGGTCGCTTCCCGTCCTCCGTGTTTCTTCCAGTCTCTTATATTCAGACATTTCAAGAAACAGAC
>CAJUIO010000090.1:0-10609 GCA_910586025.1 uncultured Lachnospiraceae bacterium
CAGGATTTGAGGAGAAATATTGTCTGAATATTTCAGCAACTTACTGTTTCGCAATTACCTATTCGAACTGTTTTGTAAGTATGTCTCTCCAAGAGCGATCAGCTCCTGAAGGGAATATAAGCGGCTCTGCCGCAAATTCCCGGATTTATAGTCAAACACAAGCTTATCTCCTGACACGTCGCAAAGCCCGGGCAGATAAGCCAGCTTTTGAAAATCTTCATTCAGCAGCAAGCCGTATCTCTCTCCCGCCGCACTGATGTATTCCGTGATGATATACTCGTTCATCTGAGTCACATAGGTCAAATAAGAACCCTCCTCAAGCGTCGCCACCAGCTTATCGGAGTCAATTTCATATACCTTTGGCACATCGTGGAGGGAGGACGCGATCCGGTACCTGTCCGTAAAAAACTCCTCATACAGATCCTTTTCCGGCTTTTCTCCGGTCTCCTGCGAAATGATACCGCCATCCTCAGCGCTGTAGCGCCGCACAGTGCCGTCATACCAGATTACCTCAAGCCAGGAACCATCCTCCGTCTTTCTAAACTGCTGATCGTAAATGTGATCTCCGTCAGGCAGCTCCTTCTTTGCAAGAAGCTTTCCTTCCATATTATAGATACAAAAACCCTGGATACTAAAAAGCATCGCAGTCCTTCCATCATGACTGATGCGGGCCTCCTCATGGGGATAGCGGGCATCATAGGAAAGAAGCTGTGCCTCACCGTGGTCTTCTCGCTTAAGGAGCCTCAATTCCGGTTCGTTCCGGTTAGCCACAAGCGCATATCCTCCCATCAGATTCACAAAATCGCATTTCTCACCGCTGCTTTCCCTGGACATCCTGTTTGCTCCGCCGTCAAAAAACGAAAAGGAGCTATCCTCCGTGGCCGCAAGCACATAGTCCCCCTCTGACGAAAAAGCAATGATCGGCGAGCTGTCCGTATAGGCAAGCTCACTCTCCTCTAAAGTGTCCGGATCAAGGCGTATCAAAAGATTTCCATCCGCAAGACAGATTCCGTTTTCATCTGCCTGAAGCAGAAGATGATCAGGGGATTCATAGCCACCCACATAAACGCCCTCCGCAGCATCAATCAGTCCAAACAGAGCCTTCCCGCTTTTCTCTGCGGTAAATGCAAAATACTTGTCGTAAAATCCCCCTCCAAAATGCCGATAATCGGACTCCTCATAGACAATCATGTCATTTTCCGGCCTCCTCCAGTCAAGAACCATAAGGCTGCCATTATGAAAGCTCACCGCAAGCAGGCTCCCATCCGAATTCAGTTCAAACACATAATTATCCGCATCCGCAAAAATATCATTCACAGCTACCGGAAGATGAAGCTCCCCAAAGGAACATTCTCCCAGCTTTTCCCCGTCGGTTGTCCGATAGATCAGAGCATGGTTATCATCCCGGTTCACAGCCGCCAGTATTGTTCCGTCGCCGGAAAGGGCCAGATTCGTGGCCGTATCCTTCTCCCACAGAACAGACTGCGAATCCAGGTCATAAGCCGTTACGCCCTTTTCCCCCGCATAGATAATCCGGGACTCGCTTAGAAAAACCAGATCGGCCAGGGCGGAATTCTGAATGGGGAGTCTTGCGATTTCTCTCCGCTCTTCCGTCTCAAACACCGCAGCCTCATAAGCATAGACGGCCGCAAAGCGGGAACCCTCCGGAGAAAAGACCGTTCCAAAGGGAGCCGCGGGAAGCGGAACCATATCAAAAGCCTGGAAGCTGTCAGAAAGCTCATAGACTCCAAGAGCGTCCGTAAGCGCCTTCTGAATCTCGGGCACCGCCGGGGCATCCAGGGGACTTTTTCCATCCGGAATTCCCTGCATTGCCTGCCGGACCGCTCCGGTCACATCTCCCTGTGAAAGAGCGTTGGCGGAATACTCCGAAAGGGCAAGTGCCGTCTGAATCTGCTCCAGCTGTTTTAGTCCCGCAAAGGAACAGGCGCCTCCCAGCAAAAACATTGTGGATAATATTGCCGCAGAGATTGCGGCACCCTTTTTCCATCTCTTAACTCTTGGATCATTTGCTGCAAGCTGCCGGAAATCCGTATACATCTCTCGGGCAGTCTGATAGCGCATTTCCGGATCCGGCGACATAGCCTTCTGCAAAATGGCGGAAACCGCAGGACTGCATATATCCTCTCCCAGAGGCACAACATCCGTCGCTTTTTCAGCGGGCCTATGTCCGGACAGGATATGGTAAAGCGTTGCACCGAGACTGTAAATATCCGAGCGAACATCCAGCATGATTCCCTTTTTACGGACTGTGGAGCTCTCCGACCGGGAAGCCTCGCTTTTCCCCTTCTTCTCATCCAGAGTCAGAGTTTTTTCCGCTTCATCAAACCGCTCACTGGTTTTCATACCGGAAACAGAGCCCACGGCTGCCGGTCTGTTCTGACTGATGTAGTCCGCTCCATAGTGCTCCGGAGAAGCATAGCCTCTGCTGAATCCCACCTTGACAGCTCCGTCCTCTCCCAAAGCGAGTGCGATGTTAAAATCAATCAGACAAACGTCACCACCGGGACGAAGCATGATATTGGCCGGCTTGATGTCTCCATGAAGTATTCCATGGGGCGGACGTTCATGGAGATAGCCTAAAGCCTCCAGCAGCTGACAGGCCCATCGGATCACCTGAGGCTGCGGCGGGATCTGCCCTCTTGCCAAAAGCTTGTCAAGACTCTCCCCCTCTATAAAATCCATGACGGTATATACAACTCCGTCTTCCTGTACGAAATCATAAACCTGAGGGATATAAGTATGGCTTAAATCCTTAAGCATATCCACTTCACGCCGAAGTACCTCTATCCCGGCACTGAGCGTCCGCTTGTCGGCCTTAAGTACCACCTGCTTGTCAAGACGCAGATGACGCCCCAGATAAACAATTCCTCCGCCTCCGGCCCCTATTCTGTTCTGAATCTCATATATGCCGGCAATTACCTGTGGCATTTTCTTATCCCTCTGCTTTCAATGAATTTATCTATTTCAGCTTTCCATATTCCTGATCAAGCTTCTCTCGCAGCTTCCGCCATGATGCCTGAAATATAACAGCACATATAACCGCAAGTACTGCGGCGGCTGTCATGACCGTAATGCCGCCGTAAAACAAAAATTCACTTCCGGATAAATTCAACATTTCCCATACCCTCCTCCCATTCACAAATATTATAAAGACTCTGACTTATCATGTCAACTCTATAGAGTATATTTAGATATTCTATAGAATATATTTTAACATAGCAAATATTGCTATACTAACTTGTAAACCATATGTATTTTTCACAATTATCGGGGTAATGATTATGGATATGGAAAAAGATTATAATTTAATGGTTGGCCTCAGAATTCGCGAAATCCGTGAGTCCATGCATTTGTCGCGAGAAAAATTCAGTGAAAAATGCGATATATCAAGCAGCTTCCTCGCCGACGTGGAGCGGGGTAAAAAAAGCCTGACCTCTAAAACTATTTACAAAATCTGTTCCTCCTGCAATATTTCCGCAGACTATATTGTTCTTGGACATAAGGAAGGTTTTGACAAAGATGTCGGGATTGAGCTTCTGAATTCTTTTAATAACCAGCAGATGGAGCACATTGTGAATATCCTATATGAGATCAAAAAGCTTTCCTCTTAATATTGGGAAAGTTACGGCAAGCCAAAAACACCGCCGCAAGAAGCCACCCGGCTCGCTGCCCGCAGGAGTCAAAGACCTCGCGGCAGTCGCCAAATGTGCATGCAAGCATGCCCGCTTGGCTCGTTGCTCGCGGGAATAAACAACATCCCATACCGGACAGGTTTGGGATGTTGTTTGTTTTTCTTATCTTTACTTTCCGCCCAGGGCCTCCTCCACCTCCCGGCACACTCCCTCGCAGACCATCCTTCGCATGGCGCTTCTTGTCTCTTCGCCCCGGTATGCCTCGTCCTTCAAAAGCATGCCGTAGCACAGGATTTTGGAAAACACGCTCATAATAAGGTACGCCTCCCTCTCCTGCGCAAGAGCCTCCTTTGTGCGAAGCTCATCTGCAAGCATCTGCCTGACCACGTTCATCACGGGATTTATGGACATCTTCCCCGGCCCGGTCTTTCTTTCCATCTTGCGGAATCGCCTGCCCAATGCGGAATTGTCGGATACCGTGTGGATCAGCTGCAGGATACAGCCGGATTTTACCAGCTGCCTCTCCATCTCGATCAGAATATAATTAACCTTATGATACAAATCCCTCTCACGGCTCAGTCCCTCGTAAATCTGTCCGCAGAACAGCTGCACATTGTAAAAGAGAGCCTTCGCAATCATCTCCTCCTTGTCGGAGAAATATTCATAGGCGGTACCCTTGCCGATCCCGGCCCTTCCCGTGATCTCCGACACGGTAAGGCTTCCCAGATCAGCGCCCTCCTCAAATAATTCAAGAACCGCCTGATAAACAGCGGCTTTTTTGGGTGAAACCGCTTCTCTTTTTTCTGTCAAATCCATCCCCCGCTTTCCTGCCTGCTAGTCCTTGGGCAGCTCAGTCTGATCCTTCTTCTCCCGCATGAAAATATCATAGATACAGGGAATCACAACCAGCGTCATCAACGTGCCGTAAATCAGTCCTCCGATAGTGACCACTGACATGGGCTTTGCCATATCCGCTCCCATGTCCTTGCTGAAGGCCATGGTACTGAGCGCCAGGATCGTGGTGAGAGCGGTCATGAGCACGGGACGGATCCTGGTTCTTCCCGCCGTGATGATAGCCTCCCTCTTCTCCATCCCCGCACCGCGCAGCTGGTTAATATAGTCCACCAGCACGATACCGTTATTTACGATAATACCGGAAAGCATCACGAATCCGATCAGTGCGATCACGCTGACCTCGCTTCCGCTGAAAATCAGCCCCAAAAAGCCTCCCGTAAAGGCAAGGGGAATCGTAAACATAATGATAAAGGGCGAAAGCAGGGACTGGAACTGGGCCACCATGATCAGGTACATGAAGACGATTGCCAGAAGGAGCATCAGGTAAACCTGCTCCATGGCATCATTGATGGTCTCGTTCTCTCCGCTCATCACCAGCGTATAGCCGTCCGGAAGCACGTAATCCGCAAGCGCCTTCTCCACCTCGCCCGCCACAAGCCCCACGTTGTAGCCGTCCGCAATCTCCGCAGACACCGCAATATATCTTGTCTGCTCGGTTCGGTTCACGGACTTGGGCGATTCCACGTTGTCAAAATCCGCTATCTCTGAAAGTCTGATCTTTTCCCTTGTACCGTCCTGCTTACTCCTGTCAATTTCCAGATTTTTGAGCAGATTTCTGGTAAGCTCCATATCCTTCGCATTCTTTACATAGACATCATATTCCTTGATCTCCGTTTCCAGCTGGGTTGCGCTGGACGCATCGGCAAGCTTAGACTGAATCTGCTGGAAAACCTGGGCCACGGTAAGTCCGTGCTCAATGGCCTTTTTACGGTCAATCAGCACCCGGAGCTCCCCGGTGGCATCCTCCAGGCCGTCGGAAACCTCCGCAGTTCCCTCCACCTCCTCCAAAATAGCCGCAATCTCTTTGGCAATGGACTGAATGGTGTCAAGCTCCCGGCCTCTCACCTGAATGTTGATGCCGCTTCCGCCCAGGGCGCTCATATCCATATCGGAGGTTTCAATGGAGATTTCCGCTCCCTTCTCCTCCACGATATCTGACATCAGCTCTTCGATTTGCGCCGCAATCTCTATATTGTCTCTTTTCTTGTCCTCACTGAGTGCGATATAAATACTGGTGGCGTTTGTGGCCGAATTGCCGGCTCCCATGAGCATACTCATGGAGGAGGAGCTGGCCATGGCCCCCACATCCGTCACGTCCTCCATCGCCATCAGGCGCGCAATCACCTCGTCCGTCACCTCCGCAGTATCCGTAAGCGGTGTCTTTTCCGGCAGTGTCACGGTCATGCTGATCTGTGTGCTGTCCATGTCCGGCATAAAAGCCGTTCCCTTTGCAAAGGCCGCCAGGGCGCTTACCACCAGAAGAGCAACTACGAGCAGAAGCACCACGGGTTTAAAACGGAGAGCCAGGCCGATGGCTTTCTCATAGGCGGGAAGCAGGCTTCCGAAAAGGGAGTTTTTCTTCTGTATCTTTTCTTTTATCAGTGTTTTGGAAGCCATGGCCGGGACTACCGTGAGTGCGATCATCAGGCTGGCCAGCAGGGAGTAGGCCAGCGTAAGTCCCAGATCCACAAAGAGCTGCCTGGTGATACCCTCGGTAAATACAATAGGAAGGAACACGCAGACCGTGGTGAGCGTTGATGCCAGAATCGCTCCCGCCACCTCGCCCGCTCCCGAAATGGCGGCTTCCTTTGCCGAATAGCCCTCCTCATTCCGGAGTCTGTAAATATTTTCGATTACCACGATGGAGTTATCCACCAGCATTCCCACTCCAAGCGCAAGGCCGGACAGGGAGATCACGTTCAGAGTCACGCCGCTGAAATACATGCACACCACGGCCGTCACAAGGCTTATGGGGATGGAGCATGCAACCACCGCCGTGGGCCGCCAGTCTCTCAGGAACAAAATCAGAATCAGCACGGCAAGCAGGGCTCCAAACAGCACGTTATTGATGATGGAGTCCATGACCAGGTCAATATAGATACCCTGATCCATCAATGTAATGAGGATCAGATTCTCATCCTCCGCCTTCAGCTCCTCGAATCTATCCAGGATTCTGTCGGATACCTCCCCGGTGGAATAGCCCGTCTGCTTCTGGATGGAAACCATAACTCCCGGCTCGCCGTTTACATTGGCGTAAATATCCGCCGAGTTGTCCGTGATAAACACATCCGCCACGTCTTCCAGGGTGATGATATCCACACCGTCCATTTCCGGATTCAGGATGGGCATTTTTTTCAGCTCTTCCACATCCGAGGGCTTGTCGCCCACCCTCACGAGGTAGTCCACCCCGGCCTCGGTCACATACCCTGCGGGCATGGAAAAGTTCTGTGCCGCCAGCAGCGACTTCACCGTATCCACCGTGAGGATTCCGTTCATGTCCGCCTGATTGTAGGCATTCTCTCTTGCCTCCTCCAGATCCTCCTCACCCTCGGCGATCTGCTCCAAAGCGTCCTTCAGCTGCTTGGCCGTATCGTTCAGCTGCTCCTCGCCGCTTCTGATCTGCTCCCAGCCGTCGGCAAGCTGCTCTAAAGCCTCATCCAGCTGTTCCTTTCCGGCTTCCAGCTGCTTTTCACCGGCTTCCAGCTGTTTCTCGCCTGACTCCAGCTGCTTCTCCGTTGCGTCAAGCTGCGTCTGCGCCGTGGCGAGCTGTACCTCTCCCAGACTGATTGTGGTCTGCGCATTTGCAAACTCAATGGCCGCCTGGAGATTTCCCTTGTACACCTCCGTGAGAGCGCTGTCAATCTTTGCGATATTTCCTTCTATCTCGGGAAGCTGGGCCTCGTAAGCCGCAATCATGGGAAGGCTTGTGGCCTCCATGCCTGACAGCTGACCCGCAAGCTCCTGCCTTGCCGCCTCCAGCTGGCTCTTTCCCTCCTCCAGCTGGGCCTTTGCCGCCTCAATCTCGGCCTTTGCCGCCTCAAGCTGGGCAATGCTGTCCGCAGGGATGGATGCGTTCAGCTGTTCCTTCATGCTTTCCAGGGCCGCCCTTGCGCTCTCAGCATCCGTAAGAAGCTCCTCGGGCACTCCGAGAACCGATGCGATCTGCCCCTTCATGGCCTCAAAGGTATCGTCGCCAAGATAACCCAGCATCTCGTCAATAGCCGTGATGCCTGCAATGGCCTCGTTCAAAACCGCAAGCTGCTCCTCTATGGCGGCCGCCTGCTCATTCAGGGAAGCAAGCTGCTCCTCCACCGGGATCAGCTTCTCATCCACCTCGTCGATTCCCTCCTGAAGCTTTTCCATGGGAAGCTTCAGCGAGGCGATCTCCGCCATCAGATGTGTCTTCATGGCTTCCAGATCCGTCTTTGCGGTGAGAAGCTGCGTCTCTGTCTCGGCGAGCTTTTTCGTGGTCTCGCCCTTCTTTTCGGATAGCTGGTTCTTTCCCTCCTCCAGCTTATTCTTGTTTTCCTCAATCTCCGCCCTGCCGTCGGCAATTTTCCTCCTGCCGTCCTCGAGCTCCTTCCTGTTATCCTCAAGCTCCTTTTCGCTGTCCTCAAGCTCCTTGCGGCCGTCAACGATCTCCTGCTCTCCCTCCGCCAGATCCTGCTTCGTCTCCTCCAGCTCCTTTCTGGCATCGGCGAGCTCCTCCTGGCCGTCATAGATCTCCTGCCTGCTGTCCTCAAGCTGCTCCTCGGCATCCTTCATCTCCTCGTCAATGGATCCGAATACCTGCCTGTTGATCTTATCGAGCTTTTCCTGCCGGATGATTACATGAACGCTCTCCTCCAAAAGCCCCGTGGCGCTTGCGGAGGCAACTCCCTCAATACTCTCCAGCTCCGGTATGATCCTGCTGCGGGTCATCTCACTGACCCCGGATGCCGTCATGTCCGTACCGCCCACGGCCGCAATCATCACCGGAAGCATATCCGGATTCATTTTCATAATAATGGGATTCCCCACGGAATCATCCCAGTAGCTCCTGATCTGATCCAGATTCTCCCGGATTTCCAGAGATGCCGCATTCATATCCGCAGACTGCGTGAATTCCAGAATCACCATGGAATAATTTTCACTGGATACCGAGCTGATCCCCTCGATATTGCTCACCGTGGCCATGGAAGCCTCCACCGGCTTTGTCACCGCCATCTCCACGGTTTCCGGGCTGGCACCCACGTAGGATGTCATCACAATCACGTAGGGCAGGCTGATATTCGGCAGAAGGTCCGTGGTCATCCTCGTAAAGGAGACTACTCCCAGAACCACCGCAAGCACCACCCCCACCAGCACGGTATAAGGCTTTTTAACACTGAATCTTCCTAACATTATGTATTCTTCCTTTCATGCGCCCCGCCGCCTTCTGCGATCCGGCTTTTGATACCGGCCTTTTCCAAAAAGCCGTCCGACCAGTCGGTCAGTTTCGTATAAAAGTATATTGACAGGAGAAACTCCTGTCAATATCACTCCCACATTCTTTATAATATTTTTACAATTTTGTTTCTTATCCTCTGCAGAGCGTTATCCGTGGATTTCTCGTCCTTTCCCAGCACCTTCGCAATCTGCGTATACTTCATTCCGGTCAGATAAAGATCCAGCACCTGCTTCTCGAAGCCGCTCAGCTCCCTGTCGATTGCCTTTTCGAGAAGCTCAAGATTTTCACGGTCAATCAAAAGCTCCTCCGGACTTTTTTCCTCTCTGGAAATGACGGAGTTGATCATCTCAAAATCCTCCCCGCCTTCTTTTTCCGAAAGGGTGGCGTACAGAGATATATAGGTGTTAAGAGGCGCATGCTTCTTTCTCCCCGCCGCCTGGACGGCCGTGTACATCTGCCTGGACACACACAGGTCCGCAAAGGTGGAAAAGCTGGCGTCTCTTCCCGTGTCATAGTCCCGGACAGCCTTGAAAAGCCCGATCATTCCCTCCTGAATCAGGTCCTCCCGGTCCGCACCCAGAATATACATGGACTTTGCCTTGCTCTTCACCAGATTCTTATACTTTTCCATGATATAATCGGTAATCTGCTCTTCTCCCTCACGCAGACGCAGGATCAGCTCCTCGTCCGTATACTGCTCATAGCTGCCGTTCATCTGTCTGTTCCTCCGTCCCGGCGGTCTCCTCCATGTCAGCCTGCTGACCCTCTGCCGGTTCTGTCTTTCCGGCCTCATAGATCCGGATCAGCTCCGCCGCAAAATGCTCCGCAAGCACCCGGTAACCCATCTCGTTTCCGTGCACACCGTCCGGCATGAAGCTGTGGATCACGGCGGCATCATGGGTGTTCAGAAGGTCGCAGCCGTAAAGGTCAATAACAGGAACCCCGTATTCCGCAGCCAGCTGATTCATTATTTTTACAAAAGAGGACTGCGGGAGCAGAAAGCTTCTGTCCTTGCGCAGCATGTCGTGAAGCACGTTGGAGAGCGGCGTGGCAAGTACGATTTCCGCATCCGGATAGTCCGTCTTAAGCTTGCGCAGAAGCTCGTCCAGATCCCCCGCAAAGGTCCGGTCCCTGCGCTCCTCCAGCGAGCCGAGCTCCTTTTCCGATGCGCAGAAGCCGTCATTGGTGCCGCCCATTACGATTATAATATCCGTATCCGCCGGAATACTGCTGTATCTGTCCACAAAGGCGTTCTCCCAGTAGCGTCCGATGGAAGAACCGCCGATCCCCAGATTCACCACCTCTTTGGCATTCAAAATCCTTCCCAGCTGATAGGGATAAGACATGGTCTCATAATTTTCCAGCTTGCTCAGGTTAGAGCCGGCCGTGACGCTGTCTCCCAGACAGGTGATCTTGATCTGTGAAAAGTCAATATCGCTCCCCGCAATCACCGCCTTGTCATTCTGATTGATCCGTATGGTTTCCTCATAAGAGGCGCAGACCTTGCTCTTTGTGGGAGGCCTGAGACTGAAATCCGCCGCATAGGGATCCGTCACAATATTCTCAGAAACCGCATTTCCTGATATGACATTGCCGGATATAATATTTCCCGAAATACTGTTCCCCGAAACAAAGCTTTTTATTAACACATTGCCGGAAATAATGTTCTCAG
>CAJUIO010000090.1:10709-15082 GCA_910586025.1 uncultured Lachnospiraceae bacterium
CTGTTCCCCGAAACAAAGCTTTTTATTAACACATTGCCGGAAATAATGTTCTCAGACACGGTATTTCCCGAAACCGTCTCCTCCGGAAGGTCTTTCCCATGAAACATTCCTTCCGTTATCTCCTCAGGACCTTCTCCCTTAGCGGGCCAGGGCTCCTCCTCTTCCGGGCTCTCCGCCCTTACAGGCTCGGCCTCCGCCATATCCGCTTCCGCCTCCCCCGGCAGATCCTGTACCTCTTCCGGTGCTTCCTCCGCCGCAGATTCTGTCAGCTCTTCCTCATCCTCCACATAATTCAGGCCGTTCTCCTCCATATAGGCGGTCAGCGCCTGCGGATCCTCGGACAGAGTCTGGATGGTTGTCTGTATCTCCCTGATCTCATTCCGGGACTGCTCATAAAAGGCCTCCCTCTCGCTCTCCCATCTTTTTTCTTCCCAATGTTTAATTCCCCTGTCGATGCCTACTGCCAGCAGCATAATCGATGCCATGGCTATCAGCATCAGCAAAACCCTGTTCATTTTATTCATATTTTATAATGACCTCTGCCGCACGATCTCGTAAGCCATGACCCCTGCCGCCACCGACGCGTTCAGAGAATCAATCTCTCCCTTCATGGGAATGGCGGCCACCAGATCGCAGGTCTCCTTTACGAGGCGTCCCACTCCTTCCCCTTCGCTTCCGATCACAAGGCCGATAGGACCTGTGAGATTCAAATCGTACATTCTCGTCCCATCCATATCTGCGCAGACAAACCAAAGCCCCTTTTTCTTTAATTCCTCCATGGTCTTTGCCAGATTGGTGACTCTCGCAACCGGCGTATAATTGAGTGCCCCCGCAGATGTCCTTGCCACCACCGCAGTCAGCCCCACCGCTCTGTTTTTGGGTATAATCACACCGTGCGCTCCGGCCAGATTGGCAGTCCTTATGACGGCTCCCAGATTATGGGGATCCTCAATATTATCCAGAAGGATCAGAAAGGGCGCTTCCCCCTTTTTTTCCGCAAGGGCAAGCATGTCCTCAACCTGCGCATAGCCGTATGCGGCGACGGATGCGATGACACCCTGATGCCTTCCCGTCTCGGAAAGCTGGTCAAGACGCTCCTTTGTCACATACCGGATCTGAGTGTTTTTCTTTGCGGCCTGCCTCTTAACCGTCAGGATCGGCCCGTCCTTGCAGCCGTCCAGGATATACACCCTGTCAATTTCCCTCCCGGAGCGGAAGGCCTCGATCACCGCATTCCTTCCCTCAATTATACATTCCTTATATTCAGGCGTCACGTTTTCCATTCCCGCAGTTCTCCCTTGTCCTCTATATTTTATCCATTTTTAACTGCCGCAATCCTTCGTTCAGAATCTCCAGAATCCTTCCCGTCCTTCCAAGCAGATAAAGATACCCCACCAACGCCTCAAATCCCGTGGCCCGGTGGTAATCCTCAAGCGTTGCGTTTTTGGCCGTCGTGTGCGGCTTGGCATTTCGCCCTCTTTTGTATATGGCAAGCTCTTCCTCGGTAAGATACGGCATAAGGGCTCTGATCATGGCTGACTGTGTCCCGGCCTTGACATAAGAAGCCGTCTTATGCTGAAGTCTGTTTGTGGATTCATTTCCCTTACTCACCAGAATTGTCCGTATAATCAGATCATAAATGCCGTCCCCGATAAACGCAAGCGTAAGAGGTGAATATGTTCGGATATCCACCTCCTTCACGCAGAAGCTTTCTCTGATTAAAGCGGCTAAATCTATGCTCTCTTCCATTTGACCCCTTCCCTTGTGTCCTCCAAAACAATGCCTCTTTCAAGCAGCTGATTTCGGATCTCATCAGCCTGTTTAAAATTTTTCTCCTTCCGGGCCGCCTGGCGCTCATCAATCAGAGCCTCGATCTCACTGTCCAGAATCTCCTCCTTTTTGTCCACGATCAGTCCGCAGATATCGGAAAGAGTGACAATTTCATCCTTGAGCGCCTTGAGAAACCCGATCCCGGAAGCGGAGGAAGCGTTGGTATTTGCAAACTTCACAAGCTCGAAGATTGCGGCAATGGCATCAGCCGTGTTGAAGTCATCCTCCATGGCTTCATCGAATTTGCGCGCAAATCCTTCCGCCTCTTTCAGAAGCTCCTCTTCCCTTCCGCTGATTTCCGCCCCGTCTTCCCCGCCAGACACATTCCGGATCAGATAGTTCAGGTTGCTCACACTGGTCACGATCCTGTCATAGCCGTTTGCTGCCGCCTCCATCAGCTCTGCGCTGAAATTCAGGGGACTTCTGTAATGAGCGGAAAGCATAAAGAAGCGGAACACCTGAAGGTCATACCTCTTGCCGATGTCTCTTACTGTAAAAAAATTTCCCACTGACTTTGACATTTTTCTGTTGTCAATGTTGAGAAAAGCGTTGTGCATCCAATATCTGGAAAACGGCCTCTCATTTGCCGCCTCGGACTGGGCGATCTCATTTTCATGATGAGGAAAAACCAGATCCTCGCCCCCGGCATGGATGTCGATCTCGTCTCCCAGATACTTCTTGCTCATCACGGAGCACTCGATATGCCATCCCGGCCTTCCGTCGCACCAGGGCGCTTCCCAGTAAGGCTCCCCCTCCTTCTTCGGCTTCCAGAGCACGAAGTCCAGGGGATCCTCCTTCTGATCCTCTCCCGTCACGAGAAGGGAACGGTTCCCTCCCTGGAGATCGTCCAGATTCTTGTGGGACAGCTTGCCGTAGCCCTGAAAGCTTCTGGTCCGGAAATACACGGTTCCGTCCTGAGCCGCATAGGCATGGCCCTTGCGGATCAGCGTCTCGATCATTTCCAGCATACCGTCAATTTCCTGCGTGGCCTTGGGATGAGTGGTGGCAGGCCTCACGTTCATTGCCTCCATATCCTTTTTGCACTCTTCAATATATCTCTCGGAAATCACGGAGGAATCCACTCCCTCCTCCACGGCCTTCTTTATGATCTTGTCATCCACATCCGTAAAATTGGAGACAAAATTAACCTCGTAGCCTTTGTGCTCCATGTAGCGTCTCACCGTGTCGAACACGATCATGGGGCGCGCGTTCCCAATATGAATCAGATTATAAACCGTGGGCCCGCAGACATACATCTTGACCTTTCCCTCTTCCAGAGGAATAAATTCTTCTTTTCTTTTTGATAAAGTGTTGTAAATCTTCATGCTCTTACCCGCCTTTCTGTGTTATTCATTATTTTTCTTCTGTTCGGTTTGGCTTTTGTTTCCTGATCGCTTCCCGTCCCAGTCTCATTACCTTCCGTTCCAGATCAATCAGCCTGTTTGTCAGCTCCGAGTTACTGTGGTGCAGCGCAGTCAGCTCTTCCTTTACCGGATCCGGAAAATTCACCTGGTCCATACAGTCCTGCGGCCGGTCCTGATTGGCCCTCTTCACGATGCGGCCCGGCACTCCCACCACGGTACAGCCCTCCGGCACATCCCCAAGGACCACGCTTCCTGCCCCGATTTTACAGTTATCTCCGATAGTACACGAGCCCAGCACTTTGGCACCGGCCCCTATCATAATATTATTTCCCAGTGTGGGATGCCTCTTTCCCTGTTCTTTCCCTGTTCCCCCAAGAGTCACTCCCTGGTAAAGAGTCACGTTATCTCCGATTATGGTGGTCTCCCCGATAATCACGCCTGAGCCATGATCAATGAAAAACCCGCTTCCGATCCGGGCTCCCGGGTGAATTTCTATCCCTGTCTTACGGACTCCCCTCTGGGAAATCCATCTCGCCAGAAAATAATGCTTTTTCAGATAAAGCCTGTGCGCTATCCGATAATGAAGCATCACCTTGAAGCTGGGATAGAGAAACACTTCCATAGAGGAATGAATTGCCGCATCCCTCTCCCTGATAATCCCGATTTCTTCCTTTATATCTCTGATAAATCCCACTCCGCCACCCCCTTTTCCCGAGTGCGGGCTTCTCTCAGCTTCAACATCCTGCTTTGTTCCTTTCCTGTGAAATCAAAGACCCCGCTGCAAGCAGCCACTTGGCTCGTTGCTCGCGGGAATAAAAAAACGGATAACTCAGTCCTAGAGACGAAGTTATCCGCGGTTCCACTCTATTTAGAAGCAAAGCTGCCCCCACTCATTGCACGTAACGTGTGAATACGTGTCCTGCTACCGACTGCCCAAAGACTCGATTTCCCGTCTCCCTACAGTTTTCAAAAGACCTGCTCCCGGACGCACTTCCATGATCTTTCCTGTAAAAACGCTTTCAGCCGACGACGCTTTCTCTCTGAACAGCTCCGGTCATGTACTCTTTCCGTTCCCTGCATTTATTCAATATCTTTATATCAGAATATGCAAAAGCGGCGGTTTTGTCAACCATTATTTGGCTCGAAAATACTTTTTATAGTCAACGACAAAAGTTTTTT
>CAJUIO010000091.1 GCA_910586025.1 uncultured Lachnospiraceae bacterium
TGAAATACAAATTCTTTTTTATATTTATTGCCATATCCCAAAAGGGTGTGCTATACTGAAACCACTTGTAAACAGATAAGGAAGATATGAAATCATGAAAAAATTTAATTTTCTAAAGACAATACAACTGATTCTTTTTGTTTGTTTTGCCGTAATCAGTCTCTTTTTGATTCTTGTAGATTCTAGGCTGTATCAGCTGGTGGCACATGATCCCCAGGTACGCATCCTGTGTATTCTGCTGTGGCTTGTGTTTGTATTGTCTTTTCTGTTTATATTTGTGGATTTCAGCATTATTTCTTCCTTTAAACGCGATTACCGCGAGCTGGATTATGCAGTCTCATCCGATCCTGTTTCCGGTATCGCCAATCGCTACACCTGTGATTCCATTATTGAGAAATACCTTGATCAGCCGCTTCCCTGGAATATAGGCTGCATTATGCTCGAACTGGAAAATCTGGGGGATATGAACCGCGATTTCGGCCATGTGACCGGAAATGCGCTGATTCATGAATTTTCCGGCATTCTGCAGGCTTCCGCCTTAAATCTCTGTTTTGTGGGACGCAACGGCGGAAATAAATTCCTTGCTCTGTTTGAAAACTGTACGGACAAAAAGATGGATACCTTTCTGGAGCGCGTGAGCAACAAGGTATACCGCCACAACAGTCAGGAGGATGTGCATCCGGTACGCTACCGCTATGGAATTGCCTTTGACGAGGCTTCCAAGGTAAAGACCGTCACGGATCTCATCGCGCTCTCTGACCGGCGCATTTATGATAGATCGGAGTAATTGTTTTACTGTTTTTTGGGGGATTAGAAGGGGAGTAAATACGAATGCCTGCTTTAGATTATAATTATGTAGCGGATTTGGTAACCCGGGCGCAGTCCGGGGACAGCGACGCCTTTGCCGAGCTGTACGCCACTACCTATCAAAAGCAATACTATTTTGCCTACTGTTATTTGAAGGACGAGCACCTTGCACAGGATGCGCTGCAGGAGACTTATATTCTTGCGCTCAAAAATCTTTTTAAACTGAAGGATCCTTCTCTGGCCGTGGCCTGGCTCAACCAGATTAATTTTCGTGTGTGTTATAATTTTCATAAAAAGCAGCTTCGTTATGACATGGAAATGGACGATTATTATAATATGCAGCATGGAAACGCTCTATCCGGGCCTTCTGATTCCGTGATTCCGTCTGAACACAATCCGGAAGAAATGGTGATTCAGGTTGACTCAAAGGAATACATCATGAATCAGATCCTGAAGCTCCCGTTTACGGAAGCTCAGGTTATTATTTTGAAGTATTATCAGAACATGAAGCACGACGAAATTGCACGCCTCATGGATATCAGCCGCAGCTCCGTAAAGCGGTATCTTATCAGCGGCAGGGAACGATTAAAAAAAGTATTACAGCCTCAGGGGGGTAATTTTTATCTATGATTCCGTTCAAAAAGACAACAGAACCACAATTGGATATAGAGATTGCTAACAAAATTCTGGAACAGGCCTTCGAGGTCAATCAGATGGAGCCCAACACCATTCCTCTGGAAGTTCTTGCCTCCTACAGCCAGTACAGGCGTGAGCGGTTTACTCTGCAGAGAACCATTCTTGTTATCGTGATGGCGCTCTTTATTCTGCTGCCGTTTCTGTTTGTTCCGCCATCCTTCACTATCCATGAGGTATCAGATGGCACCGGCTTTAATCCCGTTTATCAGCTTGACGTGACTACTTTTATGCTTGTGGAGCGTGTAAGCGCCGTGATAGACGGGCATAATATTCCGGTATACGAGGTGGATTCCCATGTTTATTCCATGGAGCCTTCCAGGAACGGAAGGATGGCCGTGACCGTAACCCTGATCAACAGACAGACGCTGACTCGCTATATTGACGTGACGAATGTGGATCTGGATGCGCCTGCGGTTGTCTCAAACAACACGGACAGCGATCGTATTTATCTTTATCTGTCCGATCCCGGTTCCGGTGTCAATTATGAAAAAATAAAGGCCGTGGACTTAGACGGCAATGAAGTGCATCCCGTATTCCATGATGAAGCCACGGGATGCGTGGCATTTGCCTATCCGAAGGAAAGCCTGAATGTCTATATCCCTGACCATGCAGACAATACACTGCACCTGATACTTACGATTCAGTAATAATTTTTGAAATGCGAAAGGAGTCCGTAATATGCACAGAAAACTTTATTCTGTCTGTGTATTTTTCATGCTGATTCTTTCAGTTCCCCTTTTGATCGGCTGTCAGAAGCGCTCCGCCGACTCTGCTTCAAAGAGCGGCGGCACCGGTCAGAAGAGAACTACCGTCCACGAGTATCTCTCACCGGCCGCTTCGGGCACTGTCACTTATGGGGACGACGCAATTTCCATTGATGCGTCAAATACCTCCGACGGGTATGTGATGGTGCGCTACAAGGGCACCGCTGACAAGGTTAAGCTGCAGATCACGGCACCGGATGCTTCCGTTTACAGCTATAACCTGTCCCCGGGCTCCTACGAGACCTTTCCTCTGTCAGGGGGGAGCGGCAGCTATCACATTGACGTGCTGGAACACGCCTACGACAACATGTATGCCCTGGCCCTCTCCCAGGATATCAGCGTAACCATAAGCGATGAATTTAAGCCCTTTCTCTATCCAAACCAGTATGTCTGGTTCTCTTCGGATGACGAAGCGGTAAAATACGGGGAAAAGCTGTCAGACAGCTCCTCGGGTGATCTGGATTATGTGGAAAAGGTTTATCTTTATATCACGGAAAATATCACCTATGACGACGCTCTGGCCGCCTCTGTCACCCCCGGCTATCTTCCGGATATTGACACGACCCTGCAGACCAAAAAGGGGATTTGCTTTGACTATGCGTCCCTCATGGCCGCAATGCTCCGATCCCAGGGCATTCCCACCAAGCTGGTGGTGGGCTATTCCGGCGACGCTTATCACGCATGGATAAGCGTATATCTTAAGGAGACAGGCTGGGTGGACAAGATTATTGAGTTTAACGGAAAGAGCTGGACCCTGATGGATCCCACGCTTGCCGCCAACAACAGCAGGTCATCGGTACAGAAGTATATCGGTGACGGAAGCAATTATACGGTGAAGTATTCATATTAAAAGAAACGGAGGGTTACTATGAAACCATTTTCCAATATGGAATTATCTTCCTTCTGCGGGCAGATTGCCCTGATTCTCAAATCAGGCATCTCTTCCATGGAGGGGCTCACGATCATGCTGGAGGACGCCTCCCTTCCGGAGGAAAAATCAATACTGGAATCACTCCTTGCCAATATGCAGGAGACCGGAAGCCTGTATCAGGCTCTCGATTCCGCCGGCATCTATCCCTCCTACATGCTTCACATGATTCAGATCGGAGAGGAAACGGGTACTCTTGACGAGGTTATGGAATCCCTTCAAAATCACTATGAACGGGAGGATTCGATCAG
Source organism: uncultured Lachnospiraceae bacterium (assembly GCA_910586025.1). Taxonomy (GTDB): domain Bacteria; phylum Bacillota; class Clostridia; order Lachnospirales; family Lachnospiraceae; genus Suilimivivens. The sequence goes on from CAJUIO010000091.1 coordinate 3,447, forward strand.
CAAGAGCATCCGTAATTCCATTACATATCCCATGATCATGACGGCAATGATGGTGGTCGTGATCGTGGTTCTTCTGGTGAAGGTCATGCCCATATTCAATCAGGTGTTCATCCAGCTCGGTTCCGAAATGACGGGCTTTTCCCGGGCGCTGATGAACGTGGGAAACGCCATCAACCGCTATTCCATCGCCTTTATCATACTTCTCGCCGTTATCGCCGGGCTTTTCTTCTACGGCACACGCACCTCATCCGGCAGAAGCATGTTTCGCAGTCTCGGCTATAAGCTTAAGTTTACCCGGGCCATTTTCGAGGAGATTGCGGCCTGCCGTTTTGCAAGCGGCATGGCCCTCACCCTCAGCAGCGGCCTCAACCCCGAGCGCAGCATGGAGCTGGTCACATCGCTGAATGACGACCCTGTTTTTCAGGAAAAGATTGACAGCTGTCTGGAAAAAATCAATCAGGGAGACGATCTTTCGCAGGCTCTGTTCCAGTCCGGCATGTTTACCGGCGTCTATGCCCGCATGGCCTCCATCGGAGCAAAGACAGGCTCCATGGACCAGGTGATGGAGCAGGTGGCGGGGCTTTATCAGGACGATATCGACACGAGGATGAACAATGTCCTTGCTGTCCTTGAACCCACGCTCGTGATCATGCTGTCTCTGATCGTGGGGGTGATTCTCCTGTCGGTCATGCTGCCGCTTATGGGAATCATGTCCAGCCTTTAAAGTAAAGGAGCTTTCTATGAATCGTTTTGTATACCGGAAACAGCCGCGTCACATACCCCGGTTCCTGTTTTCCGTCTGCGTGTTTTTGTTTATAATCGGCCTCTTTTTACAGGGGATTGTATCGGTTTCGGAAAGCACAAGGAAGCGTCAGCGTGAAAGCCTGGAAAACGCCATCACCCGCAGTATCACCTACTGCTATACGGTGGAGGGTGCCTACCCGGAAAGCCTTGATTATCTGAAGGAAAACTACGGGCTTACCTATGACGAGGATCTGTTTTTCGTGGATTACCGTATCATTGGTTCCAATATCCTGCCGGATGTGACCATCATTGAGAGGGAGGGGAAATAATGCGTTTTCGAATGAAGCGTAATCATATGATAGATTTTCTGTTTCCCGTGGCGCTGTTTTTCGTCTTCGCCCTGTCCGCACTCACGCTGATTCTGCTTGCGGCCCGGATCTATCAGTCCACCACGGAAAACTCATCCCTGAATTATTCGTCCCGCACGTGTCTTTCCTATATAAGCGAAAAGATTCACCAGAGCGATGAGAACGGGTCTGTTTATCTGGGAAGCTTTGACGGCAGGGACGCTCTTGTCATGGAGCAGACAAGCGGAGAGGAAGCCTATTACACTTACATATATGCCTGTGAGCAGGAGCTGCGGGAGCTCTTTGTGAAGGCCGGAGTGGAAGCCGGCTCTGACAATGGAAAACCCATTCTGGAAATTCAGGATTTTACCATGGAGCAGCTCTCCGATAACCTGCTCAGATTCAGCTGCACCGACCGCAAGGGCCGAAGCTCCTCCACGGTCATAGGGCTCAGGAGCAGACAGTAGTTTATCAGACAGAAAGGACGAAGCTTATGGTACGCAAAAGCAGAGCCAGATCTTCCAGCTTATTCCTGATGGAATTAATACTTGCCATCTTTTTCTTTTCAGCGGCCAGCGCCGTGTGTGTGCAGTTTTTTGTTAAATCCCATCTGCTCAGCCGGGATTCCAACGCTTTGAATCACGCAGTTAACATATGCGCCGGCGTGGCGGAGACAGTCTCTGCGGCGGAGAGCATTCAGGATGCCGCAGGTCTTCTTAAAGAGCTCTTTCCGGACAGCGCCTTTCCGGATGGCGATTCCATGGACACCCGGACAGATGCGGAAACCGCCGTTTATTACGACAGTGATTTTGCCGTCTGCAAGCAGGCGGATGCCTCCTATATCCTGTTTCTTCAGCTCTCCCAGTCCGGACAGCTGTTGAATGCCTCCATGTCGATCACGGGAGCCGGCACCGATTCCGGGGCCGGGGTAATCTATACATTGACCGCAAGGCATCATATTCCAAGGAGGACGGATTATGAAGAGAGATAAGCAGCAGTCTTCTTTTGTCAATATCGGCTCCTCTTCTCTGCTGATCATATTTCTGGTACTGTGTCTGGCCACCTTTGCCATTCTTTCCCTGTCCAGCGCCAGAAGTGATTATTCCTTCAGCGAGAGGCTTGCCGGCCACAAGACCGAATATTACGAGGCTTCCGCATGGGCCGAGACCATAACCGGCAGGATTGATGAGATTTTATCCGATACCGCCGGGGAAATGGGTGCCTCCGGGCTTCCGCAGGCCTCCGGAGGCGTTGCGGCATCTCCCTACGGAAGGGCAGTCATGGAAGCCCTTGACGGTGCCGAGCTTGAGGGAATCCTTTTATCCTGCCTGCCGCTGGAGGATAATCTGATCGTTTCCTTCGAGATCCCTCTGGGGGAAAAGCAGATGCTTGATGTGGCTCTTCTCGTCACAAACTACAGAAGCTTTGAAACCTATTATGAAATTAAATCATGGAAGGTTGTCTCAGCAAAAGCCTGGGACGGCGACCAGCCGCTCAACCTGCTGCCCATGACGGAAAACGAATAAGGAGTTTATATATGTATCTCAACGAGCTTTTACAACAGGCAATTGCGGAGCAGGCCTCGGACGTGTTTATCGTGGCCGGTCTCCCCATATCCTTCCGCAAGAACGGCGTGATTCATCAGCTTGACGATACAAAGCTGTTTCCCTCCGACACGGAGGACTTTCTGAAGGAGATCTACAAAAATGCCGGAGACAGGGACATTAATCTTCTCTACGAAAGCGGAGACGATGATTTTTCCTTTTCCATTACCGGGCTCTCCCGGTTCCGTGTCAGCGCTTATAAACAAAGAGGCGCGCTGTCAGCTGTCATAAGGATCATCGCCTTTGATCTTCCGGATTTCAGGAACCTGGGCATTCCCGAGCACGTGATTCATCTGGGCGACGGGGGAAAGGGCATGATTCTCGTCACCGGCCCTGCCGGAAGCGGAAAGTCAACCACTCTGGCCTGTATTATCAACCAGATCAACCAGAACCAGCACAGGCATATTATCACCCTCGAGGATCCTCTTGAATATCTGCACCGCCATACACGCAGTATTGTGAGCCAGCGCGAGATCAACGTGGATACGGAAAATTACGTGACGGCTCTCCGGGCCGCTCTGCGTCAGAGCCCGGATGTGATTCTTCTTGGTGAAATGAGGGATTATGAGACCATCAACGTGGCTATGACCGCCGCCGAGACAGGTCATCTCCTGCTCTCCACCCTGCATACCATAGGAGCCGCCAACACCATAGACCGTATCGTTGACGTGTTTCCGGCAAACCAGCAGCATCAGATCGCCATTCAGCTTGCCACGGTGCTGACCGCGGTGGTATCCCAGCAGCTGGTACCCGCTCTGGACGGGAGCATGGTACCCGCTCTGGAAATCATGACAGTGACACCCGCCATCCGGAATATGATCCGTGACAACAAGGTGCATCAGATCGACGGTATCATCTACTCCTCCATGAAGGAAGACATGATCTCCATGGACGGAAGCCTTCTGAATCTGTGCAGGCAGGGTAAAATTTCCAGAGAAACCGCCTTAAGACATGCCACCAATCCGGAGATGCTCGGCAAGAAATTATAAAAAGCGCTTAAAAAGACTCCCGCAGGAAACCTGCGGGAATCTTTTGGTAACACGACCCGTATCAAATTCTTCTGATATAAAACCATCCTGCATGCAGCCAGAGCTTTCCCTTGATCTGTCTGGTTCCCACCACACCGAAGGAACGGGAATCCATGGAGATCTCCCGGTTGTCTCCCATCACGAAGATCTGTCCGTCTTCCACTGTAAAGGGATATCTGACCGGGCCCTCCTGTCCATAGGTCCCGCCGGCCACATAGGGCTCGTCTATGAGCCCGTCATTCACGTACACCCTTCCGTCCCTGATATCGACGGTATCTCCGGCCATGGCTATGATGCGCTTCACATAATATTCTCCCGACGGTATTCGCACCGATATGACATCCCCTTTTTCGTACTTCGGGTTAATTCTCGTGTATACAACCAGCTCGCCGTCATGCAGCGTTGGTTCCATAGAGTCGCCTTTTACAAAGGAAAATCCGATTACGCAGCGGAAAAATATAAATACCGTAACTAAAAGGACAAAAAACTTTTTCGTATCTTTGAGCCATCCGTATTTTAAACCGTCATACTTTCCCCAAAATTTCCTTTTCATACGGCATCTGACCTTCCCATGCTTTCCTGTAAACTGAAACATGATTATAATATCATACCGCCGTCAGGCTTTCAAGGATCAGTCGATCTTAATCCTGAACACGATGGGCTCATCACTCCGGAAAGAGGTGGAAATATGAAGTCCCTCCTCATCCCTGCTCCATTTGGGAGCTTCTGCGGCTCCAAGAACCTCGACGCTCTGAATAATGCCTGCAAAGTGAGCCTGTCTGGAAGCATCCCTGATACCGAGAGATTCAATACAGTATTCTCCCTCCTCGCAGCCCTTAAGAACCGTCGCATACAGATATCCGTGACCGGTTGTAAAGCGGAAATCCTTAGCGGTAAAATTCTTTTTAATTCCGTCGGAGAACTGTCCTTCCACGATCTGCGTAGGCCCTTCTCCATATTTACGCCACACCTTAGTGTCATAGAGAGCCTCGCCGTTTATCTCCATCCATCTTCCGATCCCTTCGAGCACAGCCGTATCCTCTTCCGAAATCGTGCCGTCCGCCTTGGGCCCCACATTCAGCAAAAGAGTACCGTTCTTACTCACAATATCCACCAGATCGCAGAGAATATCCTGATAAGGACGGAAATCATTATTCTCCGTATAGCACCAGGAATTCAGGGCAATCGCCGTGTCCGTCTGCCAGAAATAGGGCTTCACATCCGCAAACTGTCCCCTCTCCACATCCGGCACCGCCGATCCGAACAGGAAAGCGTCATGCTTATAGTTGATCGCAACCTCGATTCCCCACTCCGCAGCCCGGTTATAATAATATGCCGCCAGCTTTTTCAGGTACGGCTTCACCGCACTGTGCTGAATCCACCAGTCAAAGTAGAGCACTCTGGGCTGATAGCGGTCAACAATTTCACAGGTCCTCACCAGCCAGTCCTGCAGATATTCCTCCGTGGGAACAGGCTCGCTGAAAATGTCCTGATGATTCTGTTCCGGCATGGCCGGCCAGTAGAAATCTCCCCTGCTCATAGGCTCTTTGACATCACTTTCGAATTCCTTCCCATGACCCATGAAGAACCAGTGCTCCACTCTGTGGGAGGAAGCTCCCGTCTCTATTCCTCTTTCCCGGCAGCTTAGCGTCAGCTCCCCGAGCACATCCCTCTTCGGGCCCATCTCAAAGGCATTCCAGTGGGAAATCTCACTCCTGTACATCTGAAAGCCGTCATGATGCTCCGCCACCGGAACCACATATCTGGCTCCCGCCCTGGCAAAGAGATCCGCCCACTTGTCCGGGTCAAATTTTTCCGCCTTGAACATGGGGATAAAATCCTTGTACCCGAACTCCGAATGCTTCCCATAGGTCTTCAGATGATGTTCATAAGCCTTTGAGCCCTGAACATACATGTTTCTCGAATACCACTCGCTGTCATAGGCAGGCACACTGTACACGCCCCAGTGGATAAAAATCCCGAACTTGGCATTCCGGTACCACTTCGGTGCCTCAAACTTGGAGAGCGATTCCCAGTTGTCCTTAAAAGGTCCCTGCTCAATCACTTTATCTATGGTTTCCAGATACTTTGTCATATCATACATAGTTTCTACTTACCTCCATCCTTTCAGACTACTACGCCCTTCTGCAGCATGATATTGGCATACAGCGCGCCTTCCCCGGTGGCTATAATGGCATAGGCGCTGCGGGCCTCCTCATAAAAGGCAAAACGCTCGATTTCTCCGATCAGGGCCTCACCCCTGTCGTCAGCCTCTCTCACAAGCTCCTTATAGCTCTCCCAGATCGGCGTTTCCACCGGATCTCCCTTCACCACCTGCATCAGGTTAAAGGGATGCTCCACATAGGTATCCAGGGGAAACACCTTGAGCACCGCCTCAAGAATCTCGCATGTCCCGTGACCGTCCATCCGGATCACAATGCTGTCCTTTCCCATACTCTCCGCCGGAAAATTCCCGTCCGCAATCACGATTCTGTCTCCATGTCCCATCTCGCAGAGCACCTTAAGGAGCTCGGGAGATAATATTTTCGGAATTCCTTTCAGCATAAATTATCTCACATCCTTTCCCGTCAGACCCCCTCCAGGCCTTGCCGCTCACTTCGTAATCGTTCCGTCCACATCCCAGAGGTCTTCCCAGCCGCCAGCTCCTTCCCACAGGAAGACCTGTCCCTTCACCAGACGGCAGTTCTTGTCGTCTCTGCGTATGGCTTCCATCTCCTCGTCGGTAAGCGGATCGAAGACCGCGCACTCCAGGTTGGAAATATACTGAGGCTCCTTCACGGAAAACGGAATGGGAATCTGTCCCCTCTGAACCGCCCATTTGAGGCAGATCACTGCCGGATGCACCTGATGGGCCTTCGCCGCCGCCTCCACGGAGGGCAGCTGCGTATCCGCCACGTCCTCCGCCGTCCTGTCTCTCTCCGGCCTGGAGGGAGATCCGATAGGGCAGTAGCCGATAGGCAGAATGTCATGGGACACCGCATAATCAAACAGCTCCGGCTGCTGGAAGGAAGGGTGAAGCTCCATCTCCAGGGCCGCCGGCTTAATCCTGCAAAGAGGCAGCACAGCCTCCAGCTTGGGTATGGTCATGTTGCTCATCCCGATATACCGCACAAGGCCAAGCTCCACCAGCCTCTCGCACTGACGCCACGCACCCATGAATTCCTCCACGGAAAAAGGCCTGGAATCCGGATTTCTGGAATCCCCGTCACAGCCCGGCGCATGATAATTGGGAAAAGGCCAGTGCACGAAATACAAATCAATCTGTTCCAGTCCCAGATCCGCAAGACTCTTTTTGCAGGAAGCAATGACCTCCCCCTCGCCATGCCTGTCATTCCACACCTTGGAGGTGATAAAGAGCTCCTGTCTCTCTACCGCTCCCTCCTCAAACAGTCTCCCGAGAACCTGACCGATCTGCGCCTCGTTCTGATACACGGCCGCACAGTCAATCAGGCGGTATCCATATTTAATGGCTCCGTAAACCGCTTCCGAAACCACGTCCGCTCCGTATTTGTCCGATCCAAAGGTTCCGAGCCCCATACAGGGAATCTGCTCCCCGCCCGGCAGGGTTCTCTTTGGAATCAGGGACTGATCTATTCTCTTCTCCATCCTTTGCCTCCCGTCAATCAAATACCACTGCAACCTTGCCGCACTGTCCGCCTGCCATGAGGCTGTAGGCTTCCGCCGCCTTGTCCAGAGGGAATTCATGCGTGATCAGATCCTCGGGATGGATATTCCAGCGAACCAGTCTCTCCACCAGCTCCTCCATTCTCCAAAGCGAGGTAACCCAGGAACCGTAGATCGTCTTCTGTCCGTGAATGATATCCGGGCTTGGATTAAAGGTGCAGGTTCCCCCTTCTCCCACGAATGCGATTTTTCCCCACTCTCTTGTGGCACGGATGGCAAGCTGTCTGCCCGGATCGCTGGCGGATGCGTCGATGGAGCGCTCCACTCCCTTTCCGCCTGTGGCTTCCAGAATCTGCGCAAGCGCGTCCTCCCCGGGTTTCACCACCAGATCCACAAGGCCCAGCTTTTTCGCCAGGTCAATCCTGTAGTCATTCATCTCCACTCCGATCAGCTTGTCAGCTCCCATCGCCTTTGCCAGCATGAGCGCCGCAAGACCCACCGGGCCAAGTCCGGTCACCAGAACCGCATCGTTTCCGCAGATACCGATCTTCTCAATGGCCTCATAGACCGTACCGAAGCCGCAGGCCACCTGAGCGCCGTCCTTGTAGGACAGCTCATCGGGCAGTTCAATCAGATCCTTCTCGTCCGCCAGAATATAGGGTGCCATTCCGCCATTTCTCTGCCAGCCGTATGCCTGACGGAATCTGCTCTTACAGGAAATGTAGTAGCCCCTTCGACAGTCGTTGCACACGCCGCAGCCGGAGATATGGTACACGATCACCCTGTCTCCCTTTTTGAAGCGCTTTAAGCCCTCTCCCTCTTCCACGATCTGTCCGCAGGGCTCATGACCTGCCACCATGCCCGGTATGTACCCTTCCGGTCCCTTTCCCGTGTGCTCCCTGTAGATGCAGCGGATATCGCTGCCGCAGATCGTGGTCGCCTTTGTCTGAACCACTACCTGCCCGTGACCGGGCTTTGGAATCTCAAAGTCCTTCATCTCCACTGTGCTGTTCCCCGGCAGGATTGCCCCCTTCATCATCATTTTTACCGCCATAATAACCTCTCCTTCCTGGATTTGTACATCCATTTCACTGACATTTACCTTATGCTTCCAGTATACTCCTCCTGTCCGCGGATACCAGATTGGAAGATGCCTATTTTAACAGAAAAATGTCGTGTTTTTATATTTTTAATCTGTTATAATATTCTCACGGATATTATCTTTCTGTTTCAGCCCAAAAAGGAGCCCGCATGAAAACCCAGTACACCAGCATAGACCTGCATTTTTCCCTGGATGGAATTCCCATACACACTCTGAACATCATTTTCGAGCGCTTTACCCGCGTGATTCCCTCTCACAGCCATGGGAACGGCTGCTATGAGATCCACTATATCCCGGCCGGATACGGCAGGCTGAAGGCCGACGGAGAATATTATGACATCTCTCCCAACACGCTTTTTGTGACGGGCCCCCATGTGGAGCATGCGCAGTCGCCGCTCCTGTCCGATCCCATGCAGGAATATTGCGTGTATTTCAGATTTCCCGGCTCTTCCCGGTCCAAAAAGCTCTCTCCGCTTATGGACAGCTTTTTATCCACCCGCTTCTGGCTCGGACAGGATGTACAGGGGATTCACTTCCTGATGAAACAGCTTTTCGGCGAGCTGGAACACCATTACACGGGATACCAGAATCAGGTGGAGCTTCTGCTCTCACAGCTGATTATCTATCTGGTGCGGAATTATGAGCAGGAAAAGAAACCGGAATACCGCTCTGCGGATAGCAATCTCCACAACAGCAAATCCATGATTATAGAGGAATATTTTCTTTACGAATACCGCACGCTCTCCCTGGACGCACTGGCAGACCGTCTAAAGCTCAGCACCCGGCAGACCCAGCGTCTCCTGCTGGAATACTACGGCAAAACCTTCCAGCAGAAGAAAACGGAGGCGCGCATGTCCGCCGCCTCCATTCTGCTCGGAGAAAAAGGCAGAAGCATCGCCTCCATCGCCGAGGAGCTTGGCTACTCCTCGGCAGAGCACTTTTCTTCCGCCTTTAAAAAATATTATGAAATCAGTCCCGGCTGCTACCGGAGGGAAAGGATGGAGTTTCCGCCCTATCCTCAGGCCTGACACAAGCCAAACAGTTCATTGATCCAGTCAATTGACAGCTTCATCCACCCATAATCTCTTCCGAACATAGGCTTTGTTCTGGAAAGTCCCTGCGTCACAAGAGACAGTCCGTGATCGCCTCTGGGATAGATATGAAGCTCAAAGGGCACATGATGCTCACGAAGCGCAGTGGCATAATACATACTGTTTTCCACCGGAACCACGCTGTCCTCGACGGTATGCCACAAAAATGCGGGCGGAGTCTGATCATCCACCTGATATTCCAGGGACATCTCTCTCCACTCGGGAAGTCCCTCGTCGTCACTTCCAATCAGCTTTACAAAGGAATCCTTATGGGCTTTATCACCCGAGGTGATTACAGGATAGCACAAAATGGAGGCATCAGGCCTGCAGATTCTGCTCCCGATCTCCTCCGGCGTAAAAAACTCAGCAGAATCCCAGAGCGTACTGACGGATGCCGCAAGATGCCCTCCCGCAGAAAATCCGCATATGATTATCTTTGCCGGATCCACCTGCCAGATGCCTGCATTTTCCCTGCACGTACGCACTGCCGCCGCCGCGTCCCTCAGGGGCTGCCTGTAATCCCGCGGGGCCACCTTATAATCCACCACCGCCGTATGGAATCCGGCCGCCGCATATGCCATGGCGATCCGCTCTCCCTCCCAGTTTTCCACGACGCAGGAATATCCTCCTCCCGGACAGATAATCACCATGGGGCGGACTCCTTCCTCTTCATTTTTTTCCAGAAGGTAAACCTTCATCGCAGGCATGAAGCCTTCTTCGTCCGGCTCGTTTGCCAGATTTCTCATAAACGTGTCCATAATATGTATTCTCCTTTACAGATGCCGCCAGATGCGGCAGATTCCTATAATGACATTTCATCTTTGACAGTTATTATACACAACATTTGTACCCAATTCAATCAAAGACTCCGCTGCAAGCAGCGGGGCATTTGACCCTCGCAGCAGTCGCCATACAATAGAAAGCAAGCTTTCTATTGTATGGCTCGTTGCTTGCGGGAATAAAGTACTTGCTTGTTATTTTCTAAACATAACTATTAAACTCATCTTCAGCCAGCTCATAATCAACCGAAGATTGAAGCCGGCCAAGCTGATCTTTCCAAGAATCAATGTTGATTCGCATCTTATGGAACCCAAGCGATTCATAAACGTGCTGCGCTCTCGTGTTTGTCAAGTCGGTATCAAGGACAATCCTGGAATAGCCGTTTCGGAACAGCCATGCAATCAGCATACTCAAAATCTTTCTGCCAACGCCACGGTTCTGACAATCGGTTTCGCAGATCTTGATACCAATTTCCGCTGCACCATCCGCTGCATTGCGGTAATTGCATTCGCCAATCAAACGGTCATTTTCCTCAATGACCATCCGGCCATTGCCGAGACCTTTGATAACTTCTTCCTCAGTTGTTCCCAAGCCGTTGGGAAAGCCGGCGTGTGCCATCACAGTACCATCATTCCACCAAGCGGCAAGCTGCTTTGCATCTGCAGCCTCGGCCTGACGGATGGATAAGTTTTCATATTGGATTTTTGTCATTTCTTTTCTCCCATTTCTTTGATCCTTACCGCCGAAAGCTCGTTGTATAGATGTCATTTCCCCATCCCCCGCATAACCACTGCATTTCCGGGTATGTAAAAACCCGGTGAAATAAATTCACCGGGTCGCATTCGCTGGGCTACAAGGATTCGAACCTTGAAATGACGGAGTCAGAGTCCGTTGCCTTACCGTTTGGCGATAGCCCAATTTTCTTTACTGTGCTTGGCACTCAAATATAATACCTCATTTAAAATAAAAAAGCAAGTCCTTTTTTTAAATTTTTTAAAATTTTTCCAGCTGTGCGGTTGGCATTCCGGTGCCGGCGGCCCTGTGCGCCAAATGGCTTTGGGCTATGGGGCTGTTGTGGAAAATCGGTAATTTCACTTATGAAATGCTGACCTGCCAGGGTG
>CAJUIO010000092.1:0-6544 GCA_910586025.1 uncultured Lachnospiraceae bacterium
CGCTCCCTTCTGGCAAAACGCTCCAAAAGCCCTCTCACATCCTCAAACAGGCCTCCGCACTCCAAAACACCCAGAAGGGCAAAGACCGCGATCAGCATGGACACCGTGCCTGCCGTGCCCGTGACGGCCTCTATAATCGCTCCTGACACGGAAAATCCGCCTGGAAACGAGATGAGCTGATCCATGGTATAGACACCGGAAAGCAGCCCGGCCGCAATTCCTGCCAGAATTCCGAAGGACAGGGCGGTGATCAGATGCTTCCTCATCATACACAGGACGATGATAACGGCCGGAACCGCCAGCATGACCAGACTGACAGGATTTGCCACCCCGTCCGATGCCGCAGCCGCAGCACCCCCATCCGTGGTTCTGGAAAAGAGCAGAAACAGGATCAGCGCCCCCGATGCCGCAGGAAGGCTGTAACGCATCCTGGTTTTCACCACGGTTCCCAGATCCGCATGCTGCGTCGCACTGGAAGCGATGGTGGTGTCCGAGATCGGTCCCAGGTTGTCACCGAATGCGGCCCCGGACACAATGGCTCCTATCGTGAATTCCGGTGCCGCCCCGGCCATCACGCCCACCGGAAACAAAATCGGAATCACCACAAAGTAGGTCCCCACCGAAGTCCCCGTGGCAAACGCCAGCAGACAGGTGATGAGAAAGGCTGCCGCCACAAAAAGCCTCCCCGTGAAGCCCGCCGCCACCACGTATGCCGCAATGGTCTGCACCGCCCCGCTGGCGGAGATCAGCTTGCCGGAAACCGCCGCCAGGATCACTGCCAGCACGATCACGCCAAACATGGGCTTTCCCAGTCCGTATACAAGCGCCTCCCCATATGCCTTCTCATCCTTTGCAAAAATAATTCCCGTCACAAGCGCCGCAAAAAATGCAAGCACATACCCGTTCACATTGGACTGGCTAAACGCCGCCCATCCGATCATCAGCGCCGCCACAATGAGCGGCGCCAGCTTTCCCGCCTTGCCAAAACGAAATTCTATTTTCTTTCCCTTCTGATCCATCTTACTGCTCCTTGTTCATCTGTGTAAAAACTTTATGCTGCGTTCACAGTATAACATTATCAGAGCAGAAAATCCATGTAAAAATATCTGCTTCACGGGGCTTCAAATACCGCCGTTTTCTTTTCGATCTGGTCATCGTCATCTGCCTCCCCCTTCATGATACGTTCCAGGGCAGATTCTGATATTTTCAGTGAAGTGTCCGTAATAATCCCCAAAAACTCCTGATCATAACGGGAAAAGCTCATATTGATCGTCTCACCATTCTCCCCGATCACATCCAGCGCAATGTCCGGATCGTTCCCCGAATATCCCTGACAGTTATATTCTACTCTGTCCACCGGGCCGTCCATCAAACCGCATTCCTCCGTTTTCTTTCTGGCAAGCTCTTTATACTGACTGCAGTCCTTCTCAAGCGCCTGATCTAAGCCAAGCGGAGGGTTGGCATCCAATTGTCTGCCATGACCGGCATTGAAAAGCTCTCCTGTCACGGCATCCACCATGAATGTCCATCTTGTGCTTTCCGGAGTCTGCTTTTTCTCAAACAGGACATCACCGCTCCAAAAGGCCCGGGGAAAGGTCACGGTTCCCGGATTATACATCATATATACATAAGCGCCTTCCAGATCCACTCCGAAAATATTTCTCAGATGCCGCACACCGGCCTCCGCCGCCTCCTCCATGGTTAAATCCGTATCTGCAGGCGTTCCTGTATTCAGGCTGTCCATACTCACCTGACAGTTTGCGATTCCTCCGCTTTCCTCTGTTATCCCGGGTTTTTGAGAAATTACTTCCAGATCGTTTGAGACCTGGTAGCTGGTGGGAACGGTCTGTGTCCTTTTGGCGCTTGAGGCAAGAGCCGTCTCCGCCGCCGCATTAAAGAGGAGAGTTCCCGTTCCGATTACGGCAAATGCCGCCGCCGTCAATTTTAAAATGTTTTTCTGTTTCATAGTGAAGCTCCTTTCTGATTGTCCTGATTTAGGATTCGGGCACACTCCGCATCCAGGGCTTTTGATACCCGAATCCCATGCCTGATAGCTATACAATAACCCCTCTGTATATCAAAAAAATATCAAAGTTATCTCAGACCTGTAAATTTTCCGTCAAATCAGGAAAAGAAAGCTTCACCGTGGTCCCCTTTCCCGGTTCGGAAAGGAACGTCATATCCGCATGATGGATCCGGGCAATCCTGTCACAGATCGCAAGACCGAGCCCCGCGCCGCCCGCTGCGCGGCTGCGCGCCTTGTCAACACGGTAAAAAGCCTCCTTTATATGCGGCACCTGCTCCGGCTCCATGCCCGTTCCGTGATCCTCCACCTCCACGACAATCCGGTCTTTCTCCGGATAAGCACGGATGCGTATTTCTTCCTCCGGCGGACTTGCCTTTATCGCATTGTCTATCAGATTATTCATCAGGATCAAAAGCTGTTCCTCATTTCCCCTGATCATAAAATCTCCCGGCGCAGCATAGGTCAGCTTTATTCTCTTCTCTGCCGCCCTCATTTGCATAGACTTCTCTGACTGCCCAAAAAGTGCCGCAAAAAAGCAGCTGCCGGGTTCCGGCCCGTCTGTGCGCAACAGCGCCATATCAAGAAGCTGATAAGCCATATTCTGGAGCCTGACACATTCCGACATGATGAACCGGGTACATTCATAGCGCTCCTCCTCCGGGATCAGAGCCTTCTGGATGTATTCGGCATAGCCGTAAATTGCCGTCAGCGGAATCCGCAATTCGTGGGAAAAATTATCAATGAACTGCTGCTTCTGCTCCGCGGCTTCCTCCAGCTGCTGTATCTGAATCTCTATCTGCTGCGCCATGCGGTTAAAATTATGAGCCACACTGGATATTTCATCCTTTCCCCGAATCGGAATCCGGCTGGCATAATTTCCATCAGCGATCTTTGCCGAGGTACTGGATATCTGTCTCAGCGGGCGGAAAATAATATTCAGGAACTGAGACAGAAAAAACGCCATGATGAGCATCGCCGCAGCGCCTGTCAGAAAAAGCATATTTTTCGTATGCCGCCATGACTGCACAGTATCCTTTAAGCTCCCGATATACATAAGTCCGTAATCCTGCCACGGAGCCGGAAAACTGCCATAAACACACAGGAGGGGATCGCTTCGATTTTCCATATAAACAAGCCTGTCCTGCCTGTACCCTGTTTTGGGCGGAAGGATTCCGTTTGCCTCTGACCGGAATGCGGAGCTTTCGTAAATCCATTCCCCGCAAAAGGCCACGGCAAACCCGTTCCCCTTCCCCTGCAAATAGCGGGAATACACACGCATCAGATTATCTATATTTTCTTCCACATTGTTTCCCCGCATCTCAATCGCCTGCATATCTCCGATCAGAGACGACGAAATGACATAATGCTCCGCCAGACATTTGTCGCGGACGGCGGAAAGGTGATCCTTGAGAATGGCGATGGAGACAATCAGAATCATGGAATTAAGAAATACGCTAAAAAGAATCAGCGCAATGAAAAAAATCCGTTTTTTCATTCACGGACCTCCAATCGGTATCCAAGCTTGTATACCGTCCTGATCTGATTTTCCAGATGAAGCTTATGCCGCAGTCTCTGTATATGAACATCCACGGTGCGGGTGCCGCCGTCAAAATCATATCCCCATACCATGTCCAGCAGCTTTTCTCTGGAAAGAGCGATATTCCGGTTTCTGATCAGTACCTCGAGAAGTTCATATTCTTTGGGCGTGCATTCGACAGCCGCCCCGTCCAGAAAAACCTGATGTCTGTCAAAATCACATTTCAGGCCGCCCATCACGAATTCCGCCTCGGATTTTTTGGTCCGCCGCAGCACGGCTTCCACCCGGGCCGCCAGTTCCAGCATCTGAAAGGGCTTGGTCAGATAATCATCCGCTCCCGCCGCAAGCCCTTTCAGTTTATCAGACAGCTCACTTTTGGCAGTCAGAAAAATAGTGGGTGTTCCACAGGCCCTTTCAAATACCTGATAGCCGTCCAGCCCGGGCAGCATAATGTCCAGCACAATCAAATCAAAGCTTCTGTTTTCCAGTAATCCCACTGCGGATAGTCCGTCAAAGGCCTGCGTGCAGTGATGCCCTGTAAGACTCAAATTTCTTCGTATCAGCTCGTTTATGGAGAGCTCATCCTCCACAATCAGTATATCAGCCAAATTTCATCAACTCCCTTAATATGGTCATGATGAATTATACCACAAAAATGTTTCAGAATTGTAAAACAGATTTCTGCGCTCATATCGCCGGGCGGATTACAAAAAAGATCGCATAAAAGCAACTCTGTCTGAGCCGGTTTTATGCAATCTTTTATTTTGCCTTTACTTATAAATCAGTGCATAAGCATAGAACTTATTTGTTTTTATTGTGATCGTTTCCGGATCACTGTCCAAATCATTATAAAGAATCGGCTGCCCGCCCTTTGTGACGCAGATCATCTTATAATCTCTGTTTTCTTTATAAATGGCGGACGGGATTTTTATGGTAACCTGTATTTCCTCATCCATACTGTAGGTATTCTTGGAAAGAGAGTAAATGTTAAAAGTCCTCCCGATGGTATAATCCCCAAGAACCGCCTCAAAAGACTTAAAGCACATAGGCCCCTGTACCGCGTTCTCTATGGAAATCGGATAGTCATTATCCTTTGACGTCGTGTACCGGACAGTCTCTTTTCCCACACAGGCGTACCGCTTTATCTCGTCAGGAGTCGTGGGTTTCCATACCTCCATAACCGCCTTTACGCCTGAGTTCAGGACGGATGACGGCCAGGATCCGCCATCAGACTTATCTTTGCCGGTATTGTCATTATCCGTGTTGTTATCGTTGGTGCCGCCATCACCGGGATCCGGTGTTAAAGCGGGGCCGGCGCTTGGAACCGGGCTGGTGCCGGGTGCGGGACTTGGGCTCGTACCAGGAGCCGGGCTGGTGCCGGGATCAGGACTAGTGCCAGGGGCCGGGCTGGTGCCGGGATCAGGACTAGTTCCAGGAGCCGGACTGGTGCCGGGATCAGGACTAGTTCCAGGAGCCGGACTGGTGCCGGGATCAGGACTGCTGCCGGGTGTGGGACTGGGTGCCATCGGGACATAGTTATAATGTATCGTCGCCTTTGACACTGCCGCTGCGGTATCGCCTATTTTGCTTACTCTGTTCCACTGCTCCTGGCTGCCGGTAAAATATATATCCGACAGAGGACAGGCTGAAAATGCCGCTATTCCTATCATGGTTACGCTGTCAGGAATTATGACAGTGGTCACTCCGGAGGAGGCAAACGCTGACTCTCCGATACTTTCCGCCCCCTGCGGAATCTCCACTCCGGCAAGCATCAGGCAGCTCTTAAACATCCTGTCACTAATACGGTCTATATTTACAGGCAGCGTTACCCTTACCAGATAAAAGCACTCCGCAAACAGATCGTCGCCCAGCTTTACCTGCCTGCTGCCGGGGGCAAAGGTCGCACTTGACATATTCTGACATTGAATAAATGCCGCCGCACCCACCTCCCCAATAGTGGATGGTAATGCGATTGAAGCAAGTTTTGTGCATGAGCGGAAAGCATTCTGTTCGATTGTTTCCACACCTTCGCAAACCGTCACCGAACTGAGATTTTCACATTCCCGGAAGGCGCTGTCACCGATAGTTTTCACGCTGGAGGGAATGGTCACGGAAATAATCCCCGAACTGCGGAAAGCGCTGTTTCCAATGGCTGTCACACTGGTGGAAATCTCTGCACTCAAAACATCGCAGTTCCAAAAAGCGCAGGAACCCACACTGGTAACGCCATTCTCAATCACGACCTTGCGGATTTTATCGCTGTTTGTACTCCAGGGCTGGTCTCCGATACTGCCAAAATCCGGCATGGCACCCTGGCCGGAGATGGTCAGCGTTCCTGCCTTCGTCAGATTCCAGGCAAGCCCTCCGTCAAGATTTCCCGATGCAATTGATACGTTGGCATCCGGATCATCCGGCGGAATATAGTTTTCCGGATAGCGGGTAATATAATGGCTGGTGTTGGCCGTCACCTCTTCCCTGGATATTGCCCGTCCCCAATGAACCTTGCCTTTGTGGTCCCCGGTGCTGATGTTTCCTTCGGCGACAACCACGCCCGCATCGTTTACCTCAAGCACGATCACGGTATGGGTGTCATTATGTACCCGCAGGATATCACCAACCTTTATATCTTCATAGGAAAATTCACCGGCCGCATACATCCTGGCCGGCAGGCTGTCAAACGCCGCATCGCTGAGTATAAATGCGAAGGCCACACAGCCCACGGCACTGATCCTATGTCCGTCAAGGTTTCCGCCCTTCCAATAGTAATATTTTGCGTCTGAATAGGGTTCATAATCAGTCCAGGTCGTTCCTTCCTTATATTCCTCCTGATCCCTCAGCGCAATCATGGCCGCATAGGCCTCCGCCGGGGTGGGGATCGTACCGTCACGTGCGGTCATCAGGGTTGTCGGGTAATTCAATAAGGAAATGGTCTCGTCAGGAGTCGCACTGACACGTGGATCCATTCCTTCCGGGGTCTCCTG
>CAJUIO010000092.1:6644-11513 GCA_910586025.1 uncultured Lachnospiraceae bacterium
TGGTCTCGTCAGGAGTCGCACTGACACGTGGATCCATTCCTTCCGGGGTCTCCTGTGGAATTACCTCCGGCGACGAGGTCTCCTGCGGGGACGGTGTCACGTCAGTGCCGGGATCCGTTCCTTCCGGAGTCTCCTGCGGAATCACTTCCTCCTCCGACGGGGTCTCCTGCGGGGACGGTGTCACGTCGGTGCCGGGGTCCGTTCCTTCCGGAGTCTCCTGCGGAATCACTTCCTCCTCCGACGGGGTCTCCTGCGGGGACGGTGTCACGTCGGCACTGGGGTCCGTTCCTTCCGGGGTCTCCTGTGAAATAGGTGTCTCCGGTGCCGGAGTTTCCTGAAACGCATATGCCACTGACTGGGAAGACATGATCAGGCACAGCGCTAAGGCAACTGAAAGAACTCGTTGTTTCAATTTCGTAACCTCCTACTTTGTTAAATTTTTAATGAATGTGCAAAGGTCTTTAATCTCAAAATTATGTTATTATTATGATTCTGCTTTGTCAATAGGCAAATGGCTCTCTGCCCATGCCGGCTCCAGCTCTGCAATCGGAATGGCCTGCACTTCTGTTTATCTCAAAAAGCAGGCTCAATGAATTTCTTGATCAGCTCTGTTGAGTCCCCCGCTCTGGGTATAAAAAGAGCCGCAAAGCCATCCTCATTTACCCACCACAGATATCCATAGGCCAGATTTTCCTTTTTCCATCGACTGTGTTCTGTCGTACTGTCCTCTACCCACTTTGAGGAAATAATCTGTTTCCCTTCCCACGTACCGCCATTCAGATATAGCTGGCCGATCTTTGCCATATCCATGGGCGTAAGCGTAAGTCCCCAGCCTGCCGCATGAATTCCCGTTGAATCTGTTACCCATCCGCTAATATCCGTAGACTGGTTAAACGCCAGCTGTTCCTCTTTGCTTTCGAACAGCAAATTGTTTTCCACCTTAATCCCAAGCGGTTCAAATAAGTTCTCCGCCGCAAAATCTAATACGGACCGCCCTGTTGCCCTCACTAAAATTCCCGATAAAATGTCCGGTCCGATCAACGGGGCGTATCGGAACGTCCCTGTCTTCCCATGGCCACCTAATAAATCCAGTGAAAACTCTACCCGGTCACTGCTTGTAAAGTATTTTATATAAGGTGCAAAAAAACGATATTTATACGGTGCCGTCATTGTCAGCATATCCCTCAGTGTAATATTCCGTATTTTTCTCTCTCCCCTTTTCACTTTGTATTCCGGAAAGTAATCCAGTACTTTCTCTTGGACATTTTTAATATATCCTTTATCCAGGGCAATCCCAAACAATATCGAAATAATACTTTTCGTCACAGAATAGACGTGAACGCGGCTGCTCGCCGTACAGCCCTTAAAGTATTTTTCACAGGACACCATTCCATTTTTTATTATGACAATACCCGTGATATTTCCATACTGACTGTTTATTTTCTGCTCCAGCTCTTTCTTTTTTATCTGATCCATACTTTCTCCCTCTCACGCACTTCACAAGATCTTCCTGCCATTCCGGTCTTTGAACCCCCCTCTTTTTAACCGGATAATAGACCTCCGTGACAAGCTCGCTTTCCTTTGAAGTCTCTCCCGGATCTGTTACATATACCTCATACAGCGCATTGCTGTTTTCATAGCCTTCCCTCTCTGCCCATTCCATTTGCTTTGCATAAACAGAGGGAAGCTGGCGGTAAGACCCCTTCACAACTGTTTTCAAACACAGTCCGGGACAGAAATCCCTCGTTCCGGTTACACACTCTTTTATGGGGATTGCAAATTCCGTATCTAATCCAAATGGTGTATACTCATCGCCATGAAACAACACCATTGGCGGAGCGGCTGCTGTCAGTTTCTTCTCCTCCATTTTCCGGAATAGTTTTCCAAAGCAAGTACCATATTCCTCCGAAAACTCATGTTCCAAAACATTCTTCCGTATGGACAGAAGATACATCCTCGGTATCTCAACCAGCTGTACCTCAATGCTTTCCATATATGACATAACGGATTCTCCTTTCCTCAGGTTTGACAGATCGCCGTCTATCTGATGCAGAGTATCTTCAAGCTCCCGTACCTTTACCGCAATCTCCCTTTTCTTTTTATTAAGTGCGGCAAAAAGCACCTCGTCCATCAGCTCCTCCGATTCAAAAACAGCTTTGATTTCTTCCAAAGAAAAGCGATAAGCCTTCAGACGATTGATCAGCAGCATCTTCTCCAATTGGTCGTTTGAAAATTCTCCGATTGTGAGCATAAAACCCCTCCTTCCAAGCTCAGTATAACCTTTACCCTAAGGGGAAAGTCAACGGCACTTTTCATCCGGTCCGGCTGCGAGCAGACAGTGACGGCTTTGGGGCAGTGAAATAAAAGTGCAGGAGGAATATTGAATGGGCGGTGAAAAAGGCATATAATCAAATTGAATTATGAGAACAGGATGTACATAAATTATGAGAAAAAACAACAGAACCCGAAAACGACTGCGCCTGATACCTCTTATATTGGGAGGCTATGGGGCATTTCTTGGCTTTGGTCTGGCGGCCTTAGGTCTTGCGGAGATAAAGGAAGGGATCGGAATTGTCCGGCTCCTCATTGGACTTGGTATGGCGGGCTTTGGCTTGTTGGGAATTTGGGACGGGGTGCGTGATCTGGTCATTCCACTTAAAAAGCCGGAGCAGACACCGGCCAGCCAGTTTATTCTTACGGATACCTCCGGAAACAGAAGTTCTCTGGTTACGCCGGAGCTTTTGCAAGAACAGATAGGCGTTCTTACGGAAAGTGAAGCCCCCAGGCATTTTGATATTCAGATACTGCCTCCACTTTCTGTCGGAGAATATGGCCTGTTAAAGCAGATTTTATGTATTTATGATAACAATATCATTCTGGCGGCCTTTTTTGAAATGGCGCAGGACGAAGGACGGATATATCAGAAAATCACAGAGCCGGATAATGCGGTGGAATGGCTGAAACAATTGTTAGCGGGCAGTCCCGATTTTTTCGAGTGGGAAAGCATAGAGACAAAAGTCCGGCAGGAAGATGCGGAAGCCTTCCGGCGGCAGCTTATGACCGATCAGAGAGGACAAATGACTTACTGGCATCAGCTTCTGGTCATTTTTGGAGAGAGCTGGCATGATGAGCACAGATTCTTTTCTGCCAGAGATGTGGAGCTGGCCATTGAAGGCATCCATGAGGGAAAATACACAAAGGCAGTCCTGGAGTGGGGAACGGAAGCCATTGACCTGTTCCCCGGCGTTCAAAATGACCTGATGGTGATCTTGTGTACCAATAACACGGGAAAAGGGGAAACCAGATTTCTGGCAAAAGAAGGTACTGTGACACAGGTGAAATTCTGGCTGGTTAATTATCTGGATCACGGCTTTTTTGAAGAGATGAGCGGCTGGGCTGATATTACCGCCCAGATAGAAAAGGCAGAGAGAAAGGGCGGGAAGAACCATGGGAAAGTATTTTAGTGATGTGGTGGATAAGGCCATCGAGGATCTCTATTATTGTTGCGATAACGACAAAGCAAAAGCGGCGGCGGACGCATTATTGTCTGCGGCAAAGGACGGCGACGGGGATGCCTGTTATTTCCTCTCCCGATGCTTTTCCGGCTCCTGCTACAGCTGGGAATATCACCCGTTTGAGGAAAATGAGGCTGCGGCCTACGCCATGCTCCATCAGGCAATCTCCTCAGGCAGCGCCGCCGCAGTTCTGGGCGCGCTCCGTATGGACATGCTGACACCGGAGCTGCGGGAGATCATGCCGTTTGACAGTATTCACGAGGCATGGGGGGAAATCCTTGAAAAAGCCGAAAACGGCTGTCCGTTCTGCCAGTATATGATCGGGAATACCTATTATTTTCTGGATACTATAGAAATCGAGGATCGTAGGGAAAGCCAATTTGCGAACAGGGAAGCCTGGAACACCTGGAAACGTCAGGAAATGGAACAGAGCATTCCCTGGTTTGAAAAGGCATTCTCCGGCGGCATGATTCTGGCCGGACGGAATTACTGCCATTACTATCAGCATGGCCGGGGAGATTACATTCCGCCGGAGCCGCAAAAAGCTGTTCCGATTATGCGTCAGGGCGCGGAGCTGGGTTATCCGGAGTGGATGTATGCCTACGCCAATCACCTGGCATACACAGAAGAAGACCACAAAGAGGCCCTTCCCTGGGCGATGAAGGCGGCGGTGGCAGGGCATCTGTGGAGCTGGCATATTGTGGGGGATATTTATTGGAGCGGAAAGGCGGTGGAGCGCAGCCTGCCCCATGCGCTTCAGTGCTACGAAAAGACCGCCGGCTATGGCAACGACAGCTATGCCTGCCGTCAGCTGGGGATCATGTATTTTCACGGCTATGGCACAGCCGTGGACTATGCGCGGGCGGTTCAATGGCTGGAGAAGGATGAGGAGCCCGAATATACAAGGTATGATCTGCTGGGGATCTGCTATCTATTGGGATACGGCTGCCGGCAGGATCCGGTGCGTGGAAAGGCATTTCTGGAAAAAAGCAAAAATTCCCCCTATAAAAGCTATGGGCTTGGAATGATGTATGCCGAAGGGATCGGCGTGCGGGAGGACATTGAAAAGGGCGTGGAGTATCTGAAGGCGGCGGGAAATTACGGGCCGGCAACAGAGGCGCTGAAGCATTACAAGAAAAGTCTCTTTGGAGTATGGCGGCGAAGATAAGCGCTTTCGGAAAAGGAGAAGGCCTGTTCACGGAAAGCGGACTTTGGGTAGTCCCTGTTGACACTTTATTGCCATACGCCCCCGCGTATGGCAAGTTAATGTCATAAACTTTTTTCACTTTTCCCACGTGCAAATCACTGAACAACATAAGTGTATCCGTCAAAGCAGGCGCAATGCGCCCCGTTC
>CAJUIO010000092.1:11613-14069 GCA_910586025.1 uncultured Lachnospiraceae bacterium
AAATCACTGAACAACATAAGTGTATCCGTCAAAGCAGGCGCAATGCGCCCCGTTCTTTCTTTTCAGAGATTATTTATTTTATACAAAAACCGAAATGCCTGCCTCCTGTTCTGCCACAACCACCTCTCCTGTTTTTGTATAGATCACAGGCTCTCTTACGGCATCCGCCTTTATTTCATCATGACCTGTACTTTCTGAATCTATGCCGTCCTTCAACAATACCTTTCCTTCGTCAATCCGATCTTCCGGTTTTTCTTGCTCTTCCCCGCGCTTCCGGATAGCCTCTTCGCACTGCAATTTAGCTTTTTCCCTTGCCTCCCTTGCATCTTCTTCCATTCCTTTGTCAGCTTCCGCCTTATACTCCTGCGCCTTGTCGGAAAATTCAGCGGCATATCCCATTGCGCGCTCCATTGCCGCTGTATTGCCTTTACGCCTTGCCTCTTTAAAGACACGCATGGGGGTATTCACCAGATTCATATTTGTCCTTGCACCTACAAGACCTTCCATTGTCTTTGTGTTCATAACATCGCCTCCCAATCACCGTTTTTAAGAATAACAAAAATCCTCATTTATCTTTTCGGCGGTGGGAATATATGATAATTAGATTTATGCTTCAAACAACCGTTTTGATGTCATGTGCGGCATCAGGAAACGGCATTAAAACGGATATTACGAAAATCCCGTTCTTCGCTTGGGCATTCATCACGCCATTATAACCATGCACTACATCGCCAACATTCAGCAGACCGATACCGTGTTCCTGTGAATCCGCTTTATTCGTAAATCCAACCGCATACTTTTCCGTTCTGTCCATGCTGTTTTTTACCTCAAGCAGAAAGCATTTCTTTACTGTTTTTGCCTGAATATTGATAAAACGGCATTCACCTTTCTGTATTCTTCCGCATGCTTCCAGAGCATTATCCAACATATTTCCAAACAATACGCACAGGTCAAACTCATTGATGCGGCATTCCTTTGGTATCTGCACATCACATTCCCATTTGACATTTTCCTCTTCCGCCCGTTTCCGCTTCTGGTACAGAAGTGCGTCCACCGCCTTATTTCCTGTCATATCTCCACCAACATCCAAGGCAATGTTCTCCATTTTTTTCAGGTAGTCATCTATCTTCTCCCATTCTTTATTCCGGGACAGCGCCGATAAGGCAATGATATGGTTTTTCATGTCGTGCCGCAGCCGTTCCGACTGTCTGTACTGCTGCGCCAGCATTTTGTAAACCGAAATCTGCGAATGGTACCGGCCGCTCTTTTCCTGCTCCAGATAAATCCGGTTCATCCCAAACACATAAAATCCTGCTGCCGCCATAGAAAGGAAATCCAAAACAAAAAATCCAGCAAGGCTGAAAATCTGGTCATAATACAATCCCATGCTTCCCCCGCTTCTGACCATAATGCCATTGCTCGCCCCCAGGTTCGCCACATCATACACTGTAATGATCATAAGCAGAGGGACCGCCAATATGACATACCACATTCTCGGCTTGCCGCAAAAAACAGTCTCAAGATGCTTCGACATCCACCGTACAGCCAATATGGCAAAACAATAACCAATACCACTGATCAGCCCAATCGCCCAGTCTTTGGAAAATGGTTCCGGGATCTTTTTCACTATATGCAGGAAAAGCAGTTCCAGACACGATAAAAAAGAGGCTGCAAAATCTGCCGCCAGCCTTACCGCCGCCAGCATAGATGCAGCCAGAATCCTTTTTTCCCTGTCTGATCGAAACAGTGCCACCACTAATCCCATGAAAAATGCAGGGTACAGAAACACAGAAAAAGTATACAGTACGGAAGATAATCGCCCCCAGATATTACAAAACAGCCAGCCGCAAAAGGAAGCGGACAAAAACAGCCACTCCCTCCTTTGGGAAGCCCCCAAAAATTTTTTACAAAATTTATCCGCTGCCCACAGATACCCCAGGTAAAATGGTGCCACGATTAGGAAATCTGTGCAGTCGGAGAGCTGCTTCATAGAATCCCTCCATTTTTCCGCATAGCCTTAAGCACCTCCCGGACAAACTGCTCATACCTTCTTTTTGCAATCACGATTTTTTCCCCGTTTTCCAGGATCACTTCCTGCCTGTTATACCGGTCAACATATTTCAGATTGACCAGATAACTTTTATGGCATCTGAAAAATCCTTTATCCTGTAATTTGTTCTCCAACTTTCCCATCTGCTCATAATAAGTAAAAATACCTTCCGGCCCATGAGCGTCAACCATTCTTCCTTTTATCTCGAAATAATATATATCATCAAGAAATAACTTCTTTTTCTGTCTTTCCCTGCTGACAATGATAAATTCCTGTAAACGGCTTTCGGTTTTCAGGACGGCTTTTTGCAGCACGCTTTTCAGCTTCCTGTCATCCACAGGCTTGAGCAGGTATTGGAAAGCCTCCACGTCATACGCTTCAAACACATACTCCCTGCTGGAAGATA
>CAJUIO010000093.1:0-3830 GCA_910586025.1 uncultured Lachnospiraceae bacterium
AAAAGGAGATGCCGCAGAATCATACCGATTCCGCGCATCTCCCTCGGGCATTGCCTGAAGCTTATTCTTTTCCGTCCCAGCAATATGTGCACAGCTTTTCCTTTGGTATCCCCACAGCCGCCATCATATCGTCCAGCCTGTGGTAGCGAAGCGTGGTGAAATTAAGCTCCACGCCGATTCTCCTGACCATCTCCTGATACTCGGCGGTCTCCGGGTTGGAGTAGGCGCTGAGATTCACATATTTGCCCTCGCCCTCCATCTGTTTGATAATCCGTCTCGTGATCAGCTCCATCTCCGAGGTGGATCTGGAAAAATTCAGATATTTGCAGCCGTAGAGAAGCGGCGGACAGGCAGGCCGGATATGAACCTCCTTCGCCCCGCTATGGTAGAGGAATTCCGTGGTCTCCCGCAGCTGCGTCCCCCTTACGATGGAATCGTCAATAAGAAGAAGGCTTTTTCCCTGAATCAGATCATGAACCGGGATCAGCTTCATCTTTGCTATGAGATTCCTTTTGCTCTGTATTGTAGGCATAAAGGAGCGGGGCCAGGTAGGCGTGTACTTGATAAAGGGCCTGGAAAAAGGAATACCGGATTCATTGGAATATCCGATGGCATGGGCAATGCCGGAATCCGGAACCCCCGCCACGTTATCAGGCCTGGCATCATCCCTCTTTGCCAGCATCCGCCCGCAGTTGTAGCGCATTTTTTCCACGCTGACACCCTCGTAGGAGGAGGAGGGATAGCCGTAGTAAATCCACAGGAAGGTGCAGATCTTCATGTCGCTTCCGGGCTTGGCCAGGGTAGTGACGGCCTCCGGCGTCACGATCACAACCTCGCCGGGTCCGAGCTCCCGCTCCTCCACATAGCCCAGATTCAGATAGGCAAAGCTCTCAAAGGCGATACAGTGCCCGTCCTCCTTCCTGCCAATGGCAACCGGGGTTCTTCCCTTCCTGTCTCTGGCCGCATAAATTCCCTTCTCCGTAAGGAGCACGATGGTCATGGAACCCTCGATAATCTCCTGGGCATAGGTGATCCCCTCAACCAGATGCTCCTTCTGGTTGATGATCGCCGCCACCAGCTCGGTTGGATTGATATCCCCGCCGCTCATCTCAAGGAAATGAGAGCATCCGGAGGTAAAAAGCTCCTTCACGATCTGATCCATGTTATTGATCTTGCCGACCGTCATAATCGCATAGGTGCCGTGATGAGACCGCACCAACAGCGGCTGGGGCTCGTAATCGGAAATACAGCCGATCCCCATGTTCCCCTTCATTTTATTGATATCCTTATCAAACTTAGTCCGAAAGGGCGCATTTTCAATATTATGGATCGCCCGGTCGAACCCTCCTTCCTTACTGTAAACAGCCATTCCGGCGCGTCTCGTACCTAAATGAGAATGATAATCCGTGCCGAAAAACAAATCAAAAATACAGTCATTTTTTGATGCTGCCGCAAAAAAACCACCCAAAATATTTCCTCCCTGATTTTTCTCCCGTTGTATCTGTTATGTGTCTGCTATATTTATACGTTAATCTGAGCCTTTATGCCCAGAAGATTACGGTTTTCCTCAAGAATCGGCGCAATCACGCCGGAAAGAAAGGCTTCCACCTGCTCTTTGGACCGCCCCACATACCGGGACGGCTCCATGGTCTTTTGGAGCTCCTCCAGGGACATGTGGAAGCTCGGATCCTCCGCAATCAGCTCCAGAAGATTGTTCTCCTTCCCCTCCACCTTCACATTTCTGCCTGCCTCCATGGACAGCTCCCGGATTCTCTCGTGAAGCTCCTGACGGTTTCCTCCCATCTTGACGGCATCCATCATGATATTCTCCGTTGCCATGAAGGGAAGCTCACTGCGGAGCCGCTTCTCGATCACCTTGGGATAGACCACGAGCCCATCCGCCACGTTGAGACACAGATCCAGTATTCCGTCCGCCGCAAGAAAGCCCTCCGCTATGGAAAGCCGTTTGTTGGCGGAGTCATCCAGCGTCCTCTCAAACCACTGCGTGGCCGAGGTGATAGCGGGATTCAGCGCGTCAATCATCACATATCTGGAAAGGGAAGCGATCCTCTCGCTTCTCATAGGGTTGCGCTTATAGGCCATGGCCGAGGAACCGATCTGACTCTTCTCAAAGGGCTCCTCCACCTCCTTCAGATGCTGAAGCAGACGAATGTCATTGGACATCTTGTGGGCGCTTGCCGCAATGCCCGCAAGCACGTTGGCCACCCTGGTATCCACCTTGCGGGAATAGGTCTGTCCCGAGACAGGATAGCACTCCGCAAATCCCATCTTCTGCGCGATCATGGGATCGATCCTGTCAATAAGCTTCTGGTCTCCCCCAAACAGCTCAAGGAAGGAGGCCTGAGTTCCCGTGGTTCCCTTGGAGCCAAGCAGCTTAAGCCCTCCCAGCACATACTCGAGATCCTCCAGATCCAGGCAGAATTCCTGCATCCAGAGCGTGGCCCTCTTTCCCACCGTGGTGGGCTGCGCCGGCTGGAAATGAGTGAACGCAAGGGTGGGCTGCGCCTTATACTTCTCCGCAAAGGATGCAAGAGACGCAATCACGTTCACCAGCTTCTTTTTGACCAGACGAAGCGCCTCGCGCATGATAATGATATCCGTGTTGTCACCCACATAACAGCTGGTGGCCCCGAGGTGGATGATTCCCGCCGCCTTCGGACACTGCTGCCCGTAAGCGTACACGTGGCTCATCACGTCATGACGAACCTCCTTCTCCCTGGCCCTTGCCACATCATAATTGATATCCTCTGCATGGGCTTTCAGCTCGTCGATCTGCTCCTTTGTGATGACCGGTCTCCCGTTCTGGGAAAGGCCCAGCTCCATCTCTGTTTCCGCCAGGGCGATCCAGAGCCTGCGCCAGGTCTTAAACTTCATGTCCTGGGAAAAGATATACTGCATTTCCCTGCTTGCATACCTTTCTGACAATGGACTGCTATATCCGTCCGTACCCATATTTCCTTTTTCTCCTTTTCTTAAAGTCCCAGACGCTTAAACACCTCGTTATACGCCTCTTCCACATTGCCAAGATCCCTGCGGAAGCGATCCTTGTCCAGCTTTTCATTGGTATGTACGTCCCACAGACGGCAGGTATCGGGCGATGTCTCGTCTGCCAGAAGGATTTCTCCGTGGAAGCGTCCGAATTCGATCTTGAAATCTATGAGTTTGATATCGGCCTGCAGGAAATAAGCCTTCAGAACATCATTTACCTTAAAGGCATACTTTTTGATGGTGTCGATCTCCTCCCAGGTGGCAAGTCCCAGGGCCACCGCAAAGTGGCTGTTGATAAGGGGATCCCCCAGCTCGTCGTTCTTGTAGCTGAATTCAATGGTAGGCTCCTTAAAGGGAGTTCCCTCCGGTACGCCCAGCCTTTTGGAAAAGCTTCCTGCCGCAACATTGCGGATAATAACCTCCAGAGGAACGATCTCCACCCTTTTTACAGCCGTTTCTCTGTCGCTAAGCTCCTCGATCAAATGAGTGGGCACACCTTCCTTTTCCAGCAGTTTGAAAACATGATTGGTCATTCGGTTGTTGATCACGCCTTTTCCGACAATCGTTCCCTTCTTCTCACCGTTAAAGGCGGTAGCGTCGTCCTTGTAATCAACAATCACAACATCAGGATCGTCCGTGGCAAATACCTTCTTTGCTTTTCCCTCATAAAGCTGCTCCATTTTCTTCATTGTTTTTCCCTTGCCTTTCTTTATTTGTAGTTCCTTGCTGTTAAAAACCGGTACATCTTGGAGTATATAACACCTGCCTCCATAAGTCAAATACCGGAAAAATCCTCATGAAAACTCTTCAAGAAAATTCTT
>CAJUIO010000093.1:3930-13991 GCA_910586025.1 uncultured Lachnospiraceae bacterium
TCTTCAAGAAAATTCTTGTTCGTACTGACCCACAATCCCCAAAATCTCCTTTGCGTATTCCGGATATTTTTCCGCAAGATCTTTGATCTCCGCCTGGGCCTTTCCGGCAATCACTTCCTTATTATAGTCCATTCTTCTTCTCAGGGACTGCCGCCGGATAATCAGGCCGTGGCGGATCTCCACCATCTCCTTGCGGTCAAGCAGGGCGGGAATCTGATGCAGCCAGATCATGGGATCCCGTATCTGGAATCTCCGGAGCTCATGGATCAGGTCCTTCTGGCTCTCGTCCAGCTCACGCTCCGCCTGCATATAGCTTTTCCGCTCTTCCTTTTCCTCGAGATACTGCCGCCAGCCCTTAAGCAGCTCGCCGGCGCTTGACACGTTGTATTTCATATAGAGATATTCCAGAAGGTTCGTATTGTTGATATACCGGATCTTTACCGTGTTCTGCAGACGGATAATCTTGCAGATTCCGCTCTCCACCCTTATGATCTCCTCCACCGCGCCGTTGTGCCTGACAAAAATCGCGGTGATCGCTACGGCTCCCAGCGCAACCGTGGCAAGATAACCGATCTGAGTGTCCATCTCCATACCGAACTGCAGAAATAGCAGGAGCAAAATGCACAGCACGACCGCCGCCGTGCAGACAACGGACAGAGAACGGGTGTTGTCAATCGTATGCCTCAGCTCGCTTTTCCGGAAAAGATATGCCTGCTTTTCCCCGTCCAGCCTCTTTAGGTCTCTCTTCACAAGCTCCTGGTATTTCTCCGCCTCCTCGAGCTTGCGGCACCCCTCCTGGAGCTCCTCCTCCATCCGTTCCATCTGCCGGAATCTGGCATCGCTCATCCGGTTCTTCCGTTCCAGATAGCCGGACTGCTGATGCTCCAGGTCGTCGATTCTTCTTGCGTGCTCCTTCAAAAGCTCCTTCTCCTCGGGGGGAAGAGCGTCGATCTCCTCCATATCCTTCAGATAGGAGGTCACCATATTATATTCAAACTGCAGATTTTCAAGCTCCTTCTCCGCCTCCGCAATCTGTTCCAGACAGCCCTTGACATACTCCTGTCTCTGTCCTTTATCTTTGATCTGTAAATCATCCCGGTCATAGACGATCTCGTTCCAGTCCTCTATCTCATAGATG
The DNA here is from genome assembly GCA_910586025.1 of uncultured Lachnospiraceae bacterium. GTDB lineage: Bacteria > Bacillota > Clostridia > Lachnospirales > Lachnospiraceae > Suilimivivens. The sequence goes on from CAJUIO010000093.1 coordinate 5,069, forward strand.
GGATCCTCTTTCGATCTCTTTCTCCAATTGATAAACTTCTTAATCAGGCCCATAGCTTTCCTTCCTATAAAAGGCACCTCCTACTGCTGCGCCACATTCTCCCTGTATTTATCCTTAAGCTCTGAAATGATTCCGTCGATCTCCTCATAATAGGATGCTGCATTTCCCTCCTCTTTATAAATCCGCAGGGCGGAAAGCATCCTCTTTTCTCTTCCGGCCTCAAAATTTCCCCTGGCCTTCTCCATAAGCTTTTCCACCGCAAGAGAAAACTCATAGTATGTCTCATTCTCCGCAATAAAGGAAATGTATTCCCCGTCCCCGAGCTGCTGCCTCACCGCAAGGAGAAAGCAGATTCCCGACTCCCGGTTCCCCGAAAGCTCGTAGGCCTTTCGGAAATAGCGCGCACCGTTCTCAAACTGAAAAAGCCTGCAGCAGGCAACGCCCATATTGTGGTAGATGGAGGGACGCAGCCTCCCTTCCGTCTGCGGCAGCTGCAGAAGCAGCCTGTCGTATTCCGCCATAGCCATCTGATATCTGCCGTTTTTGATTAGGAAATCCCCTTGCTTTTTCTGTCTCTCGTACTGGGATAATCCTACATTATTTTGAAGCACCTCGTCAATCCTTTCCTTATCCTCCCGGGAACAGTAATTGACATAGTCCAGTATGGTGCCCGCAAAAATTCCCGGCTGGCTTCCCCTCCTGAACAGGGTAAAAAGCTGATGGCTCAGCTCCACCAGCCCGCATTCCTCATCCAGCCACTGCGCAAGCTTCTTATCCATTATCTCCGCGTCGATCATGAAGGGATTGCTCGCAAGCAGATAGCACAGCTCCTCCACACAGTAGATATTGACACAGATGCTCTCGAAAAAATAAGGCGTTTCGGCATATCTGCCGGTACACAGCATTACGTTTCCCACAACAGTCTTCCCTCTTTCTTTTCCCTCTCTATACCAGAATTGTCGAAGTCCAGCCCTTGCCGCTTGACGGAAAGATCTCTCCAAAGCCCATATCCTCAATGGTCACGGTGACCCTGTCGGGAGCCGACATCTCCACATGAACCTTGAGCCTGCTGGTGTTCTTTGGCCTCTCCGGCAGTCCCTCCAGCACGATCTCCCGCTCCGTGGCCGGCTCTCCGGTAAGCGGCGTCACCTGAAATTCCACCGTGTTGCCGCTCTCCAGAATCACCTCGAAATCCGCAAAGGCCTCATACCAGCTCACTCCTCCGTCCAGAACCGCAAAGTAGGCCTCCTCGCCCCTGCGCAGCACCTTCATCCCCACATTGGATTTCAGCTTGTCCTGCCCCAGATAGATATAATTTCTGCCCTCCCGGCTTGGATCCAGCTTCTCCAGCGCCCCGCTGCAGGCTCCCTTGCTGTAGAGATTGTTCCCCTGGAACACTCTCCGGTTCCGGCACAGAAGTCTGAGGGATTCTCCCATCCAGTTTTCCTTGAAGCCGTCCCCTACAAGAAACGCCGTGGAGACAATCCTTCCGTCCAGCTCCTTTTTCACCACCTCGCAGAATTCCTGTTCCAGAGTCCGCTTCCTCGCCTCTTTCTCCGCTTCCTTTCCCTGCCAGATGACTCTCTGTATTTCGGGATATTCCCGGCTGTTAATCACGACAACGTGGGGAGATGCCGCCCGGTTGCACTCCATGCAGATGCATCTGAGCGGCCCGCTGTAATCAAAAATCAACACATTGTATTTCCACAGCTCCGCAGGCTGATAGAGCATATAGTAGTAAAAGCTCTCCACATGGCTCTGAAAAAAGATGTGCTTTGCCGAAAGTCCCAGGCTTCCCGCCACCTTGCCGAGCACATCCACCACCCGGGGATTCAGATCCTCCACGGTAAACATGTAGGCCTCCACCTGTTCCAGTGACAGATACATGCCAAGCAGAGAAAGGCTCCTTTTGACAAACAGGGTAAGGAGAGACACGGGGTCAAAGCTTTCCCCCTCCACGATCACGTCCTCGCCCCTCTGGGCAAAGGTCAGAAGATTCTCCACCAGGATTCCTTCCTCCTGTCTGGCATATTTCAGGGCCTCCTTTCCGTAGAACCACTGATTGACCCCGTTTCTCTTACACAGCACTGTGGGAATATTATACTGCTCGGTGCCCGCCACACAGGAGACAGTCTCCACCTCGCCGCCCTCCACGCTGCAGAAGCTGATCTGGGAAACAATCTCTCCCAGGTCATAGCCGACCACCACTCTCTTACCGTTCTTTTTTCCCGTCTGCTGCTTTTGGCCTATCAACATTTCCCGCCTTCTCCTTCCTGCAACCGGCCTTTTTTCCTAAATTGTATGAAAAAGCTCATCCACCATGCGCTCCTTCTCAAAATATTCATAGAGAAGCTTCTCCATGGTCTCGTCGTCATTCAGCGCCCGCCCGATAGAGATATCGTTCAGCAGGCTGTACTTGCTCTCTCTCTTTTCCCTGTCCGTGTCAGAGCGTCCCAGGGTGCCGCTCTGGGTCAGATATTCCTTTTCCCCGTCCGTCTCCGTGATATAGTACTGAAGCTTTTCCCCGAAGAAAAGGATGAACTGTCTGACGCAGATCCCGCCGAACATCTCTCTCATCTCTTCCCGGACATAGTCCCCATCGTCCGCCCCGTCCTTTTCCATGAGATAATGAAGCACGGCCTTCCTCCCCGCTCCCATCCGGTATTCGATCATGGTCTTATCCGCAAACTGCCGCATAAAGGCGATATTTTCCGAGTATTCCTTAAAGAACGGAAAATACAGATTGCGGGAGAGCATCTCCCGGAGGAAGCGCACCAGGAGACGGGAAATTCCCTCGTCGATCTGGCGCTTGTTCTCCGAATAGTATTTCACATAGGCGAGCCGGCATACCTCCGGAAGCTTTTCCTGCCGCTGTGATGCCTTATAGATATCCTGTATCACAAAATCGTCCGTCACCTTCTCCGACACAAAATAATCGTAGCTCTCCTGTGCCAGAAAGGCCTCCTCCACCTGGGATTTCGCACCGCCCCTTATATATTCCCGGAAGACCTCCGTCTTTTCCCCGATATAGGCTCCGCTGTAGAGAATCTGCACGAGGATACGCTCGCCGATTTCGTAGGTGTCCACCCCGAAAGCCATTCCGGCCTTCCACAGATCCCGCATGGCCTTCACGGTTCCCTGGTAATGCTTAACCAGATAGTTCAGCAGATTATCGTCGTATTTTCCCGCATCAAAAGCCAAATACGCCAGCGAGGTCAGTGCGTCGGAGGGCTCCGCAAGGTCAAAGGCCAGAAGACAGCTGCAAAGACGCATGATGATCTTCGGATCTATACGAACTGCGCCCCGCCCAAGGATCCAGTCATAGGCCTTCCGGTACATTCCCCGGACCACCATGAAGCGGACAGCCTCGGCGTAATCTCCGCCGCCGATCTCATCCGGGGCAAGCTCCTCCAAAAAATCGTCCAGCTCCCTCAGCTTGTCATTATCATAAAAAAAGTGGAGCAGGCTCATACGGATTTCCCATCCCATCTGTCTCGTCAGCACGCCGGAATCCGCAATCCGTCTCATCATCGGCGCATTCCCGCCGTTTACGGCCGCAACCGCCCTTCCTCTCTCGCAGAGCCAGATCTGAAAGTCGATATCCTCCGGTTCAAAGGGAGCCGCAAGAGGTGCCAGTGCATCCGGCGCAAGAAGCCTTTCTAACGTATACTCCTCCTCCCTACAGAAGCGGTTACCCTTCATATCCTCGAGAAAAATCCTGCAGTCGCTCCCATAGACCGGGATGTAAGCCTCCCTGCTGCTTACCGTGTAGGAAAGCGGCTCCTGTCTCTTTTCATAAACCACGCTCACCCTGCAGATATCGCCTCTTTTCATCTGCAGCCTGTGAATAAAGATCACTCCCGCAAGGGATTTTGCCGTCTCCGAGGTGATCATTCCCTGTTCGAGAATATTCTGATACAAATACGCCAGCCACTTATTATTCCTGCCCCGCAAAAGCTGAAAGACCACGAAACGCTCAATCTGCTCCCTGTAATTCTCATAAAGCTCCGGGGATTCCTCTTTTCTTTTGTGCACGTAGGCGTACAAAAACGCATTGTGCAGGCTGTCCAGGGTGCTGTCAAACGCAAAGTACATCAGAACCATCCTGGGAAGAATCAGCCTGTCCGAAAGCTCGCAGGACATCATGTAGTATTCATACAGCCTGGTGATGCGAAGCTCCCGCTCCACTCCCAGGGCATACCAGTAAAAGTGTTCCTTTCCCACCCGGTTTCCTTTGATGAGCAGGGTACAGACGGCCCGGAGCGTCTCGTCCCCGGGTATTGTCTCGTAGCACTTTTTCAGCAGATAAAAGACGCGGTCCGAATAAACCTTCAACTTAGAGGAAAGATAGACGACCTGGGAGGCCACCTCCTCGTTCAGAAGATCGTTTTTCGCCGCATAGGTCAGTACCTGCAGCCCGAAGCCCTCAAGCTTTGTGAGCAGCATGACATTGGCAAGGATCAGATTCCAGGCCTCTATATAGATCACGGGGCTGCTGCAGCCGAGTCTTCCCTGCTCCTCAAGAACAATCCATTTTCGGGAAGGGCTCCTCCCATAATCCTCTGACAGGTACAAAAGCAGCCATGCGATCCGCCAGTTTTCCGCATTCTGCACAAAAATGCGCTCCACCTGTCCCGCCACCTCGTCCACATAGGCCTCGTCCCTGTTAAGCAGCGTGGTCAGATACAGGTAATAGCAGTACAGCGCCGCATCAAAACGCTCCGATATTCTCTCCTCCATCTGGCTCAGCGCAAATTCCGCCTCCTGATATCTCTCCTGAGTGATCAGGAGCTGTATCTGAAACAAACCGACGGAAAGATCCTTTTCATCCGTCTTAAGGAGCTGCTCCACGATCTTCTCCGTCTCCTGCATCCAGGATTCCGAGCTGATCTTTTTCATGCGGAATGCCTCGTAATACTGCATGAGCTCCGCAATCATGTGTTTTTTTCCGGTACGCTTTCCCGGCAGCCTCACGCCTGTGCCGGGTCCGCTGACCTGAAGCTTTATCTCCAGATTCGTGTAGGCATTATACAGTCTGATGAAACCAAAATTCTTTCCCGCATGAAGACGGCTTCCGGCTATGTAAAAGGGGAGACGGAAGCAGTTTCCCAGGAAATCCTCGTCCCGGATCACTTTCTTTTCCAGAATCAGGAAGTCCCCCTCCGCCTCGGCCTGCAGCTGCGAATATCCCCATCCGTTCCGGTTGATCACGACCTTATACTCTGTATTTTCCTTTGGGTTTTCTATCCGGATCTCATTTTCCTCCAGGATAAACTCCATCTTCTGCTTTTTTTTGATTTCCAGCAGGAATTCCTCCACCTTTTGCGGGCCCGGCTCTCCCTGCACAAGTCCCCGGTAAAGGGTATAGTACTGCCTGTCAGGTCCCCGGAAAACCCGGGAGAATTTTTTTGAATAGAAAAGACTGACCGCTTCCTCAAAGCTGGTTCTCGCCAGATTCGCAAAGTGAAAAAGATTACTGATCGTTCCCAGACTGGATTCGAGCTCTTCCCCCTCTACCGTAACCTTAAAGGGAATGCTGTACTCGCCCCGGTTTGAAATGATGTCAAATTCCCCCTGCAGCGTTTCTCCCTCTTCCATCTGTGCCGCATCGAACCGATAGGCTATTTCCTCCCTGGAGCCGGAAAACCGCCCGGTCAGGCACTGCATACGCAGTCTGTTGGAAATGACTCTTCCCTCCGTGGCCTCCTTTTCCGGCCCCAGGATGGTAAAAGAGCCCTCGCAGATTTTTCCCTCCTGGACCGTCAGTTCAATCCTGCTGTCTGAAAAGCCAAGCGGCCCGGCCTCCTTATTAAATTCTCCCGCCAAAATCCGTTTTACCGCACTGTACACTTAAGTATCCCTCCGGATTCCTTTTCTCACTGAGTAGTCATATACGATAAGTATATCATTATCTTATCCTTTTTCGCAACAGGCATTACATTTATGGTTCCGCAATCCGGCTTACCCCCACATAGACATTGGAGATGCTGTACCAGGTAGGAAAATCCACGATTCCGGACTGGGGCAGATTAAAGATTCCCTGGAAGGTTCTCACCGCGCCTGCCGTGGCCGGCCCGTAGATCCCGTCCGCGGAAACGGTGGGAATCGCCGGATAGTTTCTGGCGATCCGGTTCAGCTGCGTCTGGATCTGTCTCACCTTATCCCCTGTCGATCCGATGGTCAGATTGTAGCCGGGCCAGGAGGAAGGCACTCCGGACACGCTCACCGCCGAGTTGATGTACATGTCGCTTCCGTAGTAATAGCGGATAATCTCTATGGGAGAATACCCCTCCCCCGCCAGATACTGGGAGCCCCACTGGCTGAGCCCGTTGCAGGTCACTCTCCTTCCGTCGCAGTAGGAGGTGAAGATGGGCTGTCTGACCCCGGGCCTTGAAAGGTAATTGGTGAAAACAGAGTCCACGATACGGTCCACATTCCCGTATATATTTCGTCCATGAATCCATTTCTGATCATAGGCCGTGGAGGAAGTGATGGTAAAATTATAGCCTTTGTTGCGGTACCATTCCGTATATACCCTGTTCAGAGTAAAGGACATGATCGCCAGTGTATTTGCATAGATTGCATTCTCATTCCAGGTCGCATAGATCTCCGAGGAGACCACGTTCTTGATGTAATCCCGGTATCTCACGTAATAATTGGTGGCCGTGGAGTCGTCAGGCACCCCGTCATGCACTACTGTACATGACGGGGTGGTATGACTACACGATTCTGTCATTGTTCCTTTTGTTCTATTCTGTTTTTCAGTACAGCTATGTACTGTCTGAGCCAGTCCGGTACGGGTGCTCCCATTCGTCCCGCATTTTCGATGATGGATAACGCCTCATTAAGCAGATACCACACTGTTACCATAATGCCAAAAAAGGCTTTCAATTCTGTCTCCACTCCAATTTCAGATGATACGCATAGAATAATATAGTCCACCATCATAGCCACGGCTATCACACACAGATATCCGACTTTTTTAATAATCCCTTTTGCCCCTTTTCTTGAATTCCATCCGTATTCCGGGTTATCAGGGTGGTCAATCGCCTCGCTCTTGCCTGCCAGCATACCTGTCGCATAATCAATGGCCATTGCCACCGCAAGAGCGAGCATTACATAAAGCAGCACTCCCATCCTTGTAAAGAGCCATGCCGCTATTCCGGACAAAATCCCCGTTATTGCCATTGTCACTGCTTTAACTACACTCATATTCTCCATTTCTTCCGTCTCCTTATTTATAGAAAGTCATATTGTTTATCTGAACACTTCCGGAGCCATATGTTCCTCTGACATCAAGTCTGATTACAGGAGTGTATGCAGATGTTGCATTGCCGGCATACCACAAATCGGATAAATCAATTTCCTTCGAAAAATTTACTGATTGTGCCGTTACTGATGTGGCTGTCACTTTTGCAATCTGGGTATTTCTGGAATTTCCTCTTGATCCATCCGGATTTGCCAAATATGCAAAAAACCACAGCGAAATATCTCTCGATGAAGTGCCTGATGTTAATTTTCCGGTTAAGCTCCCTTCTACTTTCATTTTTTTATAGCCGGCATCATTGTTGGTCAGTTTAAGTTTACTTATGTCATATGTAGAGGAAGACACATATGAATAGCTATCTGTCAGAGGACAAAAGGGACTCTTGAATTCCCCGTCTTCGATACTCTTCTTAAAAGGGATCACTGTATCAGCACCCGGAGCAACATATCCCCAATTCCCTTCCGCATCCTGTGCAAATTTCAGAGGCACTTCCGTGAGCATCGGACATTCACCGGCAAATATAAGCCTCTTCCACGGTGTCCAGTTTCTGCTATCCCTGTTCCACGCAGCCTTTCGATAATATACCTCCTGATCGCTTGTCCCCAATGCCAGCTGGCTGATCGCAAATCCATCCGACCCTGACAATGTAATCACATTATAATTTTTGTTTTCACCTGTGGGCGCCGTGGGATTATCCATTGCAAAATGCGTATAAGACATGTTCCTCACCCGCGTCACATCATCATCGATCAGAAGATTAAAGTCCTTTCTGCTCGTGGCATTGACCAATGCCATGCTCCTGGAAATACTGTCACCCTTCTTTACAAAGGTTCCCTTACATAACTCCCAAAATTTTGTCAGAGCTGCTGTTCCCACTATTGACATATCCCTATACCTCGCTTTCCTCTGCCTGATTTATAATTGCCTCCACCTCTTCCGCTGTCATTTCCACCAGACCGGAAGCATCTCCTCCCAGGCCAAGCTGCTGCGAGGTCAGATCTCCCTGCAGGGTGACATTATTGATGGAAGGTTTGTTTTGAAGAAGGTTGTAATTGCTTAATGCCGCCGCACCTCCCGGCAATACGGCATCTCCGCTTTGAATGGTATCGATCAGATATCCGAGTTTGTATACCGAAAGCGTTAAATCCCAGTCCGCTTGTACATTTCCTTCCAACTCGACTACACCGTTTTCGCCTCTTTCAAATAATCGCATCCAGAAAGAGATTTTTATTCCATCCGAATTCGGCGGCCCATTCACAATAAATGTAAGCACAGGAGTTGTATACCAGTTAAGCTGCCCCATCGATATGGGAAGGAAATCCGTAACATGTTCGATGCCCACTCTCATATGCATACATACGGAACCAAAAAATTCCTTACGATTTAACTCCCCATATCTTACTAAACCAATCGCATGATCTCTACGTGAATCAAGAACATACAGATAATAGGTTTTATCACTTAAATGGGAAAAAGATTCTGCGGGTAAATCGATAATTATAGTTCTATCCGAATCCGTGATCGTCTTTGAGCCCTTTAAATAATCTATATACACCTTACTTCCCATTCGATTCAAACTGTTCAATCTCGCCGCATTCAGACCCGCCTGCGCAGAAACGCCTCCCACGATTCCTCCCAGCTGATCAATCTGCTCCT
>CAJUIO010000094.1 GCA_910586025.1 uncultured Lachnospiraceae bacterium
ATAAGTATAGCATATTCCGGGGAAGAATACTAGCGTCTTGCATTCTAAAGGGCAGTTTGCTACAATGTAAGAAAATTATCTGGAAAGGGTATCGCTGTGGTGGATTATCTGGAAAAGCATAGAAGAATAATTTTCTGGCTGCTGCTGGGGGCGGCGGTTCTTATGGTGTACGCCTACAATCTTCTGACCCCGTATCTGTCGGACGATTATGCGTATCTGAATGAGGTGAGGCTGGCGGATTCCCTGTGGGATCTGGTGAGGCAGCAGTACGGGGAATATCTCTCCAACAGCGGACGGATTATCGGCCAGTTCAACATCCGGCTCTCTCTTTCGGTGAGCAAGCATGTCTTTAACGTAGTTAACAGCGGGATGTTCGGAGCCCTGATTCTTTTGCTCTATCAGAATATCCGCAGGAGAAAGAAGCATGATATTCTGGTTCTGCTTCTCATCATCACGTTTTTGTGGAAATTTACCGTGGATTTCGGCCAGACCATGCTCTGGATCTGCGGATCCTGCAACTATCTGTGGGGAAGCGTCTTTATTCTGGGATTTTTCACCTTTTACCGTCATTTGCTTGAGTGCGCGGAGGGGATAAAACGCCCGGCGCTGACTGCGGCGGGGGCGTTTCTTTTCGGCGTGCTTGCGGGCTGGTGCAACGAGAATACCTCGGGCGGCGGCCTCCTTCTGGTTCTGATGTCTGCGGCTGGCTTTTTCTTTGACAGGAGAAAGGAGGGGAAAAGGGCGGTCTATCCCTTTATGATCACGGGAGCGGCCGGTATGTGCTGCGGAATTCTGGGCATGGTCTCGGCACCGGGGGTGAGAAGCAGAAGCGATACCATGTCTGCGGGCGGATACACGGGTCTTGTTGGAATTTTATCCAGGGCCTACAAAATAACAGTCACGGTCAGGGAACTGTTTTTTGTTCTTCTGGCTCTCCTCCTTCTGGTCTTTGTTCTGCTTGCGCTGCAGCAAAGGCTGAAAAGCTGGAGGGAGATAAGGAACAACGAAAGCGTTCTCTTTGCCGTGGGGGCCATAGCCACGGCCTATGCGCTGGTTCTCGCACCCACACCGGAAAACAGGGCGTTCTTTGGGGCCGGCGTTTTTCTGATGGCGGCCTGTATTCAGGGAATCGTGGATGCCTTTGACAGGGAGCTGCTTCTGCGGGCGGCAAAATACGCTCTTGCAGGCATTCTCTGTCTGTGGCTGTTTTTTACCTATGTGGAAAATCTCGTCAATCTGGCCAGAATCTACCGGGAGGAAAACGAGAGGATTGCCCTGATTCAGGCGGAAAAAGCGGATCCTGATGGAAAAGGGATCGTGGTGATTCCCAATTACAGGGAGGCCTTCCGCAATCCCTACAGCAACGCTCATAATTCTGATCTGACAAACGACAAGGATTACTGGATCAACCTCTTCTACGAGGTGTATTATGATGTGGGGAATATCACGGCGATCCCAAGGGACGAGTGGAACGAGAGATACGGAGAGGACAGTGAGGATGAGTGAGGCTTGAGGGATATCAGAACAGTCCCTGTAATCTCTGCCCCAGAGAGTGCGGGGCGCTGCGCAGGGAGGGGAAATCAGGATATTGTCTTTCGGATAACCGCATCCTTGTGGCGAGAGCGTCGCTCCATATGTGGGAGGAGCCCTGTATCTCGGGAGAGACGGGCTCCGGCACCGTGTTCTTTTCCGGCTGCAGCCTGCGCTGTGTGTACTGCCAGAATTTCGAGATAGCGGCAGCGGGGAAAGGGAAACAGATCACAGTGGAGGAGCTTTCGGCCCTTTTTATTTCCTTGCAGCAAGCGGGCGCGGCGAACATTAATCTGGTGACGCCGGATCATTATGTGCTTGAGATTATGGAAGCGGTTCACAGGGCAAAGAGGCAGGGACTTGAGATCCCTGTTGTCTATAACTGCAGCGGGTATGCAAAGGCGGGTATTATCCGGAAGCTTCGGGGGATTGTTGACATTTTCCTTACAGACTTCAAATATATGGAGAGGGAGCTGGCGGGGAGACTGTCCGGTGCGCCGGATTACCCGGAGACGGCAAAAGGAGCTCTCGCAGCCATGGTGGAGACGGCGGGAGAGCCTTTTTTTGATGAGAAAGGCATGATGAAGGGAGGAGTGATCGTAAGGCACCTGCTGCTGCCGGGACACAGGAAAAATGCCAAAGCCGTTATCCGATATGTACACGAAGCCTTTGGAGAGAGGGTGATCCTGAGCCTCATGAACCAGTATACCCCTATGGGACGGCTTTCCTGCGGGGAGAACTGCAGGGAGCTGCTGCGCCGTGTAACCAGGAGGGAATACGAGGATGTGGTGGATTATGCCCTTTCTCTGGGAATAGAAAATGCTTTTATCCAGGAAGGGGAGACGGCAAAGGAGAGCTTTATTCCGGATTTTGATGAGAGCGGATTCCTTTAGATATTTTTGAGCATAAAAGAGGATAATTTGAGGTTTGAGCAATTTTACTAAAAACAGGCCCTGACATTTGTCTAATACTGTCGATTGACAAATATCAAGGCCGTCTTTATAATCAAAATTAAGAACGTTACAAAAACGATATAAGAACGATAGATATCGTGACAGACATGACGGAAAAGGAGACGGAGGGTGTGGGAGAGCGGATAAGGGTAAAAAGAGAAAAGCGGAATATGAAAGTATGCTATAATCACGAAATCATGATGCGGGACCAGGCCGTGCTTCGAGGAAATTTGTACCTCCCGGAGCAGGGGGAGGCCTGTCCGGTCATTTTGATGAGGACCGTATTTAGGAAGGATACCTTGTCTAAAAGCTGGGGGATCTTTGATCCGGAGTTTTATGTCAGAAACGGCTATGCAGTTTACGTTCAGGACGTGCGGGGAATCGGGGAATCGGAGGGTGAGTTCATGCGGTTTTCAGCGGACCGTCAGGATGCCTACGACACCGTGGAGGCGCTGGCTGGTGAGAGCTGGTGCGATGGAAATGTGGGAATGTTTGGAAATTTCTTTGCGGCCTTTCTGGAGTTTCAGGCGGCTGCGGCGAAACCGCCGCATTTAAAGGCGATCTGTCCCTTTGAGACACATGTCTCGCTCAACAGGAACAATGATGCCAGGGGCGTGACGATGTATTATGCACATATTGGCTGGTGTCTGGCAAGAGAGGTGAGCCGGATGCTTTCGGGGCATTACCCCAAGGAGACGGTGGAGAAGTATCTTCCTGACGCAAGACGTTACCTGGAAAGCTACGCCGAGCTTGTGGCAGGCCTTCCTGCCGGGGAGCTTCCCATGAGGGAGCTTGGGGAAATTCTTCCTCTGGTGAGGGACTATTTTGATATTGCCCTGCCCTGCTATGATGATGTGGAAATCATAAAACGGGAGGGGCGGCTGATGGATCTGGGACAGCTGGAGGTTCCCGCACTGCTGCTTGCCGGATGGAGTGAGACATCCCGCAACACCATGATAGAGCATGGAGATACGCTCAGGCGCTGCGGAAAAGGAAATGCGGCGCAAAGTGAAGTGATCATCGGGAACTGGAAACCGGGAGAGCCCATGTCCATGGGGGAGACGGCGCTTCATATTCCGGAAAACCATTTCCATGTGGAGGGAGAGATTCTCCGGTGGTTTGACAAATGGCTGAAAGGAAAAGCGCAGGAGAAAAAGGCGCCTTTTCGTCTGTTTGATCCCGGTCAGGGTACGTTTGCCGAGCTGGAGGAATGGAGAGCGGACGGCATGGAAAGTATGATCTGGTATCTGGAAAGCCGGGGACATGCCAATACCGCAGGGGGAGACGGTAGGCTTAGGACAGATCAGCCCGAATATCTCTCAGGGAGTGACAGCTGCCTGTATGATCCGGAGAATCCGGCACCGGGAGGAGGATACGGCTGCTGCTGCGGGGAGTCGCGGGAGAGGGAGGATATCCTTGTTTACACATCCGGAATCCTGGACCGGGATATCCGTGTCCGGGGGATTCCAAGGGTTATCCTCCATGTCTCTTCCAGTGCGCCGGATACGGATTTCATCGCATGGCTTGTGGATGTGGATGACCAGGGCGGCACATTACTTGCAGGAGACGGTATTGTGCGGGCCAGATACCGGGATTCCTGGGACTCCGGGCCTCTGGAGCCGGAAAAAATATACCGGCTTGAAATGAAAGTAAGCGATCTGGTCCATACTTTCAGAAAGGGACATCGGCTCAGACTGGAAATCAGAAACAGTGATTTTCCCAAATTTGAGGCCAACAGGAATACCGGAAAAAGACCGGAGACGGACGACGGCTTCCGGATTGCGAGAAATACGGTATACCATGGCAGGGAGGCGGCCTCGATGCTGATCCTGCCATGCGGGTAAATTGATCGAGACCATAAATTATATGCCTGCAAAGGCGGGCAGATGGGAGCGGCATGGAAAAAAAGATAAAAACTCCAAAGGAGAGCTTCGGACTGCGGATAAAACGGGATTTTACTAAAAACTGGCAGATTTATGTGATGATCCTGCCTGTGCTTTTATACTTTCTGATATTCAGCTATCTTCCCATGGCCGGAATCGTGATTGCGTTTCAGAAGTTTTCTCCGGCGCTGGGGATTCTGAAAAGCCCGTTTATCGGGCTGAAAAACTTCACTGATTTTTTTGGCAGCTACTACTGCGGAAGGCTGATCGGCAACACGCTGCTGCTTGGCACCGCGACACTGATTTTCGCATTCCCCTGTCCGGTAATTCTTGCGCTGCTTTTGAATGAGGTATATAATAAAGCATACAAAAAAGCGGTACAGACTATCAGTTATCTCCCATATTTCATTTCCATGGTGGTGATCTGCGGCCTGATTAAAAACTTTACCGCTTCTGATGGCTTTGTCACACAGATCATAGTGGCGCTTGGCGGAGAAAAGCGAAATCTTCTGGCGGATCCGGCACTGTTTCGTCCTGTCTATGTGATATCGGATATCTGGAAAAATGTGGGCTTTAACAGCATTATCTATCTGGCGGCCCTTTCCGGAGTCAATCAGGAGCTGTATGAGGCGGCGGCCATAGACGGTGCGGGCAGATGGAAACAGACAATTCACGTGACACTGCCGGGAATTGCGCCTACGGTCATCATCATGCTGGTCCTTGCGATGGGCGGACTGTTCAACGTGGGATTCGAAAAGGTTATCCTGTTATACAATTCCATGACAATGGAAACTGCGGATGTGATTCAGAGCTTTGTATACAGGAAGGGCCTTACGGATGCCAACTTTGGCTACAGTACGGCGGTCGGGCTGTTCAATTCCGTGATCAACACCATCCTTTTGCTTACGGCAAACAGAATCTCCAGAAAAGTCACGGAAACCAGTTTGTTTTAGGAGGGCTAACTATGTACAGGAGAAGTGCGGCGTACCGGATTTTTTCGGTGATAAACTATATATTTTTGGGTCTGCTGATGGCGGTCTGTCTGATGCCGGTTGTTCATGTCTTTTTTTCATCCATATCGGATCCGGCCCTGCTCAAGGTGCATACGGGGCTGGTGGCCTGGCCTCTTGGCAGACCCACGCTCAAGGGATACGGGATTGTGCTTGGCAATTCCAGGATTGCCAGAAGCTATATGAACACTGTTTTTTACGTGGGAAGCAGTACGGCCCTTGGCGTGTTCCTGACGATGATGGGAGGTTATGTGCTGTCGAGAAGGAATTTTCTGCTGAAAAAGCCGATCATGGTTTTCATAACCTTTACCATGATGTTCAACGGAGGGCTGATTCCCTTTTATCTGGTGGTGAAGGGGCTGGGATGGCTGGATACGCCGCTTGCCGTCATTGTGCCGGGATGCCTTTCCGTGTTCAACATTGTTCTGATGCGCACTGCCATGATGGGAATCTCCGACAGCCTGTATGAGTCGGCGGTATTGGACGGAGCCGGTCATTTCACATGCTTTTGCAGGATCGCGGCACCTCTGTCAAAGCCTACGATTGCGGCTATTGTCCTGTTTAGTGCGGTGGCGCAGTGGAACTCCTGGTTCCAGGCCATGATCTTTTTGAAGAGCAGGAAGCTGTTCCCGCTGCAGCTGGTTGTCCGGGAAATCCTGGTGGAGAATAATACCACCAGTGTCACCTCGGGAGCGGATGTGACCTCCGGAGCGCTGAGCCAGAATCTGTACAAGTACCTGGTGCAGTACAGCACGGTTATCGTGACAATCCTGCCGATCATATGTATCTACCCTTTTTTGCAGAAATACTTCGTAAACGGGATCATGGTGGGATCACTAAAGGAATAGCGGGCCGGACGGGAAGCGGACAGCAGCTAGACAGAAAGAGGGGAAATGGATGAGAGTAACGTTAAAGGATATAGCGCAGGAGGCGGGAGTTTCCGTCAGTATGGTTTCCTATGTCCTGAATAAGAGCGGACGCCTTACAAAAGAGAAGCATAAGCAGATCATGGAGATCGCCAACAAGTATAATTATGTTCCGGATGCCAATGCAAAGAGTCTTGTAACCGGAGTTACAAATAATGTGGGATTTATGATTAATAAGGATCGGGAGGCTCTGTTTCAGCAGCCCTTTATCATGCAGTGTATTGGGGAACTGAGCGGGTGCCTCCGGGAATATTCAGGATGGCTTTCCCTGTGTATGGCGCAGGATATGGATGCCGGTGAGCTGAGGCATTATCTGGCAAACGCCAATTTTGACGGTATTGTATTCATGTTTGCCACACAGCAGCAGGAGAAGGTTAAGCTTTTGAGGGACAGAAAAATCCCCTGTGTTTTTCTTGACAGCGGTATTGTGGAGGATGATCTTGCAAACATATACTGTAATGACGAGCTTGGTATAAGTATGGAGGTGGACCATCTTGCGGCTATGGGGCATAAGAAAATTCTGTTTCTGGCGGCAAAGGATACGCATCCGTTATCCGGGGATCTTCGCAGGAGCGCTTATGAGCAGGCTGTCCGGTCTCACGGTCTGTCCTACGAAAAGGCCGTGTATACCGGCTATGAGCGCAAGGATATCTATAAGGCGCTGGATCAGCTCATTGGCGGCGGGGAATGGCCTACGGCCATGGTTGCGGCAAGCGACAAGATTGCCTGGGGGGCGATCGATTATCTCAGAGAGCATGGGATCCGCGTGCCGGAGGATATATCGGTGGCAGGCTTTGATGATGTGGATATGGGGAGAAATGAGGAATATGGGCTGACAACGGTCCGCCAGCCGGTGCATGAAATGATCGTGGACTGTGTAAACTATATTTATGAATGTCAGGAGAGCGGGGAATTGAAGCCCTATTACAGGAAATGGGATCCCTCTCTGATCGTGAGAAGCTCCACTGGAAAGGTGTCGGATATCGCACAGGCATAACGGAGGGACGAAGAGAGAGGGGTGATTATAACTAAATTTTGTAACGATACAAAAACGATATTATAACGAAGCAAAAAAGTAATGTACCAGGGAGGTAAAGTCATGAAGAAAATGTTAGTATTGTTGCTTGTAGTCAGCATAATGCTGGGAATGACCGCATGCGGTTCTCCGGATCAGGGACAGACGGAAGGTGCGGATCAGGGACAGACCAGGAATCCGTCAAAGAATCCTGTGGAGGAGGAAAAGGAGATTACGTTTCCTCTTGAGGAGGAAATTACCCTGACGGTCTGGATGCCTTTTGCCAACACGATCATCGAGACCATGGAGGATAACGAAGTCGTGGAGCTTGTCCGGGAAAAGACGGGTGTGAATCTGAAATTCATTCATCCGCCCATGGGCGAGGAGGAGACAGCGCTCCAGCTTTTACTCGCTTCTGACGAGTGGCCGGATATTATCCGCTTCGACTATGGGGCGAACGCTGCGCTGTCCTATCCGGGAGGCGGTGAGAACGGTGTGAAGGAGGGAGTGCTTTTACAGCTCAATGACCTGATTGACCGGTATGCGCCGAATTATAAGGCAATACGGGAAAGAGGCGGGGAGTATGAGAAGAACACCATTACCGACAACGGAGTAATCTGGGCTATGTACACGGTTGCGGACACGGAGGAGGAGCCCTGGTGCGGTTTGACCTACCGGAAGGACTGGGCGGATGAGCTGAATATTCCGGCACCCGTGACGCTGGATGACTGGCATGCATTGCTGACGGCGTTCAAGGAGCAGAAAAATGCGGATGCCCCTCTGATGATACCCGGAGACGGAATTATGGTAAACAATGAGTTCCTGTCGGCATTCGGCGTGGTAAAGGATTTTTATCAGGTGGACGGAACCGTCAGATACGGGTTTGTGGAAGAGGGAATGAGGGAATATGTGGAGATGATGCGTCAGTGGTATGCGGAAGGGCTGATTGACCCGGATTTTGTATCAAATGAAGTAGGTCACCAGCTTCCCGGAGATTATGTGGCGGAGAACCGGGTGGGAGCCGGTGAGACCAGCTGGGCTTCGTCCCGGAACGGATATTGCGTTCTGTTTAAGGCGACCGATGATGAAAACCTGGACTTTGCGCCAGTGAAACCGCCGGTAAAGGATCCCTCAGACGAAACTCAGTACCGCTGTACCACATCAGTGCTTTATAATCCCTGGGCTGTCACCACGACCTGCAAATATCCGGAAATTGCCGTAAAGCTGCTGGACTGGATGTATACCAAGGAGGGAAGCCTTGTAGTCAATTACGGAAAGGAAGAGAATTATACGCTGAAGGAGGGACAGCCCTGGCTGACGGATCATTTCCTGTATAATGAGCAGTATGATCTCCCTACCATGATCAGCGCATATACCTGGGAGATGGGGCCCGGTGTCAGGGATTACTCCAAAGCGTATCAGAACGTGGATAATTACCTTCTGGATTCCTGCGAGGTATGGGCATCTGCATCTGCGGATTATGTCATGCCGTCCGGTGTGGAGCTGAGCAGTGAGGAGGGAAGTGAAAATTCGTCCATTATGGCGGATATAGACACGTATGTAAAGGAATCCATTCCCAAATTTATAACAGGACAGCTTTCCATGGATGAGTGGGACGGCTTTGTGAAACAGATAAAGGATATGAATATCGACAGGGCAATCGAGCTGCATCAGGCCGCTCTGGATCGATACAACAACCGATAGGAGGGGCTTTTATGGCTATACTGAGAGTACACTATTTTTCCAATGTGATCCTGATGATGAGTACCATGAATGTCATTCTTCCTCAGGATATCGAGGAGGGAGAGGAGATTCCCGTGCTGTGGCTTCTGCACGGGGGCGGCGGAAATGAGAATGACTGGATCAAGAATACGTCCATCGAGCGCTATGCCTTGGCGAAACGTATTGCGGTGATTATGCCCTGTGCGGGCTACAGCAGGTACTGTAATATGAAATACGGCGGGAATTACTATGATTTTCTCTCCGGAGAGCTGCCAGAGATCTGCCATCATTTTTTCTCGGCGCTGTCCCGGAGGAGGGAAAAGAATTATATCGCCGGTCTTTCCCTGGGTGGCAGCGGGGCGCTCTATATCGGGATGCGCAATCCTGACAAATATGGGGTGATCGGAGTTCTGTCTGCCAGCAGCATCATTCCGCTGGAGCATCTGCGGGACAAGGCGGCGGGAGGGCCTGTGCCTCCCGGCGGGAAAAAGTCAGTGAATATGATCAACTTCGGAGTGGAGGATACCGGCGAGCTGAAAGGAACCGAATATGATACCCTGATGTTCATCAGGAAAAATGTGGAGGAAAGGAAGCCTTTGCCGAAGGTTTTCCATGCGGTGGGAACCTCCGACCACGCTTATCCTGTGGGACTTGGACTGAAGGAATTCATGGAAAGCTTTCCCGGAAATCCTTATCAGTACGAATTTCACGAGGAAGAGGGCGCTCATACATGGGAATTCTGGGATAGATGGATCAAACGCTTTGTTGAGGAGCTTCCTCAGGAAAAGGAGGTATAGAGATGGCATTATTAGAAATGGAAATTTATTCTCAATGTCTGACGCGTATGACCGAGCTGTATGTGATCCTTCCGGATCCCGGCAAGGGAAAGAAAAACGCTCAGGGGAAATATCCGGTGCTGTGGGTTTTGCATGGGGCGACGGACGACTATACGGTCTGGCAGCGCCAAACCTCCCTGGAAAGATATGTGAACAAGGCGGGGATCGCCGCTGTTCTTCCCAGTGCGGATATCAGCTTTTATACCAACACGGACGGCGGCAGATATTTTGACTATATTACCGAGGAGCTTCCCCGGATTGTGGGCAGGATGTTCCCTATCTCCAATGAACGGGAGGACAATTTTATTGCGGGTATGAGCATGGGCGGCTTCGGAACTATGAAGGCCGGGTTTACCCTGCCGGAGAGGTATGCGGCCATGGGTATCTTCTCATCCGCCAGCTTTATCGACCTGATGCCGGTCATGGAACCGGGTGCGGATCCCAGGCATCCTCTGAATCTGATCAGGGAGCTGGTTTTCGGGGAATGGGATCTTTCCAAGGTTCACGGCACGGAACATGATATGGTCTATCTGGCGAAGAAGGCTTCCGAGAGCGGCAAGCCGCTGCCTAAGGTCTTCGGATGCTGCGGCACGTGCGACGGGACGATTTCCACGGAGCGGGAGATGTTTGAATGGATGAAAAAGCTGGATAATCCTTACGACTGTGTGTTTATGGAAAGCTGCGGGCTTCACGACTTTGACTTCTGGGATCAGTGGCTTCCGGTATTTATGCAGTGGCTCCCGATACGGTGCGGTTCATAACCCGTGATCAGAATGCCAGGGCCGGCCCGATAACATGGGCCGGCCCTGGCTGCAGCTTTTACCAGATAAACAGCTCCCTGCCGGCGAGCTTCATCATTGCCTCAAGGAAATAGTAATCCCCGTAGATTATGGAGAATTCATGCTCCTTATCGTGATAGGCCGCCGTGCACTTGGTCAGCAGATTGTCCTCGTCCTCGTTCCAGTTAAAGCTCTTTTCGGTGAGCGCCGTAAGCATTTTGAGGGCGGCATTCAGGTAAATGCTGCCTGATTCGCCCACCTTCTGCCTGGACAGCTCGATCAGACCGCAGGCCGCAATGGCCGCCGCCGTGGAATCCTCTAAGGATACATCCGCAGGCTGCCGGAAATCCACGGGAATCAGACCGCTTTCCGGTATGTTTGCCATAAAGTAGCCGGCGATCCTTTCCGCGGTTTCCAGGAAGGATGTGTCCCCTGTGTGCAGATAGCTCAGGGTGAAGCCGTAGAGTCCCCAGCTCTGTCCTCTGGTCCAGGAGGAGCCAACCGCATAGCCCTGGCCCCCGAAGCTTTCGATCATTCCGCCGCCAGCGGGATCAAAGGACACAATATGATTGACGGAGCCGTCTCCCCGTACAAAGCAATCCCTGGCCGTGTTGGCGTGGCTTACCGCAATCTGAGCGAATCGGGGATCCTTAAGCTCCTCGCTTGCCCAGTAGAGCAGAGGCAGATTCATCATACAGTCGATGATGGCCCAGCCTGTGCGGTCATGCTCGCCGTCCCAGTTGTTCCAGGCCCGGATAAAGCGTCCTGCGCTGTTGTAGCGCCCGGCCAGATTGGCGGCTGCCAGAAGCCCCCGGTTGCGGGAGGCCTTATTCCCTGTCATGCGGTAATCGGCAACCGCAGTGGGAAGCCACTTGAAGCCGTTGTCGTGATCCAGCTTGTCATAGTCCATCAGAACCGCATCCAGCTTTTTCTCGTTGTCCTGTGCAATTTCCTTATAGAATTCCTTTCCCGTAAGGGCATACATCTGCCACATCATGCCTCCCCAGAAGCCGTTAGTCCACCAGCCGATTTTTTCCCTGCCGGACCAGTCATCGTGAATCCCGTCCACGGTAGTGTAGGGGATTTTATTCTTTGACCGTTCACTGACCTTTTCCAGCTTATGCGAGACCCTTTCCAGAGTTTCCATTGCCCATTTTGTCTGCTGTTCGTTTAACTGCATCATTGCTCTCCTTTCCGAAGCTATGCCAATTTGACTCCCGCAGGCAGCGGGCCGGGTGATTTCCCTCAGGCATATAACAACTTAATAAAAGGATACTGTATTGACAGATAAAATTTAATACCCTATAATACGCAAAAACTAACCTTTTCTACTATTTTGAAATGAGGGATCCTCTATGCCAAAAGCCATCATGGGAGGCTACCAATCCAGACACCCAAGTCCGTATCTGATGTCCCGCCCGGACGGGCTTTCCAATTATGTTCTTCTGATCATACGCTCGGGAGGAGAATTTCAGCTTGACGGATATGCTTATACGGTCCGGCCCGGCAGTGCGCTTATCGTCGCTCCCGGAACCGCCTACTATTATGGAAAGCCGGATGGAGATTATGTGGATGACTGGCTCCATTTTACGGTTTCGGAATCTTCCCTCACACAGCGGATCCGCAGGATGGCGAACACGCCGTTTTCCGTCGGTAATATGGAACTTTACACCTTTTGCATCCGTCAGATCCTCTGGGAGCTTTCCTACGGTCATCCTGACTATGCGCAGGAAAACATGGATTCTCTTTTTGGCCTGCTTTTCAATCATCTATTTGCAGCCTGGCAGGCCGGGGATACCACAGAGGCGGAATCTGCTTATTATGACGGACTTCAGATGGTGCGTTTAGACGTTCGGAATCATTTTTCGCAGCCGCATTCCATAGAAGAGCTTTCCGGCAGGCTGGGGATCAGCGCATCCTACTTTCAGTATCTGTACAAAAAGCATTTCGGCGTCTCTTTTCATCACGATCTGATTCAGATGCGGATTGAACAGGCTGAATACACGCTTTTGACCAGCAGCCTTACCATAGAGCAGGTGGCGGAGTTCTGCGGATATTCCAGTGAGGTGCACTTCTACCGCCAGTTCAAAAAGGTAACCGGCATCACTCCTGCCAGATTCAGGAGAGAGGCAGGATATTTGAAGGAGAAATAAAATGGAACTGATTGAAATGCTGAATCAGCCGCCCAGAGAGTTTACGCCGATCCCCTTCTGGTTTCTGAACGGGGATCTGAAAAAGGAGGAGATCAGGCGGCAGCTTCGTGATTTTTGCGCACATGGGGTATACGGGGTCGTGCTTCATCCCAGGATCGGAATGGCAAAAAGAATCGGCTATCTGTCCGGGACGTTCTTTTCCTACATCCGGACGGCGGTGCGCGGGGCGGCGGAGCTTAATATGAAGGTAGTGCTCTAT
Organism: uncultured Lachnospiraceae bacterium; assembly: GCA_910586025.1. GTDB lineage: Bacteria > Bacillota > Clostridia > Lachnospirales > Lachnospiraceae > Suilimivivens. Next base: position 13,067 of record CAJUIO010000094.1, read on the forward strand.
GACGAGGGGATGTACCCCTCAGGTGCGGCGGGTGGCCAGGTTGTCAGGGACAATCCGGATTTTGCCAGCAGGGGAATTGTAAGGGTTAAGAGCGTGCAGGCGGATGACGGGCTTGTCTGGGACGGGGGAGAGTGGAAGCTGGCGGTCCGAAAAAGCGGCGGGACTATACGGGGAATTCACTGGGGAGAGGATGACGGACAGACCGGCGCACCCGCTTCGGCAGATATTTTAAATCCGGAGGCGGTGGAAAAGTTCCTGCAGCTTACCCATGAGGCCTATTACCGGGAGCTGGGGGAGTGGTTTGGAACCACAATCATCGGAATTTTTACAGATGAGCCAAGTATTCTGGGACGGAATGTGCGGGATATGCTGCCCTGGACGAAGGGATTTGAAGCCTGCTACACGGCGGCGGGAGGAAGGCTTTCCGGCCTTCTTGAACTCTTTGAGGGCAAAGAAAACGAAGACACCGGACTTTACAGACGCTTGATCCGGGAGCGGGAGGAGAAGGTTTATTACGGATGCCTGTCTCAGTGGTGCAAGGATCACGGGATTGCCCTGATGGGACATCCGCATCAGAGCGATGATATAGAGGCGCAGAAGTATTTTCATGTACCGGGGCAGGATCTTGCTTTGCGCTGGGTGGCTCCGGAAAAGCCGTTCGATACGGGCATGGATACGGTGATGGCGAAATGCAGCGCTGATGCGGCCCGCCTTCTTGGCAGACGGAGAAATTCCAACGAATGCTTTGGGGCCTGTAACCGGAACGGCAATCCATGGCAGTTTTCGGGCGGTGATATGAAATGGTACATAGACTGGCTGGCAGTGCGGGGCGTGAACCTCTTTATTCCCCATGCGTTTTATT
>CAJUIO010000095.1 GCA_910586025.1 uncultured Lachnospiraceae bacterium
ATAGACTGGCTGGCAGTGCGGGGCGTGAACCTCTTTATTCCCCATGCGTTTTATTCCTGCGGGCAACGAGCCAAGCGGGCATGCTTGCATGCACATTTGGCGACTGCCGCAGGGGTCAATACCCCGTCAGCTTGCTGCGGGGTTGTTGACTACAGCATTGCGGGAAAACGCAAGCAGGAGCGTCCGCCGGATGTGGGACCGAACAGCAGCTGGTGGCCTTATTACGAAAAATGGTCGGTTTATATGCACAGGGTTTCGGCGCTCATGACGGATATCCGGCTTTACGCAAAGACAGCTCTGCCATGCAGGGACAGGGATTTGAAGCCCTGCATGGCGGCTGAACTGATGAGAAGACACATCGGCTTTCAATATATTCCTGAGAGTCTGTGGAGGGACTGTCGGGAAAAGGATGGAGCGCTGCATTACAGGGGGCAGAGCTTCCGGTATGTGCTTGGAGAGGAAAAGCGGTTTCCGGCGGTGAAGCATGTGCCTGTTGACAGGATTTTACCGGACTGTATCTGTGATCCTGCCGCACCTTCCCTGAGGGTGGCGAGATTTACACGTCTTGAGAGAGAATGCTGCTTTTTCGTAAACGAGGGGGAAGAGGCGCTGGAGACGCTGGTGACGATTCCGGACGGGGATGCCTTCGGTTTTTTGGCCTCATACGATCTCTGGAGCGGGAGGACTTTCCGCCTGCAGGCGGAAAAAACGTCATCGGGCCCGTGCTTTTTGCTTAGACTTCCTCACAGGGGAAGCGTCCTGATTTTTGGCTGCAGCGCCAAGGAGTATGATGCGCTTCCGGAGCGGACACAGGATGCGCTGCCTTTCGAACCCCGGTCCAGTCTGGTTCGTGAGGATGAATCCCGGGTGGAAAAGGAGTATCGGGCGGAGGTCTGCTGGGATCCGCAGATGACCGGGTCTCCGGGAACGGAGGAAAGCGGGAGAAAAATCTGTCTGGAGGTGCAAGCCGAGGAAATGGCACAGCTGTATGTAAACGGTGTGTCTGCAGGCGTGGAGTTCTGGCCGCCTCAGCGGTTCGAGATCGGAGGCCTCCTGAAAGAGGGGAAAAATGAGCTTCGTCTGGTGGTGACGGGAAGCCTGGCAAATCTGTATGGGAAAACAAAAGTCTGGTACGGACTAAAGGGTTTACCGGATTAAAAATGCCGCATCCGTGACGGTCTGTTCCGGATGCGGCATTTTCCGTTAAAGGAAGCTTATGCACATGCTGCTGTTACAGAAGCGTAAAGGCGGCCTGGTTCTGTGTCCGGCTGTCGTTTCCGATGAAGACGGTAAAGCTTCCCGGCTCCGCCTGGTATTTCATGTGAATGTCATGGAATTTCAGCAGCTCCGCGGTGATTTCAAAGCGGATTTCCCTTTCTTCTTCCGGCTCAAGCCACAGCTTCTGAAAACCCCGCAGCTCCCGCACGGGTCTCACCACGCTTCCCGCATCATCCCGGATATAGAGCTGGACAGTTTCCGCACCCCGGCGTTTTCCGGTGTTCTTTACGGTCACGGAGGCGGTAAGCGTCCCTTCCTGAGTCAGCGTATTGCCATCGAGCCGCACGGGGGAGATGGTGAAGCCGGTGTAGGACAGACCGTAGCCAAAGGGGTATAAAGGCTCGTTGGGAATGTCCAGATACCGTGAGAGGAAGCGGTTCTTGGACTGAGCGTCATTGGGCCGTCCCGTCTTAAACTCATTGTAAAAAACAGGAACCTGCCCCACGCAGCAGGGAAAGCTCATGGGAAGCTTTCCGCTGGGAGAGGTCTTGCCGTAGAGCACCTCCGTGATGGCGTTTCCGCCCTCGGTTCCCGGCATCCATACCACCAGTATGGCCTTTGCCAGCGATTTGATCTCACGGATGTCAAGGGGGCGGCCGTTAAAGAGGACCGCCACAAGATTCTTGTTGACCCTCGCCACCTCCCGGAGCAGCTTTTTCTGACATTCAGGGATGGTGATATCGCCCCGGCTTGCGGCTTCCCCGGACTGCGCCACATGCTCGCCGATACACAGCACCACCTTGTCCGCCCGAAGGGCGGTGTCAACTGCCTCCCCTAAGAGCTCGTCCAAATCGGTCTGGGTTTTGGCATTTTTGTAAAGCTCGCTCATCCCCATGATAGAGGTCTGGGGGTCCAGGACGCTGCAGCCGGAGGCAAAGAGAGCGTTAGCGCCGTAAGAAGTGACCCCTTCTCTTATGGTGACGGTATCCTCCGGATCCGCAAAGATGCTCCATGCGCCGAGCATGGATTTTTCCTCCACATAGGGACCGATAAAGGCTGTTTTTTCTTCCCTTTTCAGAGGCAGGATTCCGTTATTTTCCAAAAGCACAAAGGTTTCCTTTGCGGCGTTTTTGGCCTTTTCCCGATGCTCCTGACACAGGATCAGTCTCTTTTCCGCCTCCTCGTCCGCATCCTTATAAGGATTTTCAAACAGGCCCAGACGGTTTTTCAGCTCCAGAACCCGCAGCACCGACGTATCCAGCAGAGCTTCCGAAAGCTCGCCGCTCTCGATCAGCTCCTTGAGATGATTGGAATAGCAGGTGGTCATCATGTCGATATCCGTGCCGGCCTCCAGAGCCAATTTTGCGGCTTCCCTGCGGTCCGCTGCCATACCGTGATTCATAATCTCCTCGATAGCGGCCCAGTCGGAGATCAGCGCTCCGTCAAAGCCCATCTCTTCCCGGAGAACCTGCCGAAGCAGCCACCTGTTGGCGGAGGAGGGGATTCGGTTCAAGGTGTTGAAGGAGGTCATGGCCATCAGGGCGCCCGCCTTCACGGCAGCCGCATAGGCGGGCAGATAATCATCCCGGAGAGTCCGCTCCGAGAGCTCTGCGTTGTTGTAATCCCGGCCTGCGGTGGGTGCGCCGTAGCCTGCAAAGTGCTTGACGCAGGCTCCTATTTTTCCGGGCTGCTTTGGGTCGTCGCCCTGGTAGCCTCTGACGAGAGCCTCCGCATAACGGCTGTTTAAATAGGTGTCCTCGCCGGTGGATTCCATGACCCGGCCCCATCTGGCATCTCTCACCAGGTCAGCCATGGGGGAGAAGGTGACCTGGATACCTGAGGCCGAGGCTTCCCTTGCGGCTACTTCCGCACCTGTTTTTGCCAGCTCGGGGTTAAAGGCCGCACCCTGTGCCAGGGGAATGGGAAAAACGGTTCTGCAGCCGTTGATAATGTCCGCCATAAATACCAGAGGAATATGGTGGGGATGGTTCTCCATATGTTCCTTCTGGATCTTTTTGACCTTTGCCGCACCTATGATTCCCAGGACGGTTCCGGTCTCCCGGATGGTTTTTTCCGTAAAGCCCTGCTGGGAAGCCGGGCCTGTGGCAATGCCGTCCTCCTCGTAAAACATGCTGTTTCCCTGAAACAGCTGATTGATTTTCTCTTCTAAGGACATTTCCCCAAGAAGCTCCAAAAGCCTGCTGTGTTCCATGATCTTACCTCCGATTTTCCGAATTCCCGGACTTATATTTTTTAATAAGCTTATAATGACCTGGCGGGGGTGTCAAGAAGCTGTTTGCGGACAATAAAAAAGAGGATTGAAATCGAACATGAGTTCTGATATAATGTTATCAAAAAGCATGGGCGGATAAGGGGAACAGACAGGGAAAGGAGGCGTGGGAAAATGGGAGATAAGGAACGTGAATTTATTGCGATTGATCTGAAGTCCTTTTATGCCTCCGTGGAGGCGGTGGAGAGGGGCCTTGACCCGCTTTCCGTGAATCTGGTGGTGGCTGATACGAGCCGCACCGAGAAGACCATCTGCCTTGCCGTATCTCCGTCCCTGAAGGCTTACGGGATTCCGGGGCGCGCCAGACTGTTCGAGGTGGTTCAGCGGGTAGGAGAGGTGAATGCCGAACGCAGAGCGAAAGCGCCGGGACGCGGCTTTACAGGTTCTTCCTGTGACGCAAAGGAATTGCAGGAGCATCCGGAGCTGTCCGTATCCTATATTGCGGCCACGCCGAGGATGTCTCTGTATATCAGATACAGCACGAACATCTACAGGATTTATCTGAAATATGTGGCTCCCGAGGATATCCATATCTATTCCATAGACGAGGTCTTTATGGATGTGACGGATTATCTCGGCGCATACCGCCTGACGGCCCGTGAGCTTGCAAAGAGGATGATACAGGAGGTGCTGGAATTAACGGGTATCACTGCCACGGCCGGAATCGGATCGAATCTTTATCTGTGCAAGGTTGCCATGGATATTGTGGCAAAGCACGTTACCCCGGATGAGGACGGGGTGCGGATCGCGCAGCTGGATGAGACCTCCTACCGCAGGATGCTGTGGAGCCACAGGCCTCTCACGGATTTCTGGCGTATCGGGAGGGGGTATGCCAGGAGGCTGGAGGAGAACGGGCTGATGACCATGGGAGATGTGGCCAGGTGCTCCCTGGGAAAAGAGGCAGATTACTACAACGAGGATCTGCTCTACCGGCTGTTTGGCGTCAACGCCGAGCTGCTCATTGACCATGCCTGGGGCTGGGAGAGCTGCACGATTGCGGATGTGAAGGCCTACAAGCCGGATTCCAGCAGCTTTGGCTCCGGACAGGTGCTTAGGGAGCCCTACGGCTTTGAGAAGGGAAGGCTGATCGTGCGGGAGATGACGGATCTTCTTGCGCTGGATCTGGTGGATAAGTCTTTGGTGACGGATCAGATCTCGCTTACCATAGGATATGATGTGGAGAGCCTTGCGGACCCGGAGATCCGAAGACGCTATAAAGGGCCCGTCACCACGGATCATTATGGGAGAAGGGTTCCAAAGCATGCCCATGGAACGACAAACCTGGGAGGCCATACCTCCTCCACGAGGCAGCTTCTGGACGCGGTGACCGGGCTGTACGACAGAATCGTGGACAAAAATCTTTTGATCCGGAGGGTCTGTGTGAATGTCGATCATGTGGTGGAGGAGAGTGCGGCATCCAGGCGGGAGGTCTTTGAGCAGCTCAGTCTTTTTACAGATTATGAGGAAAGAGACAGATTAAAGGAAGCCCAGGCGGCGGAGCTTAGGCGGGAGAGAAAGATACAGGAGACCATGCTGGAAATCAAGAAGCGGTATGGGAAAAACGCCATACTGAGAGGGATGAATCTGGAGGATGGAGCCATGACAGTGGAGAGAAACCGCCAGATCGGCGGCCATAGGGCGTGAGCGGAAAGGAGAGGGTGATGGAAGCTTGTGAATGCGGCGGCTCTGAAGAAGAGAATGCTATACGTAAGAAGCGGGGCGCAGAGGGAGGCGGACAGCGTTATGATGATATTATAGGCCTTCCCCGCCATGTTTCCCAGATAAGGCCTCAGATGCCCAGATCCGTCCGGGCAGCGCAGTTTGCACCCTTTGCGGCGCTTGCCGGATTTGAGGAGGCTGTTCGGGAGGCGGAGGAGGCTTTTGTGAGAAGCCAGTCCCAGGCGTAAACCTTGGATTGGAAAAATCAAAAGGACATGGTATAATATAAAATAATGCGGAAAGCAGACCGGAGGGAGTGATTTTATGGGAATGAGCAGCGTATGCAGTCAAGGCTTACTCCATGCAGAGCCTGTGGTAAGTGACCTTTGCATGGAGTGTTACGGTATACCGGGGAACTAGTCACTTACGGAAACCGCAGGCTTTGTCTCTTGGAGATCATAAGTAAGGAGGAAGCCTGTATGAAATATGTAAATGCCAGGGCGCTTCTTCCCAAAGAGCTGGTCAGTGAGCTTCAGGAATATATCCAGGGCGGATATCTCTATATTCCTGCTGTTCAGGAGCAGAAAAAGTGCTGGGGAGAATTATCCGGTTATCGGGAGGAGCTGCGCCAGAGAAATCAGAGGATCATGGAGGAGTACCGGGGAGGCCGGGCGGTGGAAGCGATTGCTGAGAAATACTGCCTTTCCGTTCACACGATCCGGAAAATAGTATATTATAGTTGACGAATGTTTACTGTGGAATTTACAGGGAGCCGGCGTATTGTGGTCAATAATCGCAATGTGCCGGCTCTTAGTATATCTGAAACATTACCGAACCATTTGGTATATTGAAAAAGGAGCTGGCTGCCCGGTAAAATAGTAATACAGGGAGGTAAGGACATGGATTTCAAGATTATATGGAAGGTTATAAGAAAGAAGCTTTGTGAGCGCCGTATTCTGTTTGCGTCCCTTGCGCTGATTCTGATATGCGAAACCGTTCTTTCCCTGCTTGTGCCTGAGGTGATGCGCAGCTTTATCGACGGTCTGGGAAACAGGGGGACAAAATGGCTTGTGCTGTGCGCTCTGGGATATTGTCTGGCCGTTCTCTTAAAGGGCGGAGTAAGTGTCCTGAACAGCTGGCTTGGCGAAAAGGCGGGGTGGGAGCTGTGCGATCTTTTGAGGGTGGATCTGTTTGGACGGATCTGCTCCTTTGACGTTCAGCGCCACAAGACCGTGAAGGAAGGATATTTTCTGGAAAGAGTGGAGGGGGATATTAACCTTCTGACAGGATTTTTTTCCACCATGCTGATTGATATGGCGGGAAGTCTTTTGATGGTGGCGGGAGTTGTTGCGGTCTTTTTCCGGCAGTTTCCCGCTCTTGGTTTTTTCCTGCTGGTTCTGGCGGCGGGAATCCTGTTTTTGTTTCTGCGCTCCCAGACAGTGATTGCCGGGATGTGGAGGGAAGCGAGAGGGGCGCAGACAAGGGTGCTGGGAGAGTTTTCACAGGATGTGGCTGCCTGTATGGATATCCGGGGAGGCCGGAAGGAGGAATATGCCAGGGAAAGACTGGAAAAGGAATTCCGGGCGCTGGCCCAAAGCTATGAGAAGGCATCCTTTTGGGGAAACCTGCCGTCAACCGTCTTTTATTCCCTTCTGAATGTGGCGGAGGGCGCTGTTTTGCTGCTTGGAGTATACTTTTTACAAAAGGGGGAAATCACGCTCGGAACGGTCTATCTGATTCTGAGCTATGTGGGACTGCTGAATACGCCTTTTGCCATCCTGAAAGAGGAGTTTTCCAAGATGCCCGGTGTGATCGCCGCGCTTAACCGTATCAATGAGGTCTACGGGGAAGGGCAAAGGGAAAGAAGCTGTGGCGGGATAAGTCAGATGGAAGACGGGAGCATCCGGTTTGACAGCGTGAGCTTTGCCTACGTTCCGGGCGAGCCTGTCCTTCGGGATGTGAGCTTTCAGGCAGGGAAGGGAGAACGTATCCTGATAGAAGGCAGGACAGGGAGCGGAAAAAGCACGATTTTGCAGCTTCTTGCAGGATTTTACATGCCCGATCAGGGAAGGATCTGGATTGGAGGTCAGCCGGCGGATGCATATTCAGAAGATGCCTATCGTGGTTTCTTCTATTATATACTGCAGACAAATCCGATTCTGGAGGATACGATAAAAAACAATGTCACCCGGTTTGACGAAAGGTTTACGGATGAAGAGGCGGAGAGGGCGCTTGCGGCGGTTCACCTCGACCAATGGCTCCGGCGGCAGGGAGGAATACATGCGCTGATAGGGCCCGGTGGCGTTTCCCGGGACGAGGCCCAGCTCCTGGCATGGGCGGGTGCGGTTCTCAAAAGGCCGGGGATTTTGCTGGTGGATGAATTTGATGCGGCCATTCATGAGGATACTATAGAGATCATTGACCAGGTGATAACCCGTCTGCCGGAGGAAACCACGGTGTTCATGGTGTCTCACCGCAAAAGGAGCAGGATGAAGATAACCGGCAGGATATGTATGGAGGAGGGAAGGACTGTTCAAATTATGGAGGGAGAGATCTGATGGAGCATAAGAAGGAAATATACAGAAAAATTCTGCGGGGAGAGAGAGCCTTTTACGGCGCTGTCATTGTCGTGGACACGATTGCGTATACCGTCAGCTTCCTTGTCAGCGGTCTGGTGAAAAAGGACATCTTTAATCTTCTGGAAGGGCGGGAAGGCACGCTGGGAATCACTTCCCTTAGGCTGCTGATACTGCTGAATGTGGCCATGCCTCTTCTGATCAATTGTGTGAAGCAGGTCAATTCCGCCATGACGGCCAGAGTGCGGATGCGTTTTGACAGAAAAATAAAGTCAGGTCTTCTATGGGAAATTCTGAGTGAAAGGATGGGTGAGGAGCAGCTGCGGGGCTTTGGGGAGAGTGTCAGCCTGTTCCGGAATGAATGTGAGGATGTGACGGAGTATATGATGGATTATTACCGACAGCTTCCGGGAATTGTTCTCAGCATGGCAATCCTCGTGGTAATGCTTGGGATCAACCCGCTGTTTGCCCTGATCAGCCTGATTCCTGCTTTTGGGATTACGGCCCTGGTCCGCTCCCTGGACAGATGGATCGTAAAATTTCGCAGGGATGCCCGCAGCTCCACGGGGATTGTGACGGAGTTTTTGGAAAATGTCCTGCGGAATACGGAATATTTCAGGCTCTCCGTGGGGGAGCGGCAGCTGGCGGAAATTTTTGCGGAAAAGTGCCGGATACGCTCCGGAATGGAGAGAAGAGACCGGGTGCTGGATAAGGCGCTCGGCGCTGCCAGCGGGAACGCTTCCGGCCTCGTGCTGGGCATCATCCTTCTTGCTGCCATTCCTCTGTATCTGTCAGGCCGGTTTTCCGTGGGCGAGTTTGTCATGTTTGAATATTACTATGTATTTCTGGCTTCCCTTCCGAATGCGGTCGGGAGACTGATTCGGAGAAAAAGACAGGCGGACATATCCCTGGAACGTATTTTCCGGCAGCAGGATGCCGCCATGAGACAGGACGGCACCGATCCGGAGAGCTTTATGGCGGGAGTGAAAAAGGGAGAAGTGATTCTGATTACAGGCGGCAGAGGAAGCGAGAGGAGCCTGATTCTGCAGAGGCTTTTCCAGGCGTGCCGGGATGGCGCTTCGGGAAGCTCGTGCGCCTACGTGCCTGCCCGGCCCGTGCTGTTTGATGAGACAATTCTGGAAAATATCTGCTTTGGGAATCCTTTTGAGGAGAAGAAATTCCGGGAGGCCGTAGAGAGGGCGAATCTTGCGGAGGATATTGCCGGTTTCCCGGAGGGGATCGGCAAACAGGCGGGGAGAATGGGAGGCAGTCTGTCCGGAGGCCAGAGGAAGCGGATTGCCCTGGCAAGGGCTCTTTACGGTGGCGGAGAGATTCTTTTTCTGGACGGCCTGTCGGATGACGTTGACAAAAAGACGGAAAAGGCGCTGGCCGCGGGGCTGTTGAACGATCCGGAGAGGATTATCTTTGTGGCATCTGATTCGCAGGAAATAAGGAGGAGGGCCGGAAAAATTTATGAAGCAAAGGTCTGGTTATAGCTTGGGAGGAAACCTTGCATTTATGATATCGCTGGCGTGGAGGGAGCGCCGCAGTGTGATTTGCTTTGCGCTGGCGATGACTTTTTCAGAAATTCTGCTTGGCCTTACGCAGCTTTTTATGACACCGTCCGTGCTGGGAGCCGTTGAAGATAAGGCTTCTGCGGGGGAGCTTGCGGTTGTTATACTTCTGTTTACGGGGGCGCTGATCCTGTTTCGTGCGGCCGGGGCGTATTTTTCATCCTGCACCCGGTTTGGGCGTATCGAGGTTCGCCTTGCGATCGGAACCATGATTCAGAATAAGGCGCTGACCATGTCGGTTCCCGATCTTGAGGATCAGAAGGTGCGCAGGAAAATGGATAAGGCATCTATGCTTGTAACCAGCAATACGGCTGCCACGGAGGCTGTCTGGACGACACTGACGGATCTGCTGAAAAACATTGCGCAATTCCTTGTTTCCTTCTCTTTGCTTGCGGCTCTTAATCCGCTCATGATCACGGCTGTCCTGGTCACCTCCATTGTCAGCTTTTCCGTGAGCAATTATCTGGACGGCTGGGGATATCGTCACAGGGATGAGGAGGCGGAATATTCCCGCCGTATGAATTATCTCAGTGAAAGATCCAGAGATTATACGCTTGCAAAGGATGTCCGTATTTTTGGGATGCGTGACTGGATTGAGGATGTATATGAGAGGATGCTGCAGCTTTACCAAAGCTTTGCGGCCCGCAGGGAATGCGTCTGCATCTGGGGAAGTCTGGCAGACGTAATACTTGCCTTTATGAGAAACGGGATTGTGTATTTTTTCCTGATCAGGGCAGTGGGCAGTGGAGAGATGTCCGCCGCTTTGTTTGTGCTGTACTTTAGCACGGTAAATGTTTTTACCGCCGGAACAGGCAGGATTATGAAGGATCTTGCGGGCCTTCACAGACAGAGCCTCGATATCTGTTCCGTCCGGGAATTCCTGGATTATCCCGAGACCTTTAGAATGGAGGAAGGGGTGCCTTTAGCCCCGGATCTGAATCTTTCCTATGAGATTGAGCTGCGGGACGTGTCCTTCCGCTATCCGGAGGCGGAAAAGGATACGCTCTCCCATATCAGCCTGAGGATCAGGCCTGGGGAAAAGCTGGCCATTGTGGGAGTGAACGGTGCCGGAAAAACCACATTGATTAAGCTGATCTGCGGTTTTCTGGATCCCACGGAAGGGAAGGTGCTGTTAAATCGTACCGATATCAGGACGTACAACCGGCGGGACTATTACAGGCTTTTTTCCGCAGTGTTCCAGGATTTTTCGGTTCTTGACGTGACCATAGCTGAAAATATTGCGCAGACCGATGAAAAGATAGACAAGACGCTGCTGGACAGATGTATCCGCCAGGCGGGTCTTGCAAAGAAAATAGGCGGACTGCCCAAAGGGGCGGGGACGCACATAGGAAGAGTGTTTGAGGACGGCATTGATCTGTCAGGAGGGGAATTGCAGCGCCTAATGCTGGCCCGGGCCCTGTACAAAAACGCACCCATTATTGTTCTGGATGAGCCAACCTCCGCACTTGACCCCATTGCGGAGAGTGAAATATATAACAGGTACAGCGAGCTTACGGACGGCCGGATGGCGCTCTTTATTTCCCATCGCCTTGCCTCCACAAGGTTTTGCGACCGTATCCTGGTGATCGCGCAGGGCCGTATTGTGCAGGAGGGAACGCACGAGGAGCTAATCGCCCAAAATGGGTGTTATGCGGATTTGTTTGAAATTCAGAGCAGATATTATCGGGAGGGAGGAGCGCGCAATGAAGAAGGATATTCCGGGTAAATCCCATGCTTCTTTCCGGGAAACGGCGCGGCTGTCCTTGCGGGGGTTCGGGGTCTGGCGGAGAGAGACACCGGGGCTGCTGCTTTCCATAATGCTGTGTGCGGTTTTTGAAGGCCTGACTCCTTATGTGGATATCTGGCTGATGGCACGTCTGATTGATGAGATTGCAGGAGGACGTGATCCCCAAAGGCTTGCGGCATATGCGCTGGCCTGGATGAGCGCTTCTGCGGTATTATCCCTGCTTGGCAGGGGATTGACCGGGTGGAAGAACGCCAGGCTGTCCTGTCTTTGGCATATTCAGAATAAAGTGTTTATGAAAAAGCTGCTTTCCATGAATTTTGCGGATATGGAGAACGGACATGTACAGGAGCTTCGTTCCCGGATCTGGCAGAATACGGATTCGGGAGGATGGGGGCTTTATAAGCTGATATACAGCTTTGAAGCGGTCATACGATCTGTCATGTCCATGGCCGGCGGGATTTTGCTGACCGCATCGCTGTTTCTGCTGCCGGCCGGAGCGGACAGCGGTGCGTTAACGGTACTGAACCGGCCGGTCTTTCTTCTGTTCATTGTTGCGGTTCTGCTGGGAGTTACATTTGCCGCGCCTGCTCTGTCTGTCAGGGCGGGCTCCTACTGGGTCAGGTATGCGGATGAGAATCAGCTGGGAAACCGGCTTTTCGGGTTTTGGCTGGGAGGCCTTGGCAATGACCGCTCCAAAGCGCTGGATGTGCGGATCTATCGTCAGGATATTCTGAGCAGAAGCAATCTGAAAAGGTATAATCCGTTTCGCCCGGACTCAAAGCTGGCAAAAGCGGCCAGAGGGCCTATGGGAGCATATCAGGCCCTGGCCGGGGCTGTATCGCAGATATTTGTGGGAGTGGTATATATCTTTGTATGCCTGAAAGCGTTAGGAGGCGCCTTTGGTGCGGGCTCCATCGTGCGGTATGTGAGCGCTGCCGTGGCATTATCCGGCGGCCTTTCCCTGCTGATCGAGACGCTGGGCGATCTGAGGAATAATACGGCTTTTCTTCGTACCGTGTTTGAATTTTTAGATATACCGGACGGAATGGATCAGGGGGATATGGATGTTACGGGAAGGATTGCCCGCACGGGCGGCACGGATGCTGCGGACGGCGCAGTCCGTTCGGGAGGGCAAAAAGAATATGAGATTGAATTCCGAAATGTTTCTTTTCGCTATCCCGGCCAGGAGAATTATGCGCTGCGCAATGTGTCGATAACGCTTCGTGCGGGGAGAAGGCTGGCCGTGGTCGGCAGGAACGGAAGCGGGAAGACCACGTTTATCAAGCTGCTGTGCAGGCTTTATGATCCCACTGAAGGCGTGATCCTGCTCAATGGAGTTGATATACGAAAATACCGTTATCGGGAATATATGCAGTTATTTTCCGTTGTGTTCCAGGATTTTAAGCTTCTGTCCTTTGAACTGGGCGAGAATGTTGCAGGCGGCAGGGAAGTGGATCCGGACAAAGCGGGCTGGTGTCTTCGCCGGGCGGGCTTTGAAATACGTCCGGATCGACTGCCCCGGGGGCTTTCCACGGTGTTATACAGGGATTTTGATGAGAAAGGCATTACGATTTCCGGCGGAGAGGCACAGAAGATTGCGCTGGCAAGAGCGTTATATAAGGATGCGCCGTATCTGATACTGGATGAGCCCACGGCAGCCCTTGATCCGATTGCAGAGTTCGAGATCTACAGCCGGGTGAATCAGATGATTGGGGAGAGATCCGCCGTGTTCATCTCGCATCGGCTCTCTTCCTGCCGTTTCTGTAATGATATTGCGGTGTTTCGGGAAGGAGAGCTGATTCAGCGGGGCAGCCATGATACGCTGGTGGGCGATAAGTCCGGAATGTATTATAAGCTGTGGCATGCGCAGGCGCAGTACTATGAGGTGGGAGAGGAAGTGCGGGAATAAAAATCAGGACGGTCACAAGCTGTCTGGCTTACGACCGTCCTGTGTCTGCAGATTCTGCCCATTTTTACTGCTCCATCTGCCTTCCCAGAAAGCCGGAGGCGGACTGAACCAGCTTCTGCTCCACTTCGCCCATCTTGATTTTTTCATTGCTGCTGATGAGAATTACGGCCCCGATCACGTCTCCCTCGCAGATAATGGGACTTATGGCTTCATGTAAAAACTCGTCCGTCACATCCTGCGCAAGGGGGATAAAGTTCTTGTCTCCCCTGGTGGCGATTATGGATTCCCGGTTGTTGACCGCATCCTCCAATTCCCTGCTTAAGGATTTGCCCATCATGTTTTTGAAGCCGCCGGAGACTGCGATAAACTGGTCTCTGTCCGCAATCAGCGCCGCATGGCCGGAAACCTGGCCAAGGCTTTCCACATACTGCTTTGCAAATGTATTCATTTCCCCGATGGGGGAATATTTTTTTAAAATGATCTCGCCTTCCCTGTCTGTAAAAATTTCAAGGGGATCGCTTTCGCGGATGCGGAGTGTGCGTCTGATCTCCTTGGGTATCACGATTCTTCCCAGGTCATCGATCCTCCTTACAATTCCTGTTGCCTTCATAAAAAATTTCCTCCATTTACTTGTGAAAGTCTGAAAACCTCACAGCCGTTTCTTTCAGTAGTATTTGTAAAAAATGGAGATTTATTCTTATGTTTCAAATCATTCAGGGATTTGATTCCTGCGAGCAATGAGCCAAGCGGCTGCGAAGCAGACATTTGGCGAATGCCGCAAGGGTCAACAACCCCGCTGCTCTGCAGCGGGGTTGTTGACTATGCCAGGTCAGGCTGATAAACGGGTTGAATGCCAAGCTTTTTCAAATTTTCATGAGCAGTGTCCATGGCGCAGTCCCATATGCATGAGGGAT
>CAJUIO010000096.1 GCA_910586025.1 uncultured Lachnospiraceae bacterium
CCTTGTTCTTCCGGTAGTTCCGTGATTCCGCATTCCGCTCCGCCAGCAGATTCTGTACCTTTTCAAATTCCTCTTTGGTAACAATGGGCTGGTGCTTCTGGACCTATGTCAATACTTTAGACAAAAAAGCCGAAAGATTATGCTGCTTTTTTGAGTTCCTCATCCTCCTTTTGCTGAGGTGTCATATAACCAATTGCACTATGGATCCGTTTGCGGTTATACCAGCCCTCTATATATTCAAAGATTGCCCTGCGGGCCTCTTTGGAATCTTGATACGTATGAAGATAGATTTCTTCCTTTTTCAGTACAGAATGGAACGATTTGATACAAGCATTGTCATAAGGATTTCCCTTTCGGCTAAATGAATGCCGTATCTCCCTGCTGTTCAGGAACTTCTCAAATGATTGGCTTGTATACTGGCTTCCCAAGCCGCTGTGAAGAATGATCCCTCTAGTCTCCCTGACATTCAGACAGGCATTCTTAACAGCTTCTACCGCCAGTTCCGCTGTCATGGATGTTCCATACGCATATCCGATGATCTTACGGCTGCACAAGTCCATTACGGATGCCAGATAGGTCCATCCCTCTTTTTGTACATGGATATAGGTAATATCGGTACACCATTTCTGGTTGATGGTTTCCGTTTCGAAATCACGTTTCAGAATATTTTCTTTATCATCTGGAACGGTTCCGTGACTGGCATGATGGTTGTATTTCTTTACTACAACAGAGCGCAGTCCATGCTTTGCCATATGCCGCTGAACCCGTTTTATGCTGCAGGGAATCCCACTGCCATTGAGGGTACAACATATTTTAACTGCCCCATACCGCTTCTTTGAATCTTCATAAGCTTCCTTTACCTTCTGGCTGAATTCCTCATATTCCTTCTGCCGGTTTGAGGGTACACAAACCAGAGCTTTGTAATAGGTACTCCTTGGAAATTTCAGGGCGCTGCAAAGCTGGGATACAGTATAATGGGTTAAGTTTTGCTGGATAAAAGAAACAATCTCAGCTATTGTTCTTTTGCGAATATGGCGGTCGCTTTTTTTAATATTTCATTTTGGATTTTAAGACGCTGGATCTCTTTCTGGAGAGCTTTATACTCTTTGAGTGTAACGGTTTCCTCCTCGGACACTTTGATTGGAGAAAGCTGTTTTACCCAGTTGCTGAGTGTGCTCCGATTTACGCCATATTCACGTTCCAGTTGTGGATACGAAGTTCCTCCGGCATTATACAGATCCACGATCTGCTGTTTAAATTCCGGAGTGTAAGATTTTTGACTTTTCGCCATGTGGAACATCTCCTTTGCTCTTTCATTTGAGAGTATAGGTTGTTCAACTTTTCCTGTCCACATTTATATACTAACATCACCTAAAGCGTAACGCCCTGCTTGAAGATGGCCATATCGTGAAAGCCCGCCTCCTCGCTGCAGACCTTTCTTCCCGAAGCTGTCTCGATCACCAGGTCAAAAAGGCCTTTTGCCGTCTCCTCCATGGTTACGCCCTCAACGAGAACGCCCGCATTAAAGTCAATCCAACCGGCCTTCCTCTCCGCAAGGGAAGAATTGCTGGAAATCTTCAAAGTGGGAACCGGGGACGCAAAGGGTGTTCCCCTTCCTGTGGTAAAAAGCACAATATGGGCTCCGCTCGCCGCAAGCGCCGTTGCCGCAACCAGGTCGTTGCCGGGCGCAGCAAGGAGATTGAGTCCTGGCCTCATCACTCTCTCCCCATAGTCCAGCACCCCTCTGACCGGAGCGCTTCCGGATTTCTGCGTACATCCCAGAGACTTGTCCTCCAATGTGGAAATTCCTCCCTTCTTGTTGCCCGGGGAGGGATTCTCGTAGATGGTCTGATTATGACTCTTAAAATAATTCTTAAAATCATTAATCAGCGCCACCGTGTCGTCAAAGAGCTCCTCACTCTCGCAGCGGTTCATCAGCAGCGTCTCCGCGCCGAACATCTCCGGCACCTCCGTGAGAATGGTGGTCCCGCCCGCCCCGATCAGAAGATCAGAAAATTTCCCCACAAGAGGATTGGCCGTAATTCCGGAAAACCCGTCGCTCCCGCCGCATTTAAGTCCCACGATCAGCCTGGACGCACTGACAGGAACCCTCTCCATTGGTGCGGCAAAGTCGATCAGCTCCTTCACAAGCTCCACACCCCTTGCGATCTCATCCTCACACTCCTGACAGACTAGAAATTTCACCCTGTTCCCGTCATAATCCCCTATGTAGGATTTTAAAACGTCAATATTGCTGTTTTCACAGCCAAGCCCCAGGACAAGGACACCTCCCGCATTGGGATGATTGACCAGATCCGACAAAATCACCCTGGTGTGCTCCTGATCGTCTCCCATCTGGGAACAGCCGTAAGGGTGCGGAAAGGGGACCACCGCCTCCACGCTTCCCCGCACAAAGGCATTCGCCCATCCCGCAATGGCTCCCGCCACATTGTTCACGCAGCCCACCGTCGGAATAATCCAGATTTCATTGCGGACTCCCACCGTGCCGTCCTTCCTCTCAAATCCCTGAAAAAACACTTCCTCCTTCGGGCCGGCAGGATTCTTTGCGCCTGCAGGCTCATAAAAATAGGTGAGAAGATCGCCAAGTCCCGTCCTGATATTGTGTACATGGATCCAGTCTCCCTTTTTGATCTTCTCTCCGGCCAGGCCGATAGGGCAGCCGTATTTGACCACCGCCTCCCCTTCCCCGATATCTGCAAGGGCTATCTTGTGTCCTGCCGGGATTTCCATATTGGCTCTCACCGTTTCGCCGCCCGTCTCCACGCACTCGCCGGATCCGATGGTTTCAATCGCAACCGCCACATTATCGCTTTCATGAATTTTGAATAGTTTCATGCCTCCCCCTTTATCGTCTAAAACCTTTTCTCCAGCGTCTTTCTCATACCCTGGTCCGCAATCTCGTCCAGATATGCGGCAACCTCCTCCACAAGTCCCTCAATCCGTGTGAGATCCTGTCCGAAGAACTCCTCATTCCCCAGAAAACTCTGTGCGAGCTGCGCGGAAGGCTTTCCGCTGTTTGCCGCAAAAAATTCCAGGACCGGCATATCATCCATGATCCTGTATTCCTGCCCGTCCCTGTGACCGATCAGAGCCTTATCCCTGATCTCCGTTCCCTTATAAAACGCCATGAGAGCGGCAAGGGAGAAGGTGAGACGCCCGGGAAGCCTTCCGTTCATCTCTATATATTCAAGGAAGCTCGGCATACATCTTGCACGCCACTTGGAAACGGAATTCAATGCGATAGACAGCAGGGCATGCTTCACATAAGGGTTATGAAACCGTGCGATCACCGCCTCCGCAAAATCGCAAAGCTCCTTCTTGGGCAGCGTCAGGGTGGGGATCACCTCATCGTAGATCGTCTCCTTCATAAACCGGAAGATAGTTTCATCCTCCATGGATTCCAGCACAATATCATTGCCCGCAAGGAAGGATGCCAGAACAAAGGAGGTGTGGGCTCCGTTCAAGATGCGCACCTTTCTCTGCTTGTAGGGCTTCTGATTGTCCGTATAGATAACGGGAAGACCCGCCGCATCCAGAGGAAACTCACCGCTGATATCCCTGGGGCATTCGATGACCCAGAGTGCAAAGGGCTCTCCTGTGACAATCAGCTCATCCCGGTAGCCCCACTCCGCCCAGAGCCTTTCATCCTCCTCCCCGGGATATCCGGTGATGATCCTGTCAACCAGCGTGGAACAGAAAATGCAGGCTTCGTTCAGCCAGCTCTTAAATTCCTCTTCGAGATTCCAGTTGTCAGCCTGTTTCAGAACGCATTCCTTAAGACGGATGCCGTTATCGTCAATCAGCTCCACCGGAAGCATCACCAGGCCCTTGTCTATAGCGCCCTCAAAATGCAGATATCTCTCATACAAAAACTTTGCAAGCTTTCCGGGAAAACTTCTGGGAGGACACAGCTCCAGTCTGTCGTCTTCATCATAAACGATTCCCGCCTCCGTGGTGTTGGAAACAATATATCTCAAGGTATCCAGCCTTGCAAAAGCGCTGTATTTTTCATATTCCTCGTAAGCCGCCGTCACGTCCGTCACACTTGTCACGATACGATTCTGCACTGCCGCCTCCCCGTCCACAATGCCCCTCAGGGAAACCGTGTACTGAGCCTCCTGCGCGCGGAAACGGTCCAGCGTGCCGAATTCGATCGGCTTCACCAGCACGATATCGCCGTCAAATTTTCCCTTCTCATTGGCGATATCAATCATATAGTCCACAAACCCTCTCAGAAAATTGCCTTCTCCAAACTGGAGAACCTTCACCGGCCTTTCCTTCTTGCCTGTCCTTGCCTTTGATAATAATTCCATCTCTTCTCTCCTTAGCTCTGCTGAAAATCTTGTCAAAAACCCTTCTTCCGTCATGTCTGCTGCAGGTATGACGCACATTTCTATGTAAGTGCTTACATTCACAATACTACATCTCTTTCTCCGATAAGTCAATAGACTTCTCCCCCGTTTTATAGGAGTTTCCCGCAAATTTGCCGGCGAATTTTTTCTCCCTCCTTCTTGTATTTTGAGAAGACATATTGTATAATCAGAGTAGTTTTTCATGTAAACATTTACATACTTTTTTCAAAAAGGAGACCCGATTACTTGACTATTTATGACATTTCAAAGCAGGCCGGCGTTTCCATTGCCACTGTTTCCAGAGTGTTAAACGGCAGTGCAAACGTCAAACCGAAAACAAGAAAAAAAGTATTGGAAGTCATGGAACAGTGCGGCTACACGCCCAACGCTTTTGCCAGAGGTCTGGGGCTGGATTCCATGAACACGGTGGGGATTCTCTGTGCCGATTCCTCCGACCTGTATCTGGCCAAGGCCGTCTATTTCATTGAAAAGAATCTGAGGGCAGGAGGATATCATTCCATTCTCTGCTGTACCGGCTATGAACAGGAAAACATGAAAGCCTCTCTTTCCCTTTTACTGGAACAGAGAGTTGACAGCGTTATCATGGTGGGCTCTGCCTTTATCGAGGAGGACGGTGACAATCAATATATCCGAAATGCGGCCGCCCAGGTTCCGGTCATGCTTCTCAACGCAGACCTCGACTGCCCGAACGTCTACTGCACCATGTGCGACGACTTCAAGGCTGCCCAGGAGGCTACCATGTTTCTGTTCAGCCAGGGAATCACGGATATTCTTTATCTGTACAATTCCACCTCCTACAGCGGCAGGAAGAAGCTGTCCGGCTATCAGTCCGCCTACCTGATGAAGGATATTCCCCTAAACAAGCAATACCAGCAGTTTTTTCCCGGCTCCCACGAGGACATCGACGGTGTCTGCCAGTTTCTGAATGAGCTCCGCAAAAAAGGACTTGCTTTTCATGCCGTTCTCTCCGCAGAGGACATGTTGGCTGCCGGAGCCATAAAATATGCCAGAATAAATAATCTGTCTGTTCCGGAGGATCTGTCCGTTATCGGCTACAACAATTCGCTCCTGTGTATTTGCTGCGAGCCGGAGCTCTCTTCCATCGACAATCATCTGGAAACGCTCTGTTCCCAGCTGGTCAAAACCTGTATCGGTATTTTGAGCGGTGAAGAAATGCCTCAGAAAACGATTTTCTCCGGCGAACTTATCAAGCGTTCAAGCACCACAACGAAGCTCTGAGATCAGACTTTAATCTGATCCTCAAAGAATAAATTTATCAAGGAGGACTATTTTTATGAAACCATTTATGGATGAGGATTTTCTGTTATCCACTCCCACTGCACAGACTCTCTTTCACGAGTATGCCGAAAAGATGCCCGTTCTGGATTACCACTGTCATATTAACCCGAGAGAAATTGCCGAAAACCGCAAATTCGACAATATCACCCAGGTATGGCTTGGCGGCGATCACTACAAGTGGCGTTTTATGCGTTCCTGCGGAGTGGAGGAACGCTTTATCACAGGCGATGCCTCCGATCAGGAAAAATTCTTTAAATGGGCCGAGGTTCTCGGAAAGGCCATCGGCAATCCGCTTTATCACTGGAGCCATCTTGAGCTTAAGAGATATTTCGGCTATAACGGGACACTCAGCAAAAAGACCGCCGGGGAGGTCTGGAATCTGTGCAACGAAAAGCTGGCTCAGGATTCCATGAGCGTCCGCAATCTCATACGCAGCTCAGGCGTTACTCTGATCTGCACCACGGATGATCCGGCAGACTCCCTGGAGTGGCATGAGAAGATCGCTGCGGATGAAAGCTTCGAGGTTCAGGTTCTTCCGGCATGGCGCCCTGACAAGGCCATGAACATAGAAAAGCCGGATTACGCTGATTATCTCGCCACACTTTCCGCCGTAAGCGGCATCAAGGTGGATTCCTTCTCTTCCTTAAAGGATGCTCTGAAAAACCGCATGGATTTCTTTGCCTCCAGGGGCTGCAGTGTTTCCGACCACGGTCTGGAATATGTGATGTACTATCCAGCCTCCGAGAAAACGGTCGAGGATATCTTCCAAAAACGCCTCGGCGGCGCGGCGCTTTCCAGGGAAGAAGAGCTGACCTTCAAGACTGCCTTCATGCTTTTTGTGGGAAGGGAATACAACAGGCGCAGCTGGGTTATGCAGCTCCACTATGGCTGCAAAAGAGACAATAATAAGCTGATGTTTGAAAAGCTCGGCCCCGACACCGGGTTTGACTGTATCAATAATTACACTCCGTCCGCACAGATGACTGATTTCCTCAATGCGCTGGTCAGTACGGACGAACTGCCAAAGACCATCATATACAGCCTCAATCCCAACGATAACCAGGCCATCGGAACCATTATCGGATGCTTCCAGGATTCCACGGCTATTGCCAAGATCCAGCAAGGCAGCGCATGGTGGTTCAATGATCATAAGACCGGCATGAGAGATCAGATGCTCTCTCTCGCAAGCCTCGGAAATCTCTCCGGCTTCGTGGGAATGCTCACCGATTCCAGAAGCTTCTTATCCTACACAAGGCACGAGTATTTCCGCCGCATTCTCTGCGAGCTCATAGGCGGAATTGTTGAAAACGGGGAATTTCCGGCAGACATGGATACGCTCTCTGAGATTGTAAAGGACATCTCTTACAATAATGCGGTTCGGTATTTTGGATTTAATCTCTAGTTTTCATGACACAGAAAAGCCGGCTTCTGCAGCCGGCTTTTCCAATGTACTATCTGTTTTCATTTACATAGATCTGAGCCCTGCTCTGAACGATATTCGCCACATCCTTTGCGTTCTTCTGACCGCCAAAGAATGCCGCCGTCTCCTCCTGCACAATCTGGATCAGGTTCTCATCATAATTGTAGACCTGGGTGAAGCTGTACAGATCCTCCTTGAACCTGCCCGCCTCCGCCAGCGACATGGGCTCCAGCTTGACCTCCATACCGTCAATATAGATGTAATCATCGGTCTCCACCTCATTTCCCTCCTCATCCTCGTAGGTGGGCCTTCTGGTGGCTTTATCCGCCATCGCATCAATATACTTCACACTCAGCGGAAATCCATACTGAATTTCCTTCTGATACCCATCCGAAAGATAATATCTCAGGAATTCCCATGCCCCTTCCTTGTGTGCTGACTTTGCCGACATAACCATCTGCAGATTCGCAATGATCGCAGATCCGTCCTCATTGCTGGAAGGAAAACCGATCATGGTCACGCTCTCTCCGAAGGTTCCCTTTGACACATAGTTAAAATCCCTGAAATTACTTGCGGAATAAATCTGTGCCACCACTCTTCCATCCCGCCACATACTGTCATAATTCTGCCAGTACTCGTCGTCGTACATTGCATCGTCCACTTCCTCCGGAAACTGCTTCAGAAATTCCAGAAGCTCTGTGAAGCCATCCGAGTCAAAATTGCACTTTCCGCTGGACCAATCGATAAACTGGCTGCCTGCAAGACTCATACACTGAATCAGCATGGTATTTCTGTCCGCATAGGAGAGGAACTGCGTTCCCTCCGGCTTCGAAGCCATCAGATCATTCACATCCTGTATGGTCCATCCTCTCTCCGGCCCCACATCAGAGGTCTTGGCAAGAATCGTGCTGATGGTAAAATAAGGAACCAGCTGATAAAGCTTTCCGTTTACGGAAAACGCCTCGATGATATTTGGCATATAATCCTCGATCTTAAGCTCCGGATCCTTCTCTATATAGGGTTTCAGATCCTCGAAAAGTCCTTTGGAAACATAGCTGGATATCGGCATTTCATTGTTCAGGATCAAAATATCCGGCACCTTTCCCGACACAATATCTGCGTTCAGCCGGTTGATTCCCGCCTTATAGTCCGTATCCGACCCATAGAGGGAGGAATAGTCCTGAATGGAAATACGGTATTTCTCATTACTCTTGTTAAATTTCACGATATCGGTGCGTATATCCCAGTTGACCCCGGTGCAGGCAAGCACAATGGTCTCCCTCTCCTTCACATCCTTGGGATCCACCTTGGTAAAATGCCCCAGACTGGTCTGGGATGTCTCCATATCGGCAAAGGTTCCCCAGAATTCCTTTTCGTTGATGGGAAGGAGATTATAGATCTCATATACACCCAGATCCGAATCCACATAGTTCATCAGCTGAATCACATTTTCCGCTCCGATATCGTAGCCAAAGACTCCATAGCTGTTTACCAGATACAGATCATATCCGATCCCCGCATAGGCGGTGAAATCATAAGAATAACCGGGAAGCTTAGTGAATTCGGATATACTCCCGGTGTCCGGATCCACAAATCCGGTATAGCATCCGTCCTCCTCATAAGAAAAGCAGGCCAGCTTCCCGTCTGATAGGGGAACCAGATTTACATTGCTCAGGGGCTTTTCCTCATCCCCTTTCAGAATTCTCTGAAAATTCCCGTCCCTGTCAAACAGAAAATACTGATCCACAATCCGGATAATAAGACTGTCCCCAAAAGACATCATATTTCCCACATAAAACCAGCTGTCCGAAGAGGCTTCCTTAACCTCGGGCAGTTCATTTAGGAAAATGCTGAAAATCTCTTCTCCCTGATCGCTGACCTTGATAAAATAATATTGATCCTGAAATTCTCCGTCCTCATTGCTATCCCGGCCATAGAGCACCTTGATGCCGTAGAGAAAGCCCTGCTCATCGCACAAAATGGAATTCAGGCCGCCGTCCTCGCCCAGGGCGATTCTGTGCTCCTGCCCTGTGCTTCCGTCACTGCCAAGGGCCGCAAAGCAGATCTCCATACTTTCGCCGTTATCACCGTTCCAATTGTAGCCGTAGACATACATTACATCCCCGGCCTTAAGAACATTCGAATAGGTCCCGTCCGCCCAGCCTTTTATATCGGGCGACTCCACCTTATAGACATAATCCTTGCTGGATGCCGCCTGCTGCGAGCCTATGCCTTCCTTATTCTTTCCGCTTCCACAGCCGCACAGCGCCAATAGCAGCGACATCACGACCCCCAGTACAATCCCTTTTCTCTTCATTTTAAAAATGCTCCCACTTATTCTTTTCCGCCCGGGCGCGTTCCAGAGCCCTGTCCTTCTTATCCATAAGGATCATCCAGATATCCTTTAAGGTATATTTCCGGTTTCTCCATTTTATGATCGCCGCCGCGAGAAAAATAGATCCGGGAATGAGAAGCAGCACAAGCTGCAAAAGAAGAACCACTGCCCGCACATCCTCATACCCCCTGGCGATGTTCTCCCAATACGGAAAATGAACCGCCGCATTCTGCATGGAACGGGTTCCAAAATCAAGTACCACCGGTATCATGGCCTCCAGCGTATATCTGGAGGAATTCTCTACCACCAGCATCTCATCCTCTTTTAATCCAAATTTTTCCTTTAAGGTATTATAGAGAAATCCCTTTACCGGATTGGGCGCCGCCACCTCATAACAGCCGATCCCCTCGCTCTCTCCCAGCTCCGAGAGCGTATTGTAGGAGACATACACGACCGTGTTCTTCAATCCGGCTCCCTCCGCAAATCTTCCCTTTTCCCTCTCTGCCACTCCTGCCACATAGTGAGGGATACCGCCTATTGTCACACTCATCCCCTGAATATCACTGGAACCAAAAAGCTGCCAGGCCGCCTCCTCGTCCAGAATCACAAAGTCCTGCATCAGATCATTCCCCGAAAAATAGCTGCCGCTCACCAGCTTCAACGGATGAAAGAAGAAGAAGTCCCCTCCTACCCCGATAGCGCTTGCCTCCAGGGTTGACTGCTCACTCACCACAGTGATCTTTCCCTGTGCGCTGTAGCCATCCACGAAAAGCCTTGCCAGAGGATTTTCCTGTACCACGGCTGCCTCGGAAAGAGCGCTTTCCAGCTGTTTTTCAAAGCTCCTGATCTGAAAATCGTCCACCTGTGCCTCTCTCACGAAAAAACTGCTGACCTGGGCGGTGCCTCCTTCCGCGGACCATCTTGCAGCCGCCTGCTGATCCGGAAGATTCTCTATCTTCCCATTCATCCACAGAGTTACCGCCACAAACAGGATGAGACAGACTGCGGAGATCAGGGAAAGCACGATCTGCAGCCGCGAAACATTTTGCCAAAACTCTCTAATCCTACTCACCCTGATGCTCCTTTCCTACGATTCATTCAGTCTTACCTGTTTTCCCGCCTCCACCGGCTTGGTAGAGGTTGTGATCACGTATTCATATCCGTAGAGTCCGGCTGAAATCGCCGTATTATTATCGTCAGATGCAAGAACCTCCACATCCACTCTCGTCGCGATATAGCGGTTACTGATAGGGCCGCTTCTCGATTCCACGATCAGAATGAACTTTCCGTTGCTGTCCTCCCGAATCGCACTGTTCGGCACTACCAGCTCATACTCCGAGCTTCTCTGTCCCACCGACAGATTAAGAGACTGTCCGGCCTGCACACCGGCTCCCGTCACGTCAAAGACCAGGAGCTTTTTCTGTCCTCCGCTCTCCGGATCCGGACGGATGGATGCGAGAACAGCCTTCACATCCTCATAGTACCATGCGTTCTGCAGCTCGGCCACATCCCCCACCTGTACCTTTTTGGCCTGATCGTTGGTCACGGAAAAGCTCAGCGTAAATCCCTTTCCCGCCACCTGGATCACTGCGGCCGGTTCCTCCGGCCTGGTAGTCTCTCCCGCAACATAGGCAAGAGAGGTTATCGTTCCGGCCACAGGAGCCGTAATGGCTGCTCCCACTGATTTTTCTTTTAATTTTTCGATCTCCGCCTTCTTGTTCTCAATGTCCTTAGTCGCCTTTGAAAGGTCAAGCTCGGCATTGATGTCAGTCGCAAGCTCCGTCTGCTCTGTCTTGAGGAGCTCGTAGACCGTCTGGGCATTCTTAAGGGCCGCCTGGGCATCCAGCAGCTTATTCTGACGAACCACGTCCGCCTGCTTGTTTGCATTCGTGATGGATGTGATGGCCTGATCTGCCGCACGGAGCCTCTCTCTGGCATCCTGCACACTGCCGCTGGATTCCACGGAAATCGCATTGACCTCCGCCAGACTGCTCTGCAGCTCAGCCAGCCGGCTCTGCGCCTTTGCCAGCTGATCCCGGTTGGTATGATAGCCGCTCAGATCACTGGACGCATCCTCAAAGGAATTTACCGTAATATTATACTGCGCCACCGCCGCATCATACTCCGCAAGCGGAACCTGATAATCCGCAAATTTTTCATTCTGGTCAATCCAGGCCCGGAGCTGATCGATATTTACCTCTCCATTATACGGGTTACTCGGATCGGCATGAGCCATGTTATAAATCGCATCCAGCTTTTCCTGCACAATGGCAGCCGCCGCATTCTTCCGGTCAATATAGACATCCACGCCTCCGCCATAATTATTGGGAGCTGCGGATGCAGACGGATCTGCGCTTCCGCCTCCGGAAACTCCGTTTGCAATATTCTCCGCACTGCTGACAAGCTTCTCCAAATCCGTGATCCGGCTTTGCATCTCTGAAATTTCATTATTCAGATCCGCCACTCTGGCCGCCTTCTCACTGTTGAAAGCCTCCGTTGCCTTCTCCAGATCCGTGGTGGCGTTGGCCTTCTCCGTCTCGCTCCCTATGGTACTCACGCTGGCGTTATTCGTGCTCTTATTTCCCTGGAGCGTGAGGTCATCCACCGCCCTCTGGCATTCGTCCACACGATTCTTGGCCGCCTCAAGACGGTTCTGCATATCCGTAACCATGGACTGATACGCCGCAAAGGAATCCGTCTTTCCGCTCGCAACCTTGCTGATAACCTCCGGGGAGACCGTGCTTCCGAATAATCCCTTCATGTAAGCCAGCTCCAGATTTTCCAGCTCCTCCTGGGCCTTCTTCAGCTCATCGCTCTCGGAATCCTCGAGATAATACAGGATCTGGTCCTTTTCCACCTCATCTCCCTGCTTCACCGCCACGCTGGAAATCACCCGCGATTCCTTCACCACCACATTGTAGGGATCCGTGGCCTCCACATTGCCTGTCCCCCGGATCTTTGCCGTAATACTTCCCCTCTGTACATACTGGGTCGCAACCTCCGGCAGAGAATAGTTCATGATAGTATTGGAAAAAAATGTGAGTATCAGCATGATCACCAGAAAAATGATGGCCACATTCTTGATCCAGTCCCTTCTTTTGCTCGCTGCATTTTCATTCATACTTCAATCCTCCGTACCTGTTTATCCCTTAATTCCTCCCTGATAGGTGATTCCCTCTACCAGATAATCCTCTCCATACAAAAATACCAGAATCGGCGGCACCATATAGATGGTGGCAACCGCAAAGGCAAGCCCCACTTCCCCCTCATTGATCTTGGACAGAAAAACAGAAAGGGGATGCTGCTCCGCATCTGACAGAAGAATCAACGGCTGCTCCACCATGTTCCAGTAATCGATAAATATGAGGATCGCAACCGAACACAGAGAACCCTTGCACAGCGGCATACAGATTCTCCTGAAAATCTGCCATTCTCCCGCACCGTCGATCTGCGCCGCCTCCATCACCGAGGTGGGAATCCTTCTCATATACTTGGTGAGAAGAAATACCGCAAATGGCGAAAATATTCCCGGAAGCCAGATCGCCCATCTGGTATCCAGAATCCTGAGCCACTCGGACACCAGATAATTGGGAACCAGAGTGACCTGATAAGGCATCAGCATCAGGATAATATACACAAAAAAGATAATCTCCTTGATCCTTCCCCGGTATCTGGTGAAACCGTAAGCCGCAAGGGATGCCACCAGCAGCTGAAACGCCACAATGGGAACCACCAGAATCACCGAATTCCAGAACTTGAACAGATATTCCGGACTCTTTAAGAGAACCGTGATATACTGGCTGAAGGATACCATGTCGGGGATAAACTTCAGATTCACCTGCTCGGAAATATAGGTCTTTCCCCCTGTGTCCGTGGTGGCAAAGACCTGCCCGTAATTTGAGGATATTTCTGAGGCAGACATAAAGGAATTTGTTATAGTCAATATAATCGGCATGAGAAACAGCACGGCAAAGCATGCGGCAATCAGAGTGATCACCATGGCCTGGGCAAATTTCTTCTGCTGTCTGCGCTTCTTCTTGACAGCCGCCTTCTGAGTGTCAATGTCCGTAATCATCCTCTCCCTGTCTTTTCTCATCCTTCCACATCCTTTCCGAAGTAGCTCTCGGTCAGAAACATGATTCCGATCAGAATAACCATTACAACAGACATCATGATGGCCGCCGCTGAAAGCTTCTGATAATCCAGCTGTCCAAAGGCATTATTCATAAAATGCTGCAGCATGTAAATGGTATCATAAGGGTAATTCCCTGTCAGTAGATAGATTTCCCTGAAAACCTTAAAAGAATTTATCAGGGACATAATTGTCACAA
>CAJUIO010000097.1 GCA_910586025.1 uncultured Lachnospiraceae bacterium
TATTCTTCAAAATGGCAGGAAAAATCGGGATTCGAAACAGCTGTTCAAAATATTTCATTCCAGCCCACTGACTTTTCCAGATACCCTTTGTTATGCTGTAGTCCTTGAACGCCAACAGAATGCCTCCCATGGGAACGTAAGAAAAAATCAGCACGAACAGGAACGGAATCAATGCCAGAAGATATAGCTGCGCATATCGAAGCTGTCTCCTGCATTTCCTGCCAAGGCTTTTTCTGATTTCATTTTGTTCTCTCATATTAATCTCCCATTCTTGCTCAACTTGCGAATTTGGGCGCAGGCACAAATTTGCATTAATTTACATTAGATTCTCTTTGAACCGGAAAAATTATCGACTACGATTTCATTGTAAACAGAATAAGAGAAGATAAGAAAGAGTATATATATGACATTTTGTATAAATAAGGTTCTTGGAAACCATATTTGTTCATCTTTTTGCCTATAATTCCTTTTGACAGGCAAATTACTTCCGGCAAAAACAACGGACACAGTCCGCCAGGAACTGTGCCCTCTCTAATCGTTTTATGCCAGAATTTCCAGTCAGGCCTCCCTGCGGCAAAAGGCATTGATCTCCTCCTGATACAGAGCAAGCCCTTTCCTGTCAACCATGGCAGGCTGAACTCCCTGTCTCGTGATACTTATGCCGGCCGCAAAAGTTGCGAAGCCAACAGCATATATAACCTCATGCCCTTCGCTTAACGCCACTGCCAGCGCACTGATAAAGGCATCAGCCGCCCCCGTAGTATCCAGGGGATAAAAGTCAGCCGCCGGGAAATATCGCTCGTGTTCGGCATTTTTCAGATAGCATCCCTTGTGCCCCAGGGTGATAATAACATTTTTTACACCCTTTTCCAAAAGAATATCCGCCTTTTCCTCTATTGTTGTATTCCCGGGAATCAGCTGTTTCACTTCCTTTTCATTGGGTATGAAATAATCGATATTCTGAAAAAGGCTATCCTTCATCTTTTCCACAGAGGACGGCTTCAAAATGACTTTCACATTTTTCATTTTGCATTTCTGTATCGTGTATTCTACGGTTTCTTCCGCAATTTCCAGGGTAAGAAGACAGTATGCCGCATCATCCAGAAGCTGCGCATACTGACGCACCTGGCTCCGGTCCAGTTTTTCGTTTGCACCGCCATAGATGACTATAGTGCTTTCCCCATCGGGAGGGACATTGATATACGCCTTTCCTGTCGGAATATTCTCGTCAAATACGACTCCGTCAGTATGCACGCCGCTGTTCACCAGACTATTGTATATCTCTTTTCCGTCGCCGTCATTGCCCAATCTTCCGATCATATACACAAGGCCCTCCAGACGTCCCGCGCCTACCGCCTGGTTTGCCCCCTTTCCCCCCGGCAGGGACACAATGTTACCGCTTCTGACAGTTTCTCCTCCCGTCGGAATATGGGAGGTGCTGATCATGCAGTCCATATTCATGCTTCCTACCACTACGATTTTGCCGCCCTGAACATGATTTGCGGGCTTTCTAACGCTTCCTCTCTCCTGTATTTTGAGGCCGAATCCTCTTTTGCATTCGTAAGCCGGTTTTCTTCCCTCGATAATTTCCATCAGGGCATCCACTGCGGCCTCTCCGATCTCTTTTGTCGGGATGCCAACCGCCGTCATCCGGGGATAAATTTTCTCTGCCAGCCTGTGATCCCTGGCACTGACTACCGATATCTTATTCGGAACAGTATCTCCTCTCTCACGCAGCTTCTCATAAAGAATCATTCCGATCTCCAGGTCTGCGCAAATCACAGCCGTGACTCCTTCCCCGAGACATCTTGCAATCCCCATATTCCTGATATCCTCGTCAGTTCCGAGGAACATCCATCCTTTGTCAGGAGAAATAAAGCGCTCTTTATACGCAAGCAAAAAGCCCGCCTGAATGTCGGCATCATTTTCTCTTAAAAGACATGCGATTTTCCTGTGCCCTTTTTCTAACAGATAATTTGCCGCCGCATAACCCGCTTCCCTCATTTCAAAACAGATATCAGCCGTGTCATTATTTCCGCACTCCATGCTCCGGTCAAGAATCCGTACCCTGGGCACTTTGCCGCTTTCCGGCAATTCGGTTTCCTGACAGATGGAAATAATTCCGTCAATTCCCTTATTCTCAAGAATACGGTAATATCTCAGCAGCTTGTCTTTTTCCCCCTCCGTATTGCAAAGAATAACGCTATAGCCCTTCCCTGCCGCAGCGGCCTCTATCGTGTAAAGCAGCTCCTGCGCCTCGTATGTATTTTGTGAAATCATAACTCCAAGAATATTTGTTTTCGGGGCGGCGCTGTTAATCACCTTAGAATAGGGCACATACTGATATTCCTTGATAATTTCAAGCACTTTCTTTCTCGTCTCCACGCTGATGTCCGAATCTTTATTGTGAAGAATTTTTGATACCGTGGACGGAGATACTCCGCAAAGCTTTGCAATATCTTTTATATTCATTTATATGCCATGCCCCTTCCGCACGAGCCTTTTGCCACAAGGATTCTCTATAATGCATTTCTGCCTTTTATTATACAATGATCATCCCTTTTTTTCTACACGGAATCGCTTATGTTTCTTCTCTTTTCAAAACCAAATCCGCCGCCTTATGAACATACGGACGCAAAAACTGTACGGAAGGACCTGTCATAAATGCCGCAAGCACGGTTCCGATTCCCACGGAGCCTCCCAAAAGAAAGCCGACCACCACAAATGTCACATCCGCCGAAACCCGTACGCCTCTGTAAGAAATATTTAATTTGTCGCTGATAATCTCCGAGACGAGATCAATTGCGCCTACACCGAGATCCGCCCTTATGTAAGCTGCGATACCGGCACTCATAATCAGAAGGCCGATTATGATCATAACAAGTCTTACCGCGATATGCTGCTCTCCCTTAAAGATAATCCGCAGTATGAAATTTGCAAAGTCTGCCGTATATCCGATTCCGAAAATCGCAAGAATGGATGCAATATTGATATAGGACTTGTCCAGGAAAAACACGACTGCCAAAATAACCACATTGATTGCGGCCGCGGAAGTCCCGTAGCTTATGTGAAAAACATTCCCTATTCCAAGCTCGAACACGCTTGCGGGATCCACTCCAAGACCGCTGTACAGAAAAATCCCTACCCCTATTCCGCAGATGACCAGCCCGGCCATGGCAACGATCAATTTTCTTACTAATCCTTTTGTGTTAAATTTCACGCCCTTCCTCCTCATCCTGCTCCTTTATTTTTTCGATGGCCTTTAACACCTGTCCGGCAAGATGTGAGACCGTTGTGTGCTCATACCCCCGCATCAGACTGTCAAATCTGTCATCAAAAGGTTTGGTCCATCTTACATCGATTCCCGCATAGCCCTGCATGATGCCGTAAACCGTCCCTATTTGACCTGCGTTGCAATCCACATCCTGCCCGCACATAGCACAGATATACATACACTCATCAAAATCATTTCTCCCAAAGTAAAGCGATACCACCTCCGCAGCCGCATTGGGATAAGTGTGAATCCAATTATACCGCTTATATTTTTCCTCGCACGCCTTCCACGCGTCCTCCCAATTGCCACATCGCACACAGGCATCCCAGGCAAATTTGACAACTGAATAATATTCACTTTTTGGAGGCATCATATGAATCGTCTTTTCCAAAAGCTCCCTTACATCGCTCTCCACATAAGCCAGTGATACCAAGATGGCATTGAAAACCTCTCCCAGCACCCCATTGTTTACATGGGACACCGTCCCGTCCGTCCATGCCAGCCGCGCCGCCAGTGCAGGATTTCCGGGTGCCACCATCCCGCAGACGGATCCCCGCATCTGCGCGCCGATCCATTCCCGCCAGGGATTATTCAACGCTGCCGACACAGGAGGAAAAATTCCTCTTTTCAGATTTTTAAAAGCAGCCTCTTCTGCCGTCCATGTATATTCAATCCTGCCTACCCATTCCAGACCGATATCTGCCGATGTCACCTGCCTTCCCTTTTCCAGACACGCTTCCAGAAAAGCCAGTTCAAACAAAACATCATCATTATAGGTGCTGGGTGTCCTCAGATAATCCCGGATATCTCCGAAAGCCTTCTTAAGCTGATCGCTGCTGTACCCTTCAATGATCGTTCCTAATGCCGCCCCCGCAATCTGTGCCTGCCATCCCGCATGAACCTTTTCAAACATTTCTTCCCCGGTATAAGGCGGAAGCTCACAGACCGGAAATACTACCTCTTCCCGATGATCTTCAAATGATGTGTAATAGCGGTAGCTCCAGTATGGATGATCCTTCACCTTTGGCGCATTGGCAAGTACGTGAAACAGCCGTGCGGTAAGCTTCAGAAGTTCCACATGATTTTCTTCCTCATAAGCCTTCTGCATCAGGGGAAGCATTTCTTCCGCTTCCCGTACATCATACCCCATATTCTCCGCCGCCTGCACCGCTCCGATCATGACATAGTCAGGCGCCCTGCTTCCGGGCACCTGTGTCTTCCAGCGGATCCTCGTCTCTTCTATGTCGATATCGCCCAGACTGACCTTCTGCTTTGTCCATTCCTTTTCTTCTTCTGTCTGCAATACGGGGACCGCCCTCTTTGTCATCTCATGTGTATAATCCCATGCTTTCATCAGCAGCCTTTCTCCTTTCGGGCTTTCAGGACTGCATCTACCGTTTTTTCTGCCAGAACCCTGAATTTAACGATTTCCATTCCTCTCACATAGGTCTCCATATAATCGCCTATAGGATAAGTCCACTTTTCATCTATACATTCTTTTCCCTGCGCCACTGCAAGGATATTCGCCACCTGAGCTGCATTACAGTCGGAATCAAGCCCACACATGGCAATGAGGTTCACAAGTTTATCATAGTCATTTTCACAGAAATACAACGCCACTACCTCGGCACAGGCATTAGGGTAAGCGTGAATCCAACAGTACTCTTTGTGTTTCTCATCACAGTCGAGCCATGCGTCCCTCCAATTGTCGTATTTCTCACATGCCTTCCATGCATAATCCACCACCGCATAATACTCGCTGTCTTTGGGCATCAAATCAATCCCTTCACGGCAGATCCCCCGCATGTCCTTTTTAATAAACGCAAGGGAGACCATCACCGCATTAAAGATTTCTCCAAGCACGCCGTTATTATGATGGGACACAATGGCATCCTCATATGCCAGCTTTGCCGCAAGATAAGGGTTGCCTGGCGCCGCCATGCCGCAGATTCCTCCCCGCATCTGCGCACCGATCAGTTCCCTGAAAGGATTTCTGAACTTGCCGCTTTCCGGCGGATAGATCCCATTCTTGATGTTCTTAAGCGCAATGCCTTCTGCCGTAAATGCAAAGGGAAGCCTTGCCGCCCAGTCCTCCGCCACATCCGCCGCAGTCAGATCATATCCCTTCCGTATAAATGTCTCCAGAAACGCCAGTTCAAACGTAAGATCATCATTATACATTTCGGGATCCTTGATATAACGGTCTACCGTGCCGTAAACCTCTTCAAGCGCCTTGGTATGATACCCTTCAATGGCTGTACCGATTGCACCCGCACACACCTGGGCGATCCAGCCCGCATAAATTTTGTCATACAGTTCCTCCCTGTCGGGATCATAGGGAGCATATTCGGGGAACCTCACCGATGCGGCATACTGTTCAAAGCTATTATACTCAGTGTACTTCCAATGTTCAAGATCCTCCTTTTTGGGCGAGTCATATAAGGTTTTAAGCAGCCTGCATGTATGTCTGTACAAAGCAATGTCATTTTTGGTTCTGGCAAGCTCACGCCCCTCCTCGATCATTGCCTCCGCTTCTCGTACGTCATAGCCTAAATTTCCATATTCCTGCACGTATACCGCCATGAAAAACAACGGCATTAAGGACTCCGTGACATTCCCTCCCCAGAGATATTTCATATTGTCAAGATCCCGTCTTCCGTCCCTTATCACGTCGTCCCAGAGCACGCGTCCTGCCCTCTCCGGAAACGGTCTTTCATTCTCCACGATTTCTCTTCCATACTCCCATGCTTTTTTACTCATAACCATCTTCCTTTCTTCTATGCTGTTTTGCTGTTATTTTCTCTGATCCGCTTTAATTCTTTTCTCTGTTTTGCTATAGAAAAGACCACCAGACCAACAATCGTTGTCACATACGGAATGGACTGCACAAATTCCGACGGCATCTGTAATGCCTGAAGATTATTCGCCAATGCGTCTGCCATCCCAAATACAAGGGTAGCACTCATGGTTCCCAGCGTCGTGCCCTGTCCCAGCTGCTGGGCTGCCAGCGCAATAAATCCGCGCCCCGCCACCATATCGCGGGAGAACCATGAAACATATCCCATGGACATATAAGCCCCTCCCATTCCGGCCAAGACACCGCTGATCAGCATGGCGATAAACTGATATTTTACCGGCTTGGCTCCCACGGAAAGCGCCGCCTGTTCATTCTCCCCTACCGCTCTGATCCTGAGCCCGACCACCGTCTTGTTCAAAAGTATATAAGTAAATAAAACGCCCAAGAAAGACAGGTAGGTTAAAATATTATGTCCCGAAAAAATGTCACCGACAATCGGGATCTGACTGACCAGGGGAAGCTCCACCACCGGCATGACCTTACTCGCAAGAGACGAGGAAATCCCCTTATCCCCTGTCACAAGGTACAGAATGAATACCGTGCTGCCGGAAGCAAACATATTGATGGCGATACCGGTAAGAGTGATATGCGATTTTAAGACCAGCGCGACGTATGACATCAGAACCGCAATCAGCACGCCTGTCACAACCGCCCCCAGGAATCCTGCCCAGGCACTGCCGGAAGCGGCGCTGAAGATGACCCCGGATAATGCCGCAAACAGCATAATTCCCTCTAAACCGATGTTGATCACACCCGCTCTGGATGTGATAAGAGCTCCCATAGATGCAAACATGATTGGCGTGGAGATCCGGAGAATCGAATAAAAAAACTGGGTTGAAAAAATGATATTGAAAATCTGTTTCATCCTATGACGCCTCCTTCTTCTCCATCTGCATTTTAGAATATTTTACAATCTGTTTATGTTTCAGGTTATTTAAGAACATCTTTGCAACAACAAGCATGATGATCGCCGACTGGATAACGGAAATGATTTCATAGGGCACATCGCTTGTCCTGTTCATAATATCCGCTCCGGTACGTATATAAGCCAAGAAGATCGCCGCCACCGGCACAAGCGCAGGATTATACTTGGCCATGATGGCAATCAGCATGCCGTCAAATCCGTACTGGGGAAGTCCCTGATACTGGAATCTGTTGTACATTCCGATCATCTCTGTGGCTCCGCCGAAACCTGCCAGAGCGCCGCCCATGACCTGCGTCAGCAGCACCACGCCGCCTACTCCCATACCTGCATACTTTGCAAAATTTTTGTTCTGTCCGATGGTTCTAATGGCATATCCAAGTCCCGTATGGTACATCATAATGTAGCAGAGAATCACCGCCAGAATAACAAAAAGAAGTCCTAAATGCAGCCGGGTCCCCGGAATCAGATTCGGCAAAGATGCTGTTTCCTTAAACCCCAGTGATGTAGTGATTCCTAAGGAAGTATCGAGTACCCGGGTTCTGATAATATAATTTCCCATATAAAGACAAATGTAGTTAAGCATCAGGGAAGACACCAGCTCATTAGCCTGCCACTTTGCCTTAAGTACCGCCGGAATACACATAATGATGATTCCTGTGATCGTTCCTGCTGCCAGACACACGATCACATGAAGAAAGGTCGGCAGTTCCCACAGCACGGCGATCACAGATGTCACCGCACAGGATACATAAAACGCTCCCTCCGATGCCATGTTGCTCTGATCCGCAGCAAACATGATGCTCACGGCAAGACCGCAGAACATAAGCGGGATCGATAACTCAATCACGTTCGCAAATCTTCTGGCATTGGTTACGGGACCGATGAGGAAATTATACAGAGCGTTCATCGGGTCATCGCTGACAATAACAATCACGGCCAGTGCAATCAGCAGTGCAATGATAACCGCCAGTATCGTCCTTATCACGTCGAATCTTTTTTCTATGGTTTTACTGTTCATGCACCGCACCTCCTGTCTGCTCCCGGCTCATTTTCTTGATTCCCAGCATATACTCTCCCAGTTCCACCGGATCGATCGTCTTTGCATCCTCAAAGTATGCCGCCACCGCACCGTCATGCAGAACCACAATGCTGTCGCTCAAATTGATGATTTCTGTCAGGTCCGCCGATATGAGCAGGATCGCCGCTCTCTTATCCCTGAGCTCGAGCAGCTTTTTGTGAACAAATTCCGCCGCCCCTACATCGATTCCTCTGGTAGGCTGATTTGCAATCACAAGCCTGGGATCACCGGAAAACTCCCTGGCCACCACCACCTTCTGCATGTTGCCGCCCGACAGCATCCGCACCGGCTGTTCTCTGTCATCACATTTCACGCCATACTCCAGAATCAGCTGATCCGTCTCCCTGCATATCCTCTTTCTGTTCAAAAGGACACCCCTTTTAAATTCCTTCCGGTAATAACGGTCCGCCATAATGTTATCCGCGACTCCCGCATCGGCAGCCACGCCATACGTCATTCTGTCCTGTGAAATATGGGACACGCCAAGCTCCCTGATTTCCCTCACTGATTTGCGGCTGATGTCCTTTCCGTCAATGAGGATCTGACCCGAACGGTTTTTCTTCATTCCCGTCACCAGCTCGCTGAGCTCATTTTGTCCGTTTCCTTCAATGCCCGCAATACCGAGTATTTCTCCTTTTCTCACCGTCATATTGATATCATTCAAGATTTTCCGGCCCGCCGCATCCGTATAGTTTAAATTCCTGATGGAAAGGAAGGCGCCGCCCGGCTTCGCCTGCGTCTTGTCTGTTTTAAGAAGAACGTCTCTTCCGATCATCAGTCTGGAGATCTCCTGCTCAGACACCTCGTTCACCATCCTGACATCGATCGTCCTTCCGTCCCTCATAATCGTGATCCGATCACAGATTTCCTTGATCTCCCCCAGCTTATGGGAAATGAACACGACGGTATGTCCTAATTCCTTAAGCCTTTTTAATTCCTGGAAAATCTCCACCGTTTCCTGGGGAGTGAGCACCGCCGTGGGCTCATCGAGTATCAATATATCCGCTCCCCGAAGCAGCGCCTTTAAAATCTCCACCCTCTGCTTCAATCCCACGCTCAAGTCTCTTATGCGCGCATCAGGGTCAATTTCCAATCCATATTTTTCGGAAACCTCCCTCGTTCTCTTTCTCGCCTCTTCCCTGTCCAAAAAGCCTGCCTTTTCAGGCTCTAAGCCAAGCACCATGTTTTCCGCAACAGTCATGCTCGGAACCAGCATGAAATGCTGATGAACCATACCGATTCCCATTTTGATCGCACCAAGGGGGCTATCTATTTTAACCTCTTTTCCCTTATAGAAGATCCTGCCCTCCTCACACCGCTCTTCTCCAAACAGAACCTTCATCAGCGTTGATTTCCCCGCCCCGTTCTCTCCGGCAAGTGCGTGTATCTCGCCGCTGCGCAATTCAAAATTCACATTTTTATTAGCGATAAAACCATTCGGATAAATCTTCGTAATATTCTCCATACTGAGAATGGCCGCCGTCTGCATTTTCCCTCCATTTTCCATTCCGTTCACCTCATGACTCCATCTGTTTAATATGGGGCTGTCTGTTTTCGACAGCCCCATATATCTGTTTATCTACGGTGCGACTTCGTTTCGAATCACTTCAAATTCCGCCGTATCCATTCCAAGCGCCGATTCAACTTCAATCTTTCCGTCTATGATCTGCTGCTCGATATCCTTTATCATGCTCTGCTTTTCTTCTGATAATTCTCTCTCAAAGTTTTCTCCATAGATGATGCCTACGCCCAATTCCTTAAGGCCGATCACCTCCGTCTTTCCCCATGGCAGGCTTCCGTCCTCTGCCATCTTGATCGCACGGAGCAGAGACTGATCCACTCTCTTCATCATGGATGTCACGATTACCTCCGCCATTCCCGGGTCAGAATCCTTAAAAGCCGCCGCCTGGTCTCCGTCCACACCGATTGCGTACAGCCCCTTTTCCTTGGCCGCATCCAGTACACCGATTCCTGTCTGGGAAGCAATCTGGAAGCAGATATCCACGTTCTGCTGACTCATCTGGGATAAGGCCAATTCCTTACCCTTTGTGGAATCCACGAATGTACCCGCATAGGCAACCGCCACCCTGATCTCCGGTTCAACATACTGTGCCCCTCTGATATAGCCGATCATAAAGTCATTGATAATGGGAAGGTCTCCGCCGCCGATGCATCCGATGACCTTGTCGGGATTTGCGTTCTTACCCTCTGTAGTCATGACCGCCGCAACCGCGCCTGCCAGAAAGCTGCCCTCGTTCTGCTTGTACTGCACACAGTAAAGATTGCCGAAATCGCCCTTGCTCCAGTCCACTTCCGTGTCAAACATGATGAATTTCTTATCAGGATATTCGGGAATCAAAGCTTCTGCGATTTCCACCGCGGGGGAGGAGCCTACGATGATGTAATCCCAATCCTGTTCCGCGACATCCCTGAAATACGGTTCGTACTTGGAAGGATCCTGTCCCATCTCTATGGTCTTCACTTCCGCGCCCAGCTCCTTTTGAATCAGCTTCATTCCGTCATTTGCGCTGTCATAAAATCCCTTGTCGCCAAGATTACTGGTGATCAGCAGCACAACCTTCAGTCCGTCCTTCTTTTCCTCTGTTTTTTTGCCGCATCCCGTTATGCCTAACACCAATACCGCCGCCATAAGAATTGCCGTGATCCTGTTAATCTTTTTCATAAAATACCTCTCTTTCTTCTCCAGACTCCTGATCTGGTTTGTTTTTCTTTTACTCAGATGCCTCGTGACAGCCCCGGCAGCTCCGCCAGAACCTTATCCGTCTCTTCTCTTGCAGGTATGGAGGTCTGTGCGCCGCATCTCGTAACCGCAATAGATGATGCCGCATTGGCAAACGCCACCGCCTCATCCAACCGTCTTCCCTCCGCAAGCGCCACCGCAAACGCCCCGTTAAAGCAATCTCCGGCGGCCGTCGTGTCCACTGCCGATACCTTTCTTGCCGGAAACAGCTCTTCCGTCTCCTTGCTGACAAACAACGCCCCCTTCTTTCCCAGGGTGACAAGAACATTTTTAACACCCTTCCGAAGCAGCAGCCGCGCCCCTTTTGCATAATCTTCCAGGGAATCGCCCTCCTTCCCGCACAGCTTCATAAGCTCCGATTCATTGGGCGTTATGTAATCCAGCATGGCGAAAATCTCGTCGGGAAGAGAATCCGGTACCGGAGCCGGGTTCAGTATAATTGTTTTTCCAAGCTCCCTCGCTCTGCCGATCGCATAATAGATGGCATCACAGCAGATTTCCATCTGCAAAATCACATAATCACATTCCCGAAAGGCCGCATCATTCTTTTTCAGATAGCCGACATCGCATTCCATATTAGCCCCCGGAACGACCACCACCGTATTATCTCCGCATTCGTCCACATAGATACTTGCCATTCCGGTTCCCTTCGTCTCCGTCCGCTTCAAATCATCCGTATCGACTCCGCTTTTCGTCAAATTGCTTTTCTGCACTCTTCCGAAATCATCATCTCCTATACATCCCAGCATTTTGACATCCCCGCCAAGCTTTGCCGCCGCATACGCCTGATTGGCCCCCTTGCCTCCCGGCACATAGGTCATCTTTGTTCCAAGAACCGTTTCGCCCACGATTGGCATCCGTTTCATCTCAATTACCATGTCCATATTCAGGCTGCCGATCACCAATATCTTTTTCACTCTTTCACTTCTCCCCTCCTTTTTGAAAAGAAATATTTTTCCTAAATAGTTTTCTTATGCGTTTATCATACATATTAAATTTCTCTTCGTCAAGTACTTTTATGTAATTTGTACACTTTCTAATTATTCCCAGCATTTTATTATACATTTTGTCTCTTTGGCCAATACAAAAGGCAGCCCGCTTACACAGACTGCCCTTTACCATGTCATTTATTATAAGTTTCACGAAAAGTTAAATCATTCCGTCCTTTATCACATCATAATCCCTCAGAACCTTTTCAATCACCGTGCCCTTCACCACACGGAGTATTGGTTTTTTCAAAGCGTTCAGGGGTCCCGGAAGCTCAATTTCCAGAGGAGACTTCCCGTCCATCAGCTTCACGCCGCCAGAGAGCAGCTCCCGGATATCGTACACGCTTCCCCAAACCTCCGGCACGCCCCTGTCAACACCCAGAAGTCCGTACACAGCCTCCATTGCGGTCCTCACCGAATATTCCGTGGTAAAGACAGTGTCTCTGGGCGTCTCCGCAAACTGCCCCAGAAAGGCGAAATTCACACAGCCGTCCGGGATCACGTCGGGACGGTCACCCTTTGTCCTGGGCATAAAGAATGCCGTGATATAAGGCATCATAGTGGGAACACAGACTGCGCTGTGCTCTGCAAGCTCCGGGATTTCCTCCACAGGAACACCCAGATGATACAGCCATTCCTGCGTGATCTCCTTTCCGGTACACTCCCGCATGGGCTTTTTCACAAAGTCCCCGGGAACGTCCGTGAACAGTCCGTATACCCACACGCAGACCTTGTCCTTATCCTGCTCCTTAAACTGGCCCTGTCTGTTAATGGTCCAGCTCATGAGCCAGCCGGAATCCTGACAGCTCACAATACCACCCGTTACCACCCGGCCGCTCTTCGGATCACGTTTGCAGATTTCCGTGATATAGGGCAGGATTTTGTCGTCCAACGTGGTGATTGTGGCAGATTCCCAGTTGGTCTTCGAGATATCGGAACAGAACTTCTCCGGATGTCCAAAGGCCGGATCCTGCTTTGCAATATTTTTCCATAAGCTCCAGCAGCCGCTGGTTCTGACCTCCGCATCCCCGTTGGGCGCATGATTTTGATCCCCGTACACGGTGCCCTCCGTACAGCTTCCGTTAGTCACAAACACCAGATCGTTTTCCGTGAGCATGATTCCCTTCTCCACTCCCTTGACACGGCATTCGATCGTCTTTGCCACCTTTTTACCGTTCTCCTTCTCAAAAAGCACATTGGTCACTTCCGTGTCAAACTGAAAATCAACCCCCGCTCCCTCCAGATATCTCTGCATGGGCAGGATTAAAGATTCATACTGATTGTACTTGGTAAACTTCAGGGCGCTGAAATCCGGCAGTCCCCCAATATGGTGGATAAATCTCTGGAAGTAAAGCTTCATCTCCAGAGCGCTGTGCCAGTTCTCAAAGGCAAACATGGTCCGCCAGTAGAGCCAGAAGGTGG
>CAJUIO010000098.1 GCA_910586025.1 uncultured Lachnospiraceae bacterium
AAAATCCTATGGCATCAATTCAAGATTGCCGCCTGCGCCGCCGCGAGTCTTGCAATCGGCACCCTGAACGGCGAGCATGACACATAGGTCAGGCCGATCTTATGGCAGAACTCCACGGTAGAAGGATCTCCGCCGTGCTCGCCGCAGATACCAAGCTTGATATCTGGCCTTGTCTTTCTGCCCTTCTCCGCCGCCATCTGAACCAGCTGGCCCACGCCGTTCTGATCCAGTCTTGCGAAGGGATCAGATTCATAGATCTTACTCTTGTAGTACTCGTTAAGGAACTTACCCGCGTCGTCTCTGGAGAATCCAAAGGTCATCTGCGTCAGGTCATTGGTTCCGAATGAGAAGAACTCCGCCTCCTGTGCGATCTCATCGGCCAGAAGCGCCGCTCTGGGGATCTCGATCATGGTTCCCACATGGTATCTGATATCAGAATTCTTTTCCTTCTTCACCTGCTCCGCAGTCTCAACCACGACGTCCTTGACAAATTTGAGCTCTTTTCTCTCTCCCACCAGAGGGATCATGATCTCGGGAACGATGTCATATCCCTTCTCATTCTTCACCTCGATAGCCGCTTCCATGACAGCCCTGGTCTGCATCTTTGCGATCTCAGGATAAGTAACCGCAAGACGGCAGCCTCTGTGTCCCATCATGGGATTGAACTCATGGAGAGAATCGCAGATTTCCTGTACTTCCTCCGCAGTCATCATCATATTCACGGCCAGATCGTCGATATCCGCCTGCTCTGTGGGAACGAACTCATGGAGCGGGGGATCCAGGAAACGGATGGTAACCGGTCTTCCCTCCATTACTTCGTAGAGACCCTTGAAATCACTCTTCTGATAAGGGATCAGATCGTTTAACGCTTTCTCCCTCTCCTGCACGGTTCTTGAAAGAATCATCTGACGAATCTTTGGAATCCTGTCAGGTTCAAAGAACATATGCTCCGTACGGCAAAGACCGATACCCTCCGCCCCGTACTTTACGGCATTCGCCGCATCTGCAGGCGTATCCGCATTGGTGCGTACCTTCAGCTTGCGGAAGGAATCCGCCCAAGCCATGATACGCTCGAAATTGCCGCTGATAGATGCTTCCTTTGTCTTGATGTCGCCGTCGTATATTTTGCCGGTGGAGCCGTCCAGGGAAATGTAATCGCCCTCGTGATATACATGTCCGCCCAGACTGAACACCTTGTCTTCCTCATTGATCGCGATATCGCCGCAGCCGGATACACAGCAGGTACCCATTCCTCTTGCCACCACGGCCGCATGGCTTGTCATACCGCCTCTGACCGTGAGGATTCCCTCAGCGGCATGCATTCCCTCAATATCCTCGGGAGAGGTTTCCAGACGAACCAGAATAACCCTCTCTCCTCCCTCATGAGCCTTCTTTGCCTCCTGGGCGGTGAAGTAAACCTTTCCTGCCGCAGCTCCGGGAGATGCGGGAAGAGCCTGTCCGATAACCGTGCCCGCCTTGAGCGCGTCCGCGTCAAAGGTAGGGTGAAGGAGCTGGTCGAGCGATTTGGCCTCGATGCGCAGCACCGCCTCCTGGGGCGTGATCTTTCCCTCGTCCACCAGATCGCACGCAATCTGCAGAGCCGCAGGAGCGGTTCTCTTGCCGTTTCTCGTCTGCAGGAAGAACAGTCTGCCGTTCTCAATGGTAAACTCCATATCCTGCATGTCTCTGTAATGATCCTCCAGCTTATTCGCTATCTCCATAAACTTCTGATAGCACTCCGGAAGATCCTGTTCCAGCCTTGTGATCGGCTGAGGAGTACGGATACCGGCAACCACGTCCTCGCCCTGTGCATTGATCAGGTATTCACCGTAGATACCCTTTTCGCCGGTGGAGGGATTTCTGGTAAAGGCAACGCCCGTTCCGGAGGTATTTCCCATGTTTCCGAATACCATGGCCTGCACGTTCACCGCGGTTCCCCAGTCTCCGGGAATATCGTTCATTCTTCTGTAAACAATCGCTCTTTCATTATCCCAGGAACGGAACACCGCCTTTACGGCCTCCATGAGCTGCACTCTGGGATCCTGCGGGAAATCTTCTCCCATTTTATCCTTGTAAACTGCTTTAAAACGTACAATTACTTCCTTCAGATCATCGGAGGTCAAGTCCGTGTCAAACTTCACTCCCTTGCTTTCCTTGATCTCGTCCAGGATTCTCTCGAAGAAGGACTTGGGAATCTCCATAACGACATCGGAAAACATCTGAATGAAACGGCGGTAAGAATCATATGCAAATCTGGGGTTTCCTGTCTTCGCCGCAAAACCTTCCACTGCCACATCCGTAAGTCCGAGATTCAGGATCGTGTCCATCATACCCGGCATGGAGGCTCTTGCACCGGAGCGGACCGACACAAGCAGAGGACTTTCGGTATCTCCGAATTTTTTCCCCTGCTTCTCTTCCAAAACGCCAAGCGCCGAGAAGATCTGCTCTCTGATTTCGTCTGAAATCTGTTTTCCGCTCGCATAATAATCCGTACATGCTTCTGTTGTGACCGTGAACCCTTGAGGAATCGGCAGACCAAGATTAGTCATTTCTGCGAGATTTGCGCCTTTTCCTCCAAGAAGGTTGCGCATATCCGCATTCCCTTCCTCAAAAGAATAAACCCATTTTGCCATCATATCTCTCCCTTAAACATTATTTACAGGATATTACAAGCCTAATATACCATGAACGCCGCTGATCATGGTATATAAACCAAGGAGTCTTTACTTCATATCCTGCATTTACATATCACTTTATGCATTATACCATATTCTGTCAGTTTTTGCATCCCTTTTTTGATGAAAATCCACAAATTCATGAATAAATTCATTTTTTCAGGCTTTTGATCCCGGGATAAAAGAGTCAAAGATAAA
Source organism: uncultured Lachnospiraceae bacterium (assembly GCA_910586025.1). Taxonomy (GTDB): domain Bacteria; phylum Bacillota; class Clostridia; order Lachnospirales; family Lachnospiraceae; genus Suilimivivens. Next base: position 2,874 of record CAJUIO010000098.1, read on the forward strand.
AAGATCGAATTTATCCCTTGCCTTTTCCAGCTCCTCGCCGCTTTTGATGGTCCAGGCCACCGCCAGATTGCGGTAAAGCTTCCTGCACAGCCGCCTGGAAAGACAGTTCTCATACTTGTGGTTATAGGCCACAAAATCCGGCTTTGTCATCCAGTTCAGCAGCAGATTCTGCAGAAGGACGTAGAGAAAGCCTTTGAATTCCCCGGACTTTATGAAGCCGTCGGCCAGCTGTCCCCTCAGCACGTCATTGTGATACCTGCGATACCAGGTGAGCACCAGGGGATTAAAGGATTCGATGCAATAAAGCCCGCCGTACCCACGAAGCATCCGGTCCACCACCGCGCAAAGTGAAAGATCGATCCACTCCACTTTAAGCTCCACGATAAGGGGAACCCTTCCGTCTACCGTCCTGAGTGCGTCCTCCAGCTTCGGGATCTGCTCCCCGCTTCCAAACAGTGAAAATTTCAAAAGCTCTTCATAAGTATATTCACAGACCTTTCCCTCTTCCCCGCAGGCTCTCTTTAAGGTGAAGTCATGAAAAACCACCGGGATGCCGTCCCTGGTAAGCTGCACGTCCATCTCGATGCCATAGCCCGCCTTCACCGCCTTCTTAAATGCGGGAAGGGAATTTTCCGGCGCATTGGTGCTGTTATCGTGAAGCCCTCTGTGGGCGTAGTAAACGCCCCGGAAGGGCTTCCATCCCTTCTGTCTGCCAAGCCTGGGCTTTATTGCCAGCAGATAAAGAACCGCTGATGATGCCGCCACAGCCATTATCACGTATATTACCGTCATTGTAAAACCACTTTCCTTCCTTTCATTCCCGGCCCGGACGAATGTCAAAGCACCCGTCCAAAGCCGTCTTATCCCTGTACTTCACATGAATCTTTTCCTACATTATTTTAATCGTCCACGTCAAAATTTTCAAGTACGCTCTTCTTTTTATCAGGCCTCACGTCTCCGTGATGCACCTGGGTCATGGTAAGGAACGCCAGTGCGGAAAAGACAAAGGCATACGGGAACAGCGTCCTGTAGGATACGTTTTCCAGCAGGAATCCGGACAGCACCGGAGTAAAGATCTGGGCAGTCATGGAAAAGGTATAATAGGTTCCGGTAAACTTGCCGATATCACTGCCCCTGCTCATCTCCACGATCATGGGATAAGAGTTCACGTTGATCGCCGCCCAGCCGATTCCGATAGCCGCAAAGGCAAGATTAATGGCCGGGTGATATACGTTCACAAGAATGGCCGCAAAATAGCAGACGCTCATCAGCACGATTCCTCCCAGAATCGTCTTCTTTCGCCCGATCCTGCTGGCAATGTTCCCGATCGGAATATAGCTGATAATTGCCGCCACCGTCGCTACCATGAGACAGTCCGCAAAGCCGCCGCCCTCCAGCTTCCACACCACCCTTGTATAGCGGGAAAAAGCGGTTGTCACCGCATTGTAGGCCGTAAACCACAGAAAGATGGAGGCCAGAAGAAACATCATGCTCCGCTTCACCTCCCGGGGCATGGCCGCCTGCTTTGCGGATCCGCCGGCTTTTCCTTCCCCGTCAGCTTCCTTATCTTTCCCGGGATCCGCAGCGGCAGATTCCTGATCCTCGTAAGCCTTCACCTGCGCCTCCACCAGCGCCTTCACCTTCTTTTCCCTGATGGTGACGGCGAGAATTCCTACCGTGATCACCATCAGCGCCGCCACAGAGAGAAACAGAGGCATATAGTCGGGATGCTCTCCGCCGCCCACCAAAAGCTTGATCATGATCAGCGTATACACTCCGCCCACGGCACCCATCAGATTAATGATCGCGTTTCCCTTGCTCCGCAGCCTGTTGGGTGTCAGATCCGGCATCAGCGCAACGGCCGGGGAGCGGTACAGCCCCATGGAGATCAGAAGAAGAAACAGCGAGCCGATAAAGAGCATGATATTCGCACTTCCGTCCGCAACGGGAAGCATCATGAGAAAGACGACCGCCAGAGCCGTTCCTCCCACGATAAAGGGCATCCTTTTTCCCAGGGGCGTGTCCACCCTGTCGGACAGACTTCCGAAAATAGGAAGCAGAAACAGCGCCAGCACATTGTCCGCCGCCATGATAAATCCTGTCACGGTCTCACCCAGCCCGAAGGTGCCCTGCAGCATCAGCGGAATAATATTGTCATACATCTGCCAGAAGGCGCTGATGGACAAAAATGCCAGACCGATCAAAAAGGTTCTCCTGTAATTCAGTTTCATATGATTTTCCTTCCTTATAAAATACCCTTATATTTTTGATACAAGATCATTCTATCATTGAATTCCGGATACCGCCATCCCAAAATCTATTTATCCTTGAAAAACCGCGGCTTTTATGTATAATAGAATAGATAACTCAAAAACACTATAATTATAGAAAGAAAAGACAGAGGATTTAAGAATGATCAGTGCAAATAACGTGACATACCGCGTAGGCAAAAAAGCTCTATTTGAGGACGTGAACATCAAATTTACCGAGGGGAATTGTTATGGGATCATAGGCGCCAACGGTGCCGGAAAATCTACTTTCCTGAAAATCCTTTCCGGTCAGCTGGATACCACAGGCGGCGATATCGTAATGACCCCCGGCCAGCGCCTGTCTGTCCTGGAACAGGACCATTTTAAATACGACGAATATCCCGTCATGGATGTGGTCATCCAGGGAAATAAACGGCTCTATGAGATCATGAAGGAAAAGGAAGCCATCTATGCCAAGGAGGACTTCACCGACGAGGACGGTATCCGGGCCAGCGAGCTGGAGGCGGAGTTTGCGGAAATGGACGGCTGGGAGGCGGAATCAAACGCCGCAAGCCTGCTCAACGGCCTTGGCATTGACACGCAGTACCATTATTCCATTATGCGGGATCTGAACGGTAACGAAAAGGTAAAGATTCTGCTTGCGAAGGCTCTTTTCGGAAACCCGGATATCCTGCTTCTGGACGAGCCCACCAACCATCTGGATCTGGATGCCATTGCATGGCTGGAAGAGTTCCTGATTAATTTTGAAAACACGGTGATCGTGGTCTCCCATGACCGCTATTTCCTGAACAAGGTGTGCACCCACACGGCGGATATTGACTACGGAAAGATTCAGCTGTATGCCGGCAACTACGACTTCTGGTACGAATCCAGCCAGCTTTTGATCCGCCAGATGAAGGAGGCCAACAAGAAAAAGGAGGAAAAGATCAAGGAGCTTCAGGAATTCATCTCCCGGTTCTCCGCCAACGCCTCCAAATCCAAGCAGGCCACCAGCCGTAAGCGGGCCCTGGAAAAGATCGAGCTGGATGAGATCAGGCCTTCCAGCCGCAAATATCCTTATATTGACTTCCGTCCGGACCGTGAGATCGGCAACGAGGTACTCACCGTGGAGGGACTCTCCAAGACCATTAACGGGGAAAAAATTCTCGACAACATTACCTTTATCGCAGGCCATGATGACAAGATCGCCTTTGTGGGCGGCAATGAGCTGGCAAAGACTACCCTGTTCAAAATCCTCGTGGGCGAGATGGAGCCGGATGAGGGAACCTACAAGTGGGGCGTTACCACCTCCCAGGCCTATTTCCCCAAGGACAGCACCCAGGAGTTCGACAACGACCTTACCATTGCGGACTGGCTTGCGGGCTATTCTCCCGTCAAGGATATCACCTATGTGAGAGGCTTCCTTGGAAGAATGCTCTTTGCGGGCGAGGACGGCGTTAAGAAGGTGAAAATTCTCTCCGGAGGGGAAAAGGTGCGCTGTCTCCTCTCCAAAATGATGATCAGCGGCGCTAACTGCCTGATTTTGGATGAACCCACCAACCACCTGGACATGGAATCCATCACGGCCCTGAACAACGGCCTGATCAAATTCTCCGGGGTTGCCCTGTTCGCCTGCCACGATCATCAGTTCGTACAGACTACGGCCAACCGGATCATGGAAATTCTGCCGGACGGCACGCTGGTGGATAAGATCACAACCTATGACGAGTATCTTGCCAGCGATGAGATGGCAAGGAAGCGTACCGTCTACACCAAGCAGGACAATGGAGACGAGGAAGACAACTGATAACGGGGGATCTTTTGCATGAATGCTGTTGACCTTCACGTACATTCCAATAAATCGGACGGAAGCTTTTCTCCTGCGGAGCTGGTAAGCTACGCCCTGGAAAAAGGGCTTTCCGCCTTTGCCCTCACCGACCATGACACCATGGACGGGGTGGAGGAGGCTCTCGCCGCCGCTGCCGGAAAGCCCATAGAGGTCATTCCCGGCATTGAGTTTTCGTCCGATTATGAAGGAGAGGACATTCACATTGTGGGACTTTATCTTGACTGCGGCAGCGCCTTTCTGCGCCGCAGGATGGAAAACTTCGTGAACGGCCGCACTATCCGCAACCGCGAAATGTGCAGACGGCTCACACAATTCGGTATGCCTGTCACCTATGAGGAGCTGTGTGCCGAATTTCCGGACTGTGTCATCACCCGGGCCCACTATGCCAGATATCTCCTAAGTCACGGCTATACCAAAAGCCTTAAGGAAGCCTTCGACCGCTATATCGGGGACAACTGTCCCTGTTATGTCCCCAGGAAAAAAATCACCCCCATGCGGGCCGTTGAGATCGTCCTTCGGGCCGGAGGCATTCCCGTCCTGGCCCACCCCATGCTGTATCATTTGAGTCCGGCAAAGCTGGAGCAGCTGATATCCGTGCTGAAGGATGCAGGCCTTGTGGGAATCGAGGCCGTCTACAGCACCCACTCACCTGCCGACGAGAGAACCGTCCGCAGGCTTGCTGACAAATACGGCCTTCTGATAAGCGGAGGGTCCGATTTTCACGGAAGCGCCAAACCCGGGCTGGATCTGGGATGCGGCTATGGAAGACTGTTTATACCGGAAGAGCTTCTGACAAGGCTGAAAGAAAAACACCGCCATATGAAGGAGAACCCCTTGAATTACAGAAAGACAAAAATACTTTTTACCGATCTGGACGGAACCCTGCTGGACTCCGGAAAGCAGATCAGCGGCTACACCAGAGAAATCCTGAGCGCCTGGTCAGATGCGGGCCACAAAATCGCTCTGTGCTCCGGCAGAGATGTGAACAGCGTGGGAAGCGTCAGGGATTACCTGAACCTGAATTATCCCGGCATGTATCTGATCGGCTACAACGGCGGACAGATCGTAGACTGTGAGACCGGCAGAACACTGCACCGTACGGCCCTAACCCCCGGGCAGGTCCGATATGTCATGGAGGAGGCGGACAGGTGGGGACTCCATTTTCACACTTATTCCGATACCCACATTGTTTCCCCCAGAGATGATGAAGAGCTCCTCTTCTACCGAAGAGTTATCAAGACCCCCACTATCATCAGCCGGGATTTCGCACAGGAGGGAGCCTGCGAAATTCTAAAGAGCGGAGCCTGCAAATGCATGATTGTGGAGCTTCACGACTTCGAAAAAATGGAATCCTTCCGGCTCTCCCTGCTTCCCTATGCAAAAAAGGAAGAGATTACCCTGACATATTCCAGTCCTTACTATATGGAAATTTTCCCTTCCGCCTCCGGAAAGGGCTCTGCTGTCAAAAAGCTGTGCGAGCTTACCGGGATCAATCCCGCCCTTGTCGTGGCCGCCGGAGATGCCCAAAACGACCTCTCCATGATTGAGGCGGCGGGTTTTGGGATCGCCATGCCAAACGGCTGCGACGAATTAAAAAATGCGGCTACCCTGATCGCCCCCTTCGACAATGATCACGACGGTCTTGCCCATGCGCTGTATGACCTGATCTGATGCCGGAATCACATCGGTTTATTTTTCACATACTATAAAATAAACAGGATTTATAGATGAACGGTCATTATAAATTTGTCAACACCCCGTTGCCATACGCCTACGAGGCCATGGAACCCTATATTGATAAACAGACAATGTACCTGCACCATGACAAGCATCTGCAGACTTACATTGACAATCTGAACCGCACTCTCAGCAGCTATCCGGAATATCAGGGCTGGACACTGGAACAGCTTGTCATTAACGCACCCTGTCTTCCAAAAGAGATTCAGGCTGATATAAAAAATAACAGCGGAGGTGTTTTTAATCACCGGTTCTATTTTTCCAACCTTGCCAATCCGGCTTCCCCGCAGCCCGTCGGAATCCTGGATCAATCCATAAGAAACGAGTTTGGCAGCCATGCGGAATTTCAGCGTCAGTTCAAAGCGTCAGCACTCTCCGTATTTGGTTCCGGCTATGCATGGCTTGTGGTTAACGCCGCAGGACGGCTGAGTATTATCACCACCAAAAACCAGGATACCCCTTTGGAAATGGGGCTGGTTCCCGTGCTCAATATAGATGTCTGGGAACACGCCTATTATCTGAAGCATTATAACCAGAGAGCCGGCTATATAGACGACTGGTTTCATATAGTCAATTGGGATGGTGCCAATCAAAATTATATGCGCTGCTTCCCGACAATTTTTTAAATTTTTTTCAAAAAAGGGCTTGACTTTTTTCAAAGTCCATACTATACTAAACAAGTACGTTGCGCAAGGCAATCGTGAGGCTCGTTGGTCAAGCGGTTAAGACGCCGCCCTCTCACGGCGGAAACAGGGGTTCGATTCCCCTACGAGCTGCGACTGTTTAATAACAGCCCAACCCAATAAAACGCTGTAAATACCGTTCAGACGGTAATTACAGTGTTTTTATTTTTGCAGGCAACAGGGAAAGCTTCACCCGACCTGCCTGCGTCCGTACACCAGATAAACCACGGGCATGAGAACCACCGCAAGCGCCGTATACAGCACGATCAGGATCGGAACGGCTCCCACAATTCTTCCTCCCAGTGAATACAGGCTGAAATATCCAAGTGCGGTTCCGATCTGCAGGAGCTGATCCGGAAGCAGACAGATAACCCTGTTGATCACAGGATTGTCTATGTTCATGAGAAAGGACGGAAGAAAGATCAATACAAAGGGAACCGTCACCGCAATTACCGCCGACTTTGTCTTTGCAGATACCAGCATGCCAAGGAAGGACATAAACAGGCACCCAATATATCCACCCGTGAGGATCAGCAGATATTCCTGCCACACCTCAAGCTGATAGAAGGACTTCCATCTTATTATCTGTATCGGGCAGTTCCAGCCGTCCGCGCCCAGATACAGAAGCGTGACGGCACTGTAAGTCAGCATGACCACAAAATACACCAATGTCACGATCCCGAATCCCGCCCTCAGCTTGGCCGCTGTGGCCCTGTTTCTTCCATATATAGAAGAAAAAAATATGGCATCTGATTTCCAGGTAAATTCACAGGAGAAAATTCCTGCCACCAGATAGCCCAGAATCAGCATAGTGATCATGACAATGGCTGGCGCATATTCAAAAAGCCGTGACCATCCCTCTACATAATCATAAAAAAACGGAGTTTCCTGACTCTCATACCTCTCCATCAGGTATGTCTTTTCCTCTTCCGAGAACTGATCCCTGGCCTCTCCCCGGAGCCATTCCCCGAGCAGAGCCGCACGGTTGCCGTAGAACTGCGGCGCATCCTCCTCTCCCAGTTTATTGGCACGGTAATAGTCATAGCTTCGAAACCCCTCGGCATAAGAGCTGTTCAGAAGATCCCGGATACCCTGGATCGCCTGTGTGCGGTGATATGCCATATTATTTTCCGTCACATCCTCCGACAGATACTGTGCCGACTGCGTGATTCTTTTATTTTCCGCAATGACCTGTCTGATTTTGTCCTCATCCAATATCCCGGCCCATTCCTTTGTCTGTGCCCGGAGCTTCGCAACTGCCAAAAATCCGCTTTTTGCCACACCCGTCTCATCCACATAAGAAACGCTGCAGGAAAACCAGCAGACCACCGCCGTGGTCATTGCCAGAAGAAGCAGTGCGATTTTGCCGCCCCTGCGGGAGAATACCTTTTTCCATTCATAGCCCGTCATCATCCTCACCCGACCTTTCTCCAAAATAGTACAGAAACAGATCCTCCAAGCCGGCCCTTTCCTGCCTTGCGCCCTCCGCCGGGCACTGCCCGGACAGGATCCGAAGCTCCACTCCATTCGGGGTTAATTTCATATTGGAAACCTTGTACTTTTTCATAAAACGGCTCGTCTCGCTCTGGCGCACCGACACGCACCAGACCCGCTCCGCCATACCCGAAATCAGCTCCTGCGCCGTTCCGGAGGCCCGGATTTTTCCCTCCTCCATGAGCAGGATCCTTCCGGCAATATATTCCACGTCCGACACAATATGCGTAGACAAAAGAACCAGCCGTTCCTTTGCCAGCTCGCTGAGCAGATTCCGGAAGCGGATTCTCTCGTTAGGGTCAAGTCCTGCCGTAGGTTCATCCAGGATCAGAATCTCCGGATCGTTGAGCATCGCCTGAGCGATCCCGGCCCGGCGCTTCATTCCTCCGGAGAGCTTTTTCATCTTCTTATTCTTTACTTTCAAAAGGCCCACCTGCCCCAGAAGCTGCTGCGCCCTCTTTCGGGCGGCCGCCGGGCGCAGTCCCTTGATGGAGGCAATATACATCAGATAGTCGTGAACCGTGAAATCCGGATAATATCCAAAATCCTGGGGCAGATACCCCAGGAGTCTGCGGTAATCGCCTCCCATGGCATAAATGTCTTGGCCATTCCAGAGAATCTCACCCTCCGTTGGCGCAAGCAGGGTACAGAGCATACGCATAAGGGTGGTTTTTCCGGCCCCGTTGACACCCAGAAGTCCGTAAACCCCGTTTGTCATGGTATAGGTCATGTGGTCCACGGCAGTCATGTCCCGAAATGTTTTCGTTAAGTTTTTCAATTCCAGCTCCATCATACGCTCACCTCCCACATTTTTCCGCAGTCTCTCTGTCCCTTCCAGATACAATATCCCAGGTAGAAAACCGCCGCAGCCAGCATCCCGCACCACACCGGCAGGGAAATACTCGAGTACACTCTCTCGTGCAGCATGATCTGTGTCCAGATACCGGTCCAGACAAGACACAGAAATACGGAGAAAAACTCCGATCCTACTCTCTGACTGTAAAGGCACCGGAAGCAGATACAGCAGGTGACCGTGTAGGGCAGGAAAAAATCGATCACCAGATTTTGCAGTTCCATCCTCCCTGATGCCACAGTGGCGGCGGCAAAGCTTCCGAGCAGAAGCAGATCCACCAGGGCAAAGAGAAAAATCCTGGCCGCATATACCTGCCGCAGGGAAAATCGGGATGCACCCTCCACCTCCACAGCTCCCGCATTCCTGCTTTTCCACAGCTCCGGCAGCAGCAGGACTGCGAACAGGGATGCTGCTGCACCCATGCACCTTGACAAATCGCAGCCCGCCTTTGTAAGCGAGGAAATCCACCACAGGGCAAGCAGGACAGCCGCCTGGAAGAGCCACCACCTTTTTCGTACATATTTACTCTGCCAGAAGAGAAATTCCGCGGAGGAAAGAGATCCCTGCAGTTCGTTTTCACAGAAAGCGTCCCGTGATCTTCGGACGGTTTTCCGCAAAGCCTCCTGTGAAATATTTTCCGTGTACATACCTTTCAGCAGCTTTCTCAGCCGCCTGTCCGATTGTCTCATACGCTCTCCTCTCCCAGATATGCGGCGAGCAGCTCCCTGGCCCGGCCAATCCTGTATTTTGTCAGAGACAGACTGATTCCCAATATACGGGCAATATCCTTCTGCTTCCGCTCCTGCATAAAATAAAGAACCGCCGTCTGCCTCAATTCCTCAGGCAGCCTTGCAAACGCCTGCCTTAAATCGATTTGCAGATCCATCCCTTCCGCTGACGGATCCGCCTCCTCCGACAGGTCCTCCAGCGGGATTTCTCTGTTTTTCCGGTAAAAATCCCGGCATACGTTGGCTGCAATCACATACAGGAAATTGGCCGCCCTGCCGTAATGACGGTATTCCCCAAGCGCCCCGAAAAAGCGGACAAAGGTTTCCTGGGTCATATCCTGCGCATAGCCGGCATCCCCGATATGTATCCGGCAGTACTTCAAAATCTGCGGATAATATTTTCCCACGAAGACATCAATTGCCTTCTCGTCACCCATACGCATTCGCTGTATGAGCAGAAAATCAGTGTCCATGCCGGTCTCCTTCCCCTCTGTCCCGAAAAA
>CAJUIO010000099.1 GCA_910586025.1 uncultured Lachnospiraceae bacterium
TAATCTGTCACACGAACATTCGACTTGGCGCATTTTCCTCCATGCTTTTCGTCGAAAGGCTCCCATACTGAAACTTCCAAAAGGGCCGCATGGAATGCTTTCAGCCGGTGACACTCCATCTCTGTTTTACGAAGCCTTTTGTACTCACATATGTTCAAAGCCTGATTAGTGATTTATTCTAATACGGATTTTGTCTTCTGTCAAGCGGTCAAATAAGAGGTTTCACCTATTGTTTTCACCGCCATTTATGATAGAATAGTATGGTAAACAACGGAACAACCTATAGGCATGAAGGGGCGGAACGGCTTTTACCCCGGCATCATAGTCATAAATGAGCGTAGATGGAGGCGAGAATATGAATATTGAACATGTGCTTGAACAGCTGGATTCCCTGTTTGCCAGCCACCGGATCGGCGATGTGGAGAATTTCCTCACGGAAAAGATGGAGGAAGCGGCAAACGAGGGAGACCGGAGTGCGGTTATCACTCTGATGAATGAGATTATCGGCCATTTCAGGGAGACGGGAGAGTTTGACAAGGCGGTGGAGTACTGCGGACAGGTGCTTTCCCTGATGCGGAAGATGGGACTTGATGGGACGATCTCCTATGCGACCACGCTGATCAATGTGGCAAACGCTTACCGCGCGGCGGGACTTCTTCGTGAATCCATGGCGGCTTATCAGGGGGCGAAGGCAATCTATGAGGGAAATATTGCCTACAATGATTTCCGTTATGCCAGCCTTTACAATAACATGAGTCTGCTGTTTCAGGAGATGGGGGATTATGAGAGCGCCTGCGACTGTCTGGAACGGGCTCTTGCCATCGCAACTCAGTACAGCGAGGCAAGAATCGAGGTGGCGGTGACCTACACCAATCTGGCGGCCTCGGAGCTTAAGCTTGGAAGGTATGAGGAGGCTATCGACCATCTGAAGCGTGCCTTTTCCATCTTCGAGATGGACGAGGAGAGAGATTATCATTACAGCGGAGCCCTGTCCGCAATGGGGGAGGCCCAGTATCTGGCCGGAAATCTCGAGGAATCCGCAAGATATTACAGGCTTGCGCTCAATGAAATTGAGAGAAATATGGGGAAGAATAAGGCTTATGAGATCACGCTGCAGAATCTGAACGCCGTCACCATGCAGATGGAAAATCTTCCGGTGAGAGGTAAAAATTTCAGCAACGGGTTAGAGCTGTGCGAGGCCTTTTACCGGGAGTTCGGAGAGCCGATGATCCGGTCTAAATTCCCTCTCTATGAGTCTCTGATCGCTGCGGGCCTGGTGGGAGAGGGATCCGACTGCTTTGGCTTTGATGACGAGGTATCGAGAGATCATGACTTCGGGCCGGGATTCTGCATGTGGCTCACGGATCAGGTCTATGACGAGATCGGAGAGGAGCTGCAGAGGGCATACGACGATCTGCCCTCCACCTATATGGGAATCACCAGGGTTACCACGGCAAAGGCGCAAAAGAGGGTGGGAGTTTTCCGCATCAGTGATTTTTACGAGAATATTATCGGGCTTACGGACGTGCCCACCACGCAGAATCAGTGGCTTTTCCTGGAGGATTACAGACTGGCTACGGCTACCAACGGCATGGTGTTTCGAGATGATTTGGGAGAGTTTTCCAGAATCCGTAACGGGATCCTGGATTATTATCCGGAGGAGGTGCGGATCAAAAAGATTGCCAGGGAGGCGGCTCTTATGGCGCAGTCCGGACAGTATAATTATTCCCGTATGTTCGGGAGAGGGGAGAGGGTAACGGCCCAGATCGCGCTGTCCGAGTTTTTGAAGCACACCATGGCCATGATTTATCTGCTGAACCGGAAATACGCTCCCTTCTATAAATGGATGCACAGAGGAATGGAGAGGCTTCATACCTTAAGAGAGCTACAGGGAATTCTCAGCGCCCTGGCGGAAATGCCCGTGGGTGATGAAAGGATTCCGGAAACGATTGAGCTGATCGTGGCAATGATCATTGCGGAGATGAAAAAGCAGGGGCTTACCAGCGGTGACGATAATTATCTGGATCACCATACGGATCAGATTCTCGGAAGGATTCCGGAAAAAGAGGTGAGGGACGATTCCTTTAAAAAGGCTCTCATCAACGAGATCGTGTCTCTGGAATGGGAAGCCTTTGACAAGGTGGAGAATGAAGGCGGAAGAGCGGACTGCCAGGATGACTGGAATACCTTTTCCATCATGAGAACCAGCCAGTACTATACCTGGACCTCTGACATGTTAAAGAGCTATATTCATGATTTCCATGTGGCAAATGAAAGAGGATGGAATCTTGTCACGGAAAAATACGGAAGGATGATGGAGAGCACGGCTCCCGACAGGTATGCGCAGATCAGGGATTCACTGCCGGAAATTCCGGAGGAAAAAAGAAATATTATAGAGGCGATTGTGCAGATTCAGGTGGGGTGGATGGAGGAGTTTTCCATGCGTTTTCCCAAGGCGGCGGGAAACGCCAGAAGCATTCACACTTCCGAGGACAGCCTGTATAATACCTCTTACGAGACATACCTTCGAGGGGAGCTTTCCACGTATTCGGACGAGACCCTTGACCTGTACGGGAGGTTCGTCGCCCAGATCGGAAGAAACCGTCAGAATCTTGCGGAGATGACTATGCGCAACACGGCGCTGCTGTATGGATATGAATCTTTGGAGGACCTGGAGGAAAAGCTTTAAGAGAGAAAAGGAAAGAGACATGAAAGAGAAAAAATCCTTTGAGATTGATATGTGTACGGGGCCGCTGCTCGGAAAGATACTGCTTTTTACCCTTCCCCTGATCCTGTCGGGCATTCTGCAGCTGCTGTTCAATGCGGCAGACGTGGTGGTGGTTGGACGCTTTGCGGGCAACGAATCCCTGGCGGCGGTGGGATCCACGGGATCACTCACCAACCTTCTGGTGAATCTGTTTATCGGCCTGTCCGTGGGAGTAAATGTACTGGTGGCAAGATATTACGGGGGAAAAAAGGAGGACGAGGTCAGCGCCACGGTGCATACCGCCATGATAGTCAGTGTGGCGGGCGGTGTTTTTCTCACGTTTCTCGGCTTTGTGGCAGCAAGACCGCTGCTTGAGCTGATGGATACGCCGGGGGACGTGATTAATCTTTCCGTTCTCTATATGCGGATTTATTTTGCCGGGATGCCTGTGATGCTGCTCTACAACTTCGGGAGCGCCGTGCTGAGGGCCATCGGGGATACCAGAAGGCCGCTGTACTATCTGATGATAGCGGGAGTCATTAACGTGGCTTTGAATCTCTGCTTTGTGGTGGGACTTCACATTGGAGTTGCGGGAGTCGCGCTGGCAACGGTGATTTCCCAGTGCGTTTCGGCGGGGCTGATTGTCCGCTGCCTGATGCGCAGTGAGGGCTGCTTCCGGCTTTCGCTTACCAAACTGAAAATTGACTGGGGAAAGCTTGGAAGAATTGCGAGAATCGGTCTCCCGGCCGGGGTTCAGGGATCGCTGTTTTCCATCTCAAACGTGCTGATCCAGTCCTCCCTGAATTCCTTCGGAGCCATTGCCATGGCGGGAAATACGGCGGGAAGCAATATAGAGGGCTTTGTCTATACGTCCATGAACGCCGTGCACCAGACGGCGGTGAGCTTTACGGGACAGAATCTGGGAGGAAAGAAGTTTGACAGAATCAGTAAGATTATAGTTGAATGCCTGATTCTGGTGACATTGATCGGACTGATCATGGGAAATGGAATCGTGCTGTTCGCTCATCAGGTTCTGGGGCTGTATTCCTCCGACGAGGAAGTGATCCTTTACGGAATACAGAGATTGAAGGTGATCTGTACCTGGTACTTTTTGTGTGGTATTATGGATGTGCTGGTGGGATGCATCAGGGGACTGGGCTATGCGGTGATGCCAATGATCGTATCGCTGCTGGGTGCCTGTGTGTTCCGGGTGATATGGATATACACGGTCTTTGCGTGGAGCAGATCCTTACATACGCTGTATATTTCCTATCCAATATCCTGGGCGCTTACGGCTGCGGTTCATGCGGTCTGTCTGTTTGTGGTGCGCAGGCATCTGGAAAAGAGGCTTGGATGAGGAAGGCCGGAAAGGAGCAGAGCGGCTGAAATGGGAAAGATGAGAATAAAAAAATATGAGGCGGTCATTTTTGACCTGGACGGGACGCTCCTTAACACCCTGGAAGATTTGATGGATAGCGTCAATTACGCTCTTTCGAAATACGGAATGAAGGAGCGGAGCTATGAGGAAATACGCAGGTTCGTGGGAAACGGATCCAGGAAGCTGATCGAGAGGGCGGTAAGCGAAGGGGCAAAGGAGGACGAAATCCGTCAGGTGCACGATATCTTTGCGGAGCATTACAGAACTCACTGCAACGGGAAAACAGATCTCTATCCGGGAATCCGACAGCTTCTCGAAGGGCTTGCACAGCTGGGGGTCAGAACTGCGATTGTATCTAACAAGCCGCAGGAGGCGGTACAGGAATTATATGAGCTCTATTTTAAGGATTTTGTACAGGCGGCCGTGGGAGCCAGGGACGAGGTTCCCAGGAAGCCGGAGCCCCACATGGTGCAGCAGGCTTTAAGGGAGCTCGGCATTCCGGGGGAGCAGGCCGTCTATGTGGGAGATTCCGAGGTGGATCTGGCAACAGCCGCAAATGCGGGAATGGAGTGTATCACGGTGACATGGGGGTTCCGGAACAGAGAGGAGCTTGATCGGGCGGGGGCAACGGTATATGCGGATACTCCCGGGAGGGTCATGGAGCTGGCCACGCAGGAGCTCTATGTGGTGCCCAAAATAGAAAAGCCGGAGGAGATCAGGGTTCAGGTGCCGGGCTCTAAGAGTATTACCAACCGGGCGCTGCTTCTTGCGGCGGCATCCAGCCGAAGGTGCACGCTTCACGGCGTACTCTTCAGTGAAGATTCGAGAGCCTTTCTTTGCGCTCTGGAAAGTCTCGGGTTCTCCGTCCGGGCCGACGAGGAGACAAAGGATGTGACGATTCAGGGAATGGGAGGAAAAATCCCCAATCAGAATGCATACATCCATGTGCGCAGTGCGGGAACGGCAGCCAGATTTCTCACCGTTTTTCTTGCGTTTGCGGGAGGGGACTATGAGATGGATGCCTCTGACCAGATGTGCAGACGCCCTATGGAGCCCGTGCTTTCTCTGTTGAAGGAAGCGGGTGTGCGTTTTGAGTTCAGAGGAGAAGAGGGGCATTTCCCCTTTCGCATGAGGTCGGAGGGGATTGCCGTAAAGGAGGTCAGGATTGATACCGGGGTGAGCAGTCAGTTTGCCAGCGCTCTTCTGATGGCGGGAGCTGTCCTTGAGGACGGCCTCAGGGTTATTTTGTCCGGCACCCGGAAGGAAGGCGCGTATATCAAGATGACTCTCGCCATGATGAAGCAGTTCGGAATCAGCGTGGAATGGGAGGAGAACGGCGCTCTGGTGAGACGGAATCCTGATTTTGGACTGGAAGAGTATCAGATTGAGCCGGATGTATCGGCGGCCTGCTATTTTTACGCCATGGCTCCGCTTTTGAGGACAAACGTCATGGTGGAGAATGTTCACGGGAATTCGATTCAGGGAGATCTGAGATTTGTGGAGGCCATGGAGCGGCTTGGATGCAGGCTGACGGACACGGACGGGGGGATTTGGCTGGAAGGAAGAGGGCTTTTGGAGTATCCGGGGCTTACCATATCCATGAAGGAATTTTCCGACCAGACCATGACCATGGCGGCGCTTGCGCCGTTTGCCGGAACGCCCACCCGTATCCTGAATGTGGGGCATATCCGTTATCAGGAGTCGGACAGGATCAGTGCGATTGTTTCAGAGCTCACCCGAATGGGAATTGCCTGCAGGGAGCTTCCGGAAGAGGAGGGGATTGTGATTGAGCCGGGAGAAGTAAAAGAGGCGGTGGTGGAAACCTATGAGGATCACCGGATGGCTATGGCCTTTACGCTGGCGGGGCTTCGGACCGGCAGAATCACAGTCAGGAATCCGGGCTGCTGCAGAAAGACATTTGAAAATTATTTTGATCTGATTGACAGAATTGCGAAAGCACAGAGCGAGACAATGAGGGAGGTGACGGTTTAATGAAACAGGAGGAATACACGGAAAGAGCGGTTCTGGCTGGCGTGGAGGTTATGGGAGATGGCAAAGAGGGAGATCTGGACCGCTCCATGGAGGAGCTTGGAAATCTGGCAAAGGCCTGCTTTATTGAGCCCGTGGCAGTGGTGACGCAGCGGATGGAGAGCGTACACAAGGGACTGTACATGGGGAAGGGAAAGGTGCAGGAGCTGAAGGATGTGGCGGAAAGGCTGGATGCGGATCTTATTTTGTTTGACAATTCCCTGACCCCTTCTCAGCTTCGGAATTTACAGGAGGAGCTGGGAAAGCCGGTTATGGACAGGACCACGCTGATTCTGGATATTTTTGATAGCCGTGCCAGAACCAGGGAGGCCAAGCTTCAGGTTGAGACTGCAAGGCTGCAGTATCTTCTGCCAAGGCTGGTAGGTATGCACGAGGCTCTCACGAGACAGGGAGGAACCAGCGGAAGCATGAGCAGCCGGGGTGCCGGTGAGAAAAAGCTGGAGCTTGACAGACGTAAGATCGAGCACCGTCTGACAGAGCTGAAAAAGGAGCTTGAGCAGGTCGCCGGGGAGCGCAGGGTACAGAGAAAGAGGCGTCAGGAGTCCGGGATTCCCATGGTGGCGCTTGTTGGCTACACCAATGCGGGAAAGTCCACGATTATGAACCGTATGGTGGAGGCCTATGTGAAGGATGAGGAGAAGAAGGTACTGGAAAAGGATATGCTGTTTGCCACGCTGGACACCTCGGTCAGGAGGATCAATACAGGCAACAACCGGGATTTCCTTTTGTCCGATACGGTTGGATTTATCCACAAGCTTCCCCATGATCTGGTGAAGGCCTTCCGGTCTACCCTGGAGGAGGCCTGCAGGGCGGATCTTCTGCTTCAGGTGGTGGACTGCTCGGATCCTTTTTATCAGGAGCAGATGAAGACCACGGCTCAGACTCTCACGGAGCTGGGGGCGGGGGATATTCCCATGCTGACCGTTTATAATAAGGCGGATCTTGGCGGAGACATTCCGGATTATCCAAAGAGAATCGGTGACAGACTTTATATTTGCGCAAAGCAGGAGGCCTCCCTTTTGATGCTCACGGAGGCGGTGCTGGAAAAGGTCTATTCAGACTTTGAAATGTGTCGTTTTCTGATTCCCTATGACAAGGGAAATATCGTGTCCTATTTACGGGAAAACACTCAGCTTCTATCGCAGGATTACAGGGAAGAAGGAACAGAGCTTGTGGTAAAATGCCACAGAGCGGATAAAAATAAATTTTCGGAGTATGTATATGGAAAAAGAGCGGTTAAATAAATATCTTGCGTCCTGCGGCGTCTGTTCCAGAAGGGAGGCTGACAGGCTTATCGAAGAGGGCCAGGTGACGGTGAACGGCGCAGCTGCGCAGGTAGGGACGCAGGTTGACAGCACAGACAAGATCACGGTAAGAGGGAAGCTCCTTCACGGCAAGGAGGAAAAGGTGGTGTTTGCCTACTATAAGCCGGTGGGAGTGGTCTGCACGGAGAGAGATAAGTTTGCGGACAAAAAAATATCGGACATGGTTCATTTTCCGGTGCGCGTGACCTATGCGGGGCGGCTTGACAAGGATTCCGAGGGGCTTTTGCTTCTGACAAACGACGGGGCGCTGATCGAGGCTATGATGCGGGGAAGCTCCGGCCATGAGAAGGAATATATTGTAAGACTGAATAAAGAGGTTACGGATGAGTTTGTAAGTAAAATGGCATCCGGCGTTTATCTCAGAGAGCTTAAGGTAAAGACCAGGCCCTGCAGGGTGGAAAAGGTGGGAAAGTTTACCTTCCGCATTGTACTCACCCAGGGGCTTAACAGGCAGATCAAGCGCATGGCCCAGGAGCTGGGATATCATGTCAGCACCATCCGGAGAGTCAGAGTGGTGAATGTCCAGCTGGCGGGATTACAGTCCGGACAGTTCAGGCAGCTGAAGGGCGAGGAGCTTGATACACTTTATCGGACATGTCTGACTCAGGGTAAGGAAAGGAACGGGTAAGCATGGAGGAATTAAGGAGGCGGTGTGAGGAGCTGGTAAAACAGCTGAACGAGGCATCGGACGCATACTATAACGGAAAAGAAGAGCTGATGTCCAACTTTGAGTGGGACACTCTTTTTGACGAGCTGGAGCAGCTGGAGCAGAGGACGGGATATATCCTTCCGGAGAGCCCCACACAGAACACGGGGGCGGAGGAAGCGGCAGGAGAGCGGGAACCTCACGAGTTTCCGGCGCTGTCCCTGGCTAAGACCAAACAGGTTTCCGAGCTGCTGAAGTGGGCGGAGGATAAGGAGATCTGGCTTTCCTGGAAGCTGGACGGGCTTACTCTGGTGGCAACCTATGACGGGGGCCGTCTCGTGAAGCTTCTCACCAGGGGAAATGGTACGGTGGGCTCAAACATCACTTATCTGAAGGATTCTATCAATGGCCTGCCCGGGAAAATCAAATATCAGGGGCATATGGTGGTCAGGGGAGAGGCCGCAATCTCTTACCCTGATTTTGAGCTGATCAATGCCACCATGGATGATGACGAAAAATATGCCAATCCCAGAAATCTTGCATCCGGCACCTTAAGCCTGGATGACCCGCAGAAGGTGAAGGAGCGCCATGTGTATTTTAATGCCTTTACCCTGGTGTATATAGAAGACAACATTGTCTCCTGGGGCCGGAGAATGGATCTGCTGGAAAAGGAAGGCTTCCGCATGGTGGAGAGAGAACGTCTTACGGCCCAGACTCTTCCGGAGGCTGTGGAGCGGTGGACCGGGAAGGTGGAGAGCGGTCAGATGGAAATTCCCGTGGACGGTCTTGTGATCTGCTTTGACGATACGGATTACGCCGCATCGGGAAGCGTTACGGGGCATCACGCCTCAAGGGCAGGACTTGCCTTCAAGTGGAAGGATGTGTCTGCAAAGTCGGAGCTTTTGTATGTGGAATGGTCCTGTGCGGCCTCCACGATTTCTCCCGTGGCGGTTTTCGAGCCGGTTCAGCTGGAAGGAACCACGGTTTCCCGCGCATCCCTGTGCAATCTCAGCGAGATGGAGAGGCTTGGCATAGGAAAAAAATGTATGCTGGAGGTTATCAAGGCAAACAAGATCATACCCAAGTGCATTGCGGTGACCCAGGCACAGGGAGAAATCGAAATTCCCGATAAATGTCCGGTATGCTCAGCCAGGACACAGATACGCATCAGTCCAAGGAGCCAGACTAAGACTCTGCACTGTACCAACCCGGACTGCAGCGCAAAGCATGTGAAAAAGTTTACCCGGTTCGTGAGTAAGCCGGGCATGGATATTGACGGTCTGTCCATCCAGACTATGCTGAAATTCATGAATGAGGGTTTTATTTCTGAGTTTGCGGATATCTACCATCTGTCCGAACATGCGGAGGTAATCTGTCAGATGGAGGGCTTTGGAGAGAAGTCCTGCGAAAACATGATGCGGGCCATCGAGAAGAGCAGGAAGGTTCATCCGGTAAATTTCATTTATGCCCTGTGCATTCCCATGTTCGGGGTTGACGCGGGCAAGAAAATCGTATCCTGTCTCGGCTTTGAGGGATTCCTTGAGAGGCTGGAAAAGAAGGAGGGCTTCGAGGATATTGACGGAATAGGACCTGAGAAGTCAAATTCCGTGGTGGAATGGTATGAAAACAGCCGCAATGCGGCTTCTGTACAGCGTCTCCTGAAGGAAGTGGAGATTGAAAAGGTGGAGCCTCTTCCGGAGGAGGGCGGCAGGTGTAAGGGGCTGACCTTTGTGATCACCGGCGACGTGCACCACTATAAGAACCGGGATGAATTTAAGGCCTATGTGGAGGCACAGGGCGGAAAGGTGACGGGAAGCGTCACCGGCAAGACCAGCTATCTGGTAAACAATGATCTGGAATCCGCCTCATCAAAGAACCGCAAGGCCAGAGAGCTTTCGGTGCCTGTAATCTCGGAGGACGAATTTCTGGAAAGGTTCGGTCTTCCCGCCGATTCCGGGGAAGAGGATCATTAACCGTGATGTTGAACCTTTGTCCATGGTGGTACGCCGCAAAGCGGCGCATAAATGTTTAGAAACGGAGTAAAAGACTATGCCTATTAAAGTACAAAGCGATCTCCCCGCAAAAGGGATACTGGAAAATGAAAATATCTTTGTGATGGATGAATACCGGGCTCTGCATCAGGATATCCGTCCCCTCAAGATCTGTATCCTGAACCTGATGCCGGTAAAGCAGGACACGGAGCTGCAGCTGCTCCGGGCGCTGTCCAACACGCCCCTTCATATAGATGTCTCCTTTATGAAGATGAACAGCCATGTCTCCCTGAACACGCCGATTCAGCATCTGAACCGGTTTTACAATACCTTTGATGAGCTGCGGGATAAGAAGTTTGACGGACTTATCATAACAGGGGCTCCTGTGGAGCAGATTCCGTTCGAGGAGGTAGATTACTGGCCGGAGCTGTGCGAGATTATGGACTGGACCAGAGAGCATGTGACCTCCACGCTGCATATCTGCTGGGGTGCCCAGGCGGGATTGTACTATCACTTTGGGATTCCCAAAATACTTCTCAAGGAGAAGCTTTTCGGAGTATTCGAGCACAGGGTTATGAACCGCAGGATTCCTCTGGTGAGAGGCTTTGACGATTTGTTTATGATTCCCCACAGCCGCCACACCGCAGTGCTGCCCGAGGATATCCATGGCTGCCGTGACCTGACGGTGCTTGCAGAGTCGGATCAGGCGGGAGTGCTGCTGTGCATGACAGAGGGCGGAAAGCAGATTTATGTCATGGGACATCCGGAGTACGACAGGTATACGCTTCACAACGAATATCAGAGGGACAAAAACAAGGGACTTCCCATCCAAATTCCCGAGAACTATTATCCTGGGGATGACGACACGAAAAAGCCGAATCTGCAGTGGAGATCCCACAGCAATAATCTTTACTCCAACTGGCTGAATTATTACGTGTACCAGGTGACTCCTTATGAGTTGTAGAAAAATACCCTGAAAGAGAGAATGTTGAAATCTGGCATCAATGCAGCCTTTTGACGAAAGATATTTCTTGGAAGTGAAAGATAGCGCTGAATTTACTCGAAAGCCTCTGCATGCTTTTTAATCTTTATGAAAGAAACGGAGAATATTATGGGGAGATATCTGAATTTAACAACAAAAGGCTTTCGAGAAAGTATACAGTCGGAAATCTATGTGGACAAAACCGGCATGATATCACATTTAAACAGGATGATAGATACGGAGCAAAAATATGTCTGCGTCAGCAGGCCGAGAAGATTTGGAAAATCAATGGCGGTTAAAATGCTTTCTGCCTATTATAATGCAGAAGCTGACAGCAGTGATATGTTCCGCGGCATGGAAATCGCAAAAGACAGTACTTATGAGAAATACCGGAATAAGTATGAGGTGGTACTGGCTAATATGCAGGAGTTTTACGGCGGGTATGCTGATGTGGATTTGATGATCCGCAGGATAAATGATGTGATATGCCGTGAGATTCAGAAGAGATATCCGGATGTTGAGTATACGGATGAGGGAAGCCTTGTAGAGACTATGTATGATGTCTTCCTCGCTACAGACAGAACTTTTATTATTCTTATTGATGAATGGGATTGCATTTTCCGGGAATCAGGATGCGGGGAAGATGGCTGGCGGAAATACCTGAATTTTCTCCGTGACTGGATGAAGGATAAGCCCTATATCAGCCTTGCTTATATGACAGGGATACTTCCTGTCAAAAAGTATGGAAACCATTCTGCGTTAAATATGTTTGTGGAGTATTCCATGACCAATCCCAGGAGAATGGGATGTTATATGGGATTTACCGGTGACGAGGTAGAGAAACTTTGTATGCGGTATCAGGTATGCTTTGAGGATGTAAAGGCGTGGTATGACGGGTACTCATTTGAAGGGCTCCCTTCCATATACAGTCCTAAATCAGTGGTGGAATGTTTGACCAGCCATGTTTTTGATAATTACTGGAATCAGACAGAAACCTTTGAAGCCCTGAAAGTATATATCCAGATGAATTACAATGGACTGAAGGACAGTGTGGTTGAGATGATTGCCGGAAACAGGGTAAGGATAAACACGGGAAGCTTCACTAATGACATGAAAACTTTTCATTCAGCGGATGACGTGCTGACCCTGTTGGTACATTTGGGATATCTGGCTTATGATTTTGAACGAAAGGAAGTATATATCCCCAACAAAGAGGTCAGGAATGAATTTCTGAACGCTGTGAATGCCATCGGATGGGATGAGATTACCGCAGCAGTGAGAAATTCCGAAAGACTTCGGAAAAGGATATGCCGATCTGGTTTATCTGCCAAGGGCGAAGTATCCGGATAAACCGGTATTAATTGAAATGCTATACTAAAGTTGTAACGGGAGTGGCTAATGGGATATAATCAAAA
>CAJUIO010000100.1 GCA_910586025.1 uncultured Lachnospiraceae bacterium
CTGCTGCGTTGCAAGTTTGATGCCCCGTCAGCTTGCTGCGGGGTTGTTGACTTGCGGGACGCAAGTCCTGACGGGCGTGGAGAGGAAAGGAAGGATCAGGAAAATGAGATTAAATGAATCAGGACTGAAAGACAGGAGCACATGGGAGCAGGCGGGCTTTAAGCTTCCTGATTATGACAGGGAAAAGGTGGAGAAGGCCACGAAGGAGGCCCCCTTCTGGATCCATTTCGGAGCGGGAAACATTTTCAGGGCGTTTCAGGCGAACGTGGTTCAGAATCTGCTGAATGAAGGCGTGCTTGAGAGAGGACTTGTGGTGGCCGAGGGCTACGACTATGAGATTATAGAAAAAATGTATCTTCCTCACGACAGCTATTCTATCCTTGCCACCTTGAAGGCGGACGGAAACGTGGAGAAGACCGTAATCGGAAGCGTGGTGGAATCCCTGGTGCTGGATTCGGATAATGACGCTCATTACGGAAGGCTGAAGGAGATCTTTGAGAAGGATTCTCTGCAGATGGCCAGCTTTACCATTACGGAAAAGGGCTACAGCCTGGTGGATGGAAAAGGGGAGATTCTCCCTTCCGTGAAGGAGGATTTTGAGAAGGGACCCCAAAAGCCCGCAAGCTATATCGGAAAGGTGGCATCCCTTTTGTATGTGCGTTATCTGGCAGGACAAAAGCCCATTGCCATGGTGAGCATGGACAACTGCTCCCACAACGGCGACAAGCTCTACGCCGCAATCAATGCGTTTGCGAAGGAGTGGTCCGAGGCGGGGCTTGCGGATGCGGGCTTTGAGGCTTATGTGAATGACAAAGACAGGGTGTCCTTCCCCTGGTCCATGATCGACAAGATCACGCCCCGCCCGGACGCTTCCGTGGAGGAGATCCTGAAAAAGGACGGCGTGGAGGAACTGGAGCCTGTCATCACCACCAAAAACACTTATGTGGCTCCTTTTGTGAATGCGGAGGAGTGCGAGTATCTGGTGATCGAGGATGCGTTCCCTAACGGAAGGCCGCAGCTTGAGGCGGGCGGTCTGATGTTTACAGACAGACAGACCGTGGACAAGGTGGAGAAGATGAAGGTCTGTACCTGCCTGAATCCCCTTCATACGGCTCTTGCGGTGTTTGGATGCCTTTTGGGCTATGATCTGATTTCCGGCGAGATGAAGGACGAAACCTTAAGGAAGCTGGTGGAGGAGATCGGTTATGCGGAGGGACTTCCGGTGGTGATTAATCCCGGTATTCTGGATCCGAAGGAATTTATTGACACGGTTGTTAACGTGCGGATCCCCAATCCCTTTATGCCGGATACGCCCCAGAGAATCGCAACGGATACCTCCCAGAAGCTTGCGATCCGCTACGGGGAGACCATCAAGGCTTATGCGGCCTCTGACAGTCTTGACGTGTCTGAGCTTAAGCGGATTCCCCTTGTGTTTGCCGGATGGCTCCGCTATCTGATGGCCGTGGATGATGAGGGGAAGGCGTTTGCCTTAAGCCCCGATCCGCTTCTTGGGGAGGTCTGTCCCTATGTGGCGGATATAAAGCTTGGACAGGAGACGGATGTGGAGGCGGCCTTAAAGCCGGTGCTCTCAAACAGCAAGATTTTTGGCATCGACCTCTATGAGGCCGGGCTGGCCGGACTTGTGTGCGGCTATTTCAGGGAGATGACGGCGGGCGTTGGTGCGGTCAGAAGAACTCTGGAAAAATATGTTTGATCGGTAAGAGGAAAGGAAGCGTCAGGGTGCTGGCGCTTCCTTTTCTCTTGGTCTGGTGTTATGCTATTCCGGCTCTGCCACAAATACCACCCCGAAAGCGTCCGGACCGATATGTGCGCCGATGGTGGCACCCACCTGCAGCCTTCCGTCTATGGAGTATCCGTGCTCGGTAAGCTTTTCCTCAAACTTCCCGCAGTTTTCCGTTCCGTAGGTGTAGATGGTGTAAAGGGGAAAAGCGGGATCTAACCGGATTTCCGTCAGGTGCTTAAAGACCTGGGTGATTGCCTTGTTTCTTCCGATGCATTTTCCGAGAACGCCCACTGACCCCTCTTTTGTCAGAGTAATAATCGGTTTGATATTTGCAAGCTCTCCAATGGCGGCGGCAGACTTGGAAAGCCGTCCGCCCTTTGCCAGATATTCCAGTGTGTCAAGACCCGCAAGCAGCCGAACCCTGGATTTCAGCTCCTCCAGCTCTTCGGCAATGTTGCCGGGATTCATTCCCTCCCTGGCCCGTCTGATGGCATGATCGGCCAGAACCTTGATGGGATAGGTGGCCGTCAGGGAATCAATGAGATAAATATTCTCGTAGTCCACAATGCTTCCGGCGAGAACCGCACTCTGGAAGGTTCCGCTTAAGGCGGAGGAGAGCAGGAGGCAGATTACGGAGTCGCCCTTTGCCTTTGCGTCCTCGAAGATCTCCACGAATGCCTCCGGCGAGGGCTGGGAGGTCTTGGGAAACTCGCTTCCGCTGTGCAGGATTTCATAAAATTCGTCTTTCTCAAAATCCACGCCGTCTATGTAGTCCTTTTCCCCGATTGTGATATGGATGGGGACAAATTCCAGATTTTTTTCTTTGATCTCCTTCATTCCGTAATCGGACGAGGAATCCACTAATATTCTTGTCATTGTATCGTCTCCTGTGCCATAATGGCGATCTCCGTAAAAAGCTGTGCGATTTTTCCGGCTTTTTCCTCGCCTGTCCGTGCGATCAGCGAATCTATGAGTTTAAGACTTTTTTCATGCTGTGTCCTGAAGGCGGGAGAATCCGTGTTGAGCCAGAGAAAAACCTGCCGTTTGTCCAGCGTTGAGCGTGTCCTTTCGATCAAACCCTTATCCTCCATGGATTGGAGCGTGCGGTTCATCTGGGATTTCAGCATTTGAGTTTTTTTGCACAGATCGGTGGCCGTGAGGGGCATATCCGGCTGCTGCTTCTGACTGTTGTACAGAAGATTGCAGATCAGAGCTTCATTGTAGGGCATATCCGAGACAAGCTTTGTGTTGCTGATAGCGGTGGTCAGCCGCAGCCATGCGTCAAGTACTTCTTCGTTCAGGTCTTTCATGCGGAGCGTCATTTGATCCTTTCCTTGTATATGGTTAACTTTGTGAACTGTTCAGTTTGTATACTATATAAAGGGGAGGGATTTGTCAAGAGGGAAAGCGATTTTATGCTTTTTTTCCGCTGTCTGAGAGATTTTTCAGGTAAAATTCAGCCAGAGACAACGCATCAGCCATTTCCTGCTCCGAGTAATGACTGCTGAGTTCCTGAAACAAACGATCGTTTTTCGTCTGTAACGGTTCCTCTTTGCCAAAGAGCAGATAGTCGATGCTTACATGATAGGTATTGGCGATCTGAGCCAAAACATCAATGCTGGCGGCACGCTTACCGGTTTCCAGAAGTGCGAGATAAGAGGTAGAGATAGGAACTTTAGATGAAAATTTTTCCTGCGTATAGTCTAAGGAGTAACGCAGTTCTCTGATTCTATTGCCAACGCCCTTTAAGTCTAACAAACAATTATCCATATCAGTAACCTCTCCTGCGATCTTAAGTATATAATATCAGTATTTTTGATCATTAATTATTTCTTAAAGAAAACAAAATATTGACTATTAGAAATAATTGTGTTAAATTTATACTCGAATGAGAGAGAGTGGGGAGCAAGGGAATGAAAAGAATTCTGATTCTTTTAAATTATTATTATCCTTATATAAGCGGAATATCCGAGTATGCAAGAATTCTTGCGGAGGGACTGGTGGAGAGAGGGTATCAGGTAACAGTGGTGACCTCTGAACACGTTCCTTTAAAGCGTAAGGAAAATATAAACGGAGTGGATGTGCTGCGCTCGCCTGTCTTGTTCCGTATCAGCAAGGGAACCGTGAGCCCGGCTTTTCTTTTCCGGGCTATAGGAATGGCGGGAAGGGCTGATGTGGTGATCATGCATCTTCCTATGATAGAGTCCGGACTGATCAGTACATTTGTTTCCGGAAGGAAGCTGATTGCCATGTATCACTGTGATGTAAATCTGCCAGAGACAATGATAAATAAGCTGATTGTCAAGTGTATGGATATTTCAAACAGGATATGTCTTAAACGGAGCCGGTTTGTCGCCGTGCAGACCAGCGATTATGCGGAACATTCCAGAGTCGCCTTCAGATACAGGGAGAAATATATAGAAGCGGCTGCACCGGTCAAGGATTATCACAGACGTGAACCCGAAAGAAGAGGGGGCAAAAAGAGAATCGGTTTCTGCGGAAGGCTGGTTGAGGAGAAAGGAATTCATGTTCTGCTGAAGGCTTTTGAGATTCTGCTTCGGATACGGGAGGATATCACTCTTGTAATTGGAGGAGATTACGAGAATGTGGCAGGCGGGAGCGTATATCCGGAATTGATGAATTATATTAAGGAAAAAAAGATTCCGGAGATCTCGTTTCTGGGAAAGATTGCGGAAGAAAAAATGGAAGAGTTCTATTCCTCCCTGGATGTTTTTGTCCTTCCCAGTGTCAATTCCCTGGAAGCCTTTGGGATGGTGCAGATCGAAGCCATGTTCTGCGGAACGCCGGTAATCGCCACGGATCTGTATGGCGTAAGAACTATTGTTCAGAAAACCGGCATGGGGAGAGTGGTTAAACGAAATGATCCGGAGAGCCTGGCGCATGGAATCGGGGAGGTTCTCGATCATCCGGAAAAATACCGAAGGACTAAAGAGGAGATACAGAAATATTATGGAACTAAGAAATGTGTTTCTGTGTTTCAGAAGGCTGTAGATGAGTGTTGTTAAAGCGGGTGCATATGAAAAAGTATTTACAACTGGCAAGAGTCAGACAATACATAAAAAACGGACTTATTTTTATACCGGCTTTTTTCGAGGGAACGCTTTTTGAGCGGGAGATTCTGCTTAAGCTTTTGGCAGGTTTTTTCGCATTCAGTGCCGTTTGTTCCGTTGTATATATTTTCAATGACTGGAAGGATGCGGAAAAGGACAGGCTTCATCCGGTGAAATGCAGCCGTCCGATAGCATCCGGGGCAGTGGGAAAAAGGCAGGCATTACTCTTTGCTGCAGGTCTTCTGATAATGGGGTATCTCATTTTATTCCTGATACAGGAAAGAGGGAACGGATATGCGCACTTGTACTTGTCCATCTATTTTCTTGTTAATATCTGTTACAGTATGGGAATGAAAAATGTGCCGGTTCTGGATATCATGATCCTGGCCTCCGGTTTTCTGCTTCGCATTTTATACGGAGCGGCATTGTGCGATACCTGGGTGTCAAATTGGCTGTATCTGACAGTGCTTATGATATCCCTGTACATGGGAACGGGAAAGAGAAGAGGAGAAAAAGCGAAAGAAAACGGAGATGAAACCAGAAAGGTATTGCGGTTTTACAGCGTGATGTATCTGGAAAAGGTTATGCAGATGAGCATGATTCTGGCAGTTACCTTTTATTCCCTTTGGAGCGCGAACCTTGCGGATATAAATCCGGGAGCTTCGGCTATGATATGGACGGTGCCCTTGGTGCTGGCCATTATTATGCGTTACGAGATGCTGGCAGAGGTTGATGAGGATGGAGATCCTACGGAAATTATTTTATCAGACAGACCGCTCCAAATTCTCACAGTGGCATATGGGATGATCGGAGTTGGATTGCTGTACAGGTCAATATAGTTCTCAATTATATTTATTTCAATATAAAGGAAAGGTAAAGGAAGGGTAAAAATGAAAAGGAAAAAAGGAAATAAGATTTATCTGACAGGAGCGGTCCTGTCAGTGGCGGCGCTTGCAATGGTTTCCATGGGTATTGTAAATGCGGGGGAAAGCATTCAGGCGGAGCAGGTATCGGTACAGAAGGATGGAGTATTTGGGGAAAACCCGACGACCATATCCACCGGGCAGATCACCACGGGAGAAGAGACGGATCAGGATCACAGCGTTTCGTATACTACAAATGAAAATGTAGAAAGCAGTCCGATTGTGGAGACCTGGGTGCCGAGGACGGAAGAGGAGAAAAGGTACTATAGCTATGTTGGAACGGAAAAGCTTGCGGTCAGGACAGACAGTGTTTCCGGTGTGAAGGTGGCGAATTCCGTACAGGGTCCTCTTTGCCAGAAGGTATTTGAGTCTGTTCTGGGGGATTATTCCATAGGAAGAACCTACAATTTCTTCCCTGGTACAAGTAATTTGAACGCCCCCATATCTGAGCTGGATAAGGAAATTGAGATAACAATGGAGATCCCGAAGTCACTTCAAAAAGAGGGCCGTAGCTTTGAGATGATCTGTGTGAGCAAAGGTCAGCCGCATGTTCTTGAGGATCTCAGTAAAGATGGTTCTTCCATAACCTTTCGAACCAGATATTTTTATGCGTTCGCATTATGCTATAAAGACTGAGGAGACTCGTTGCGTTCTGTGGAAACGTAAATGGAAGAATGACGCATTAGCTGAAATATTATAATTGAGATGCTGGCAGGGAGGAACGTTTATTCCCCCTGCTTTTGCAACGGATGCGGAAATTGGCACAGAAAAAGCTTTTGAAATGGCAAAGGGACAGAATAATATGATAAATTGGTTTTTTGTCTGGGGATGCATGATCCTTATGTTTATAACCGGCATCATAGTATGCAGGACGTTTCACGTAAGTGACGAGCTGTTGAACCGGAACGGCATTCTTCTGTTTCCGGGAATCGGCATTCTTTTTCTTATGGGAACAGTTCAAATTCTAAATATCCTGATGCCGGTATCGCGGCTTTGCTATCCATATCTGCTCTTTATGATCTGGGGGCTGTGCAAATATCGGGAATTTATCTGGCGTTGTTTGAAAACGTTTGTCAGTAATAAAAGATTCCTTGTTCTGATAGCGGTTCTGTCTTTGGTATGGATGATTCCGCTTCTGGGAAAGCGGGAGCTGGTGAGCATCCAGATCTGGAATAATGATATCATTTATTATCTTTCTTCCATGGAATGGCTGAAAGAGCACCCTTCTCCTGCGTCTGTTTCCTGGAATGAGGAATCGCCTTTTTACTGGTGCGCAGAATACATGCTGGAAAGAACCAGAATTGGCTTTGACGGATATGGCGCATTTATTATGAGCCTTTTCGGATTGAAGAGCCATGAGGTGTTTTCGGGATTGGGGATTATATTCGGGATAACGCTCCTGCTCCATACATATTATCTTTTCAGCGCCCTCTGTAAACTGCCGGGGAGCATTAAAGTGATGGCGGTGATTCTGGTCGCCCTGACGGGAAGAGTGGAGGAATTATGGATCTATCAATATCTTCCTCAGTTATTCGGTATCTCTGTATTGATACTCTTTATCCCGTTCTCTATTGCATTTTTTGAAGAAAAAACATGGGCGGGAAGGGGAATGACGGCTTTTTTGATATCAGGAATCCTTACCGTTTATGCTGAATTCTGCGCTTATCTTCTCGCTATCTACGTGGGCTTTGCGCTTATAGCCTGCAAGAAGGGACACAGAAATGCGGTTAAAAGAGGATGGGTGGAAGGCGTTATTGCTATTTTGCTGAATCCGGCCGGAACATACAGAGCCATAAAGATAAACCTGTTTGTACTGATGAATGCAGGGGGAGACATGGGAAACATTGATCCCTTTCAAGGCAGAACCCTGTCTGTTACAGAGCTTTTTACCCACATGTTCGGAGCGTTTCCAATGGAAGATATATCTGATAGGTGGAAGGGATTCTATGGTTTTATCTGGTGGATTGTCATTGTCTGTATTTTGCTGATATGGGTGTATTATGTGGCTAAAATTAAGGATTCTCCAAAAGCCTATATTCTATATACGGCTGGTTTCTGGTGGATTTATGAGATTTATTTTCGCTGTATCCGGTATGGATATGGAGAATACAAGCATCTGATATCAGGTACGGTATTGATGTTGATTTTTTTCTGCTATACAGGATATCGGTTTGCGTGCAGTTTCCCTAAGGTACGGACCGGGAAATGGATGCCGGGGTTGATTGCGGTATTTCTTTTCATCTGCGGCGGTGCAAAAATATGCGGGAATCTCTATAATAAAGAATTTTATTATTTTGACCATTCCCTTACAGAGCTTGAGGAGGCGGGGAGACTCGTTCCGGGGGATGAAGCCATTGGCATAAGCGGCACACCGGCTTCCGTTCATGGGGCGGTATATGCGCTGCGCAACCGGCCTGCGGTAATCCTGACCAACAATATATCTTATTATCCGTATTCGGAAGAGGCTTCCGGCAGATATCAGCTTTTTGAAGGCGATTACAGGGAAAGAGAGAAGGGGTTGAATGAAGAGTTTTTGTGGGGAAACGGGAGATTTTATCTGATCAGGAATACAAGCCTTCAGACTGTTTTCTACACCGGTTTTCATCTGACGGACACTCTCGGAGATGTGGACGAGAGATATACCTGCGATAAAGAGTCTTCTGTCATGATTTATAACCATTCCAAGGAGCCGAAATGCTTTTCGGTGGCTTTTCAGACCGAGTCGGCGATGGCGCAAAAGGAATCCGTAACATTAATGGTGAACGGAGAAACAGTTGCGTCCGGAAGGGCGGGAGACTATATTATGACAGATATGCTTATGCTGGATCCGGACAAAAAATTAAGAATATATATTTATTATGACGGCAAGATGGAGGAAATGGGAGGGAAAACCGTGGGCTTTTGCATAAAAGACCTGAAGTTGGTTACTTATGGAGATGAATAAGACAAGAGCCTTGTTTCAGGCGATAAAAGAGATGATAAAATATGGCTGCGTGGGTATTTTATCCACGGCTGCCAATCTGGCGATGTTCTGGATGCTGGAAAGTGCCGGATTATTCTATATTGCGGCAAATGCCATTGCTTACTTTGGCGCAGTAATAATCAATTTTTACTTGAATGAGTGGCTTGTATTCATTCAGGATGATGAAAAGAAAAAGAAAAGCGGCAATGGACGGCTGCTTCGTTTCCTTCTGATCAGAGTGATATCTCTTGGCGCGGACAGCCTTCTTTTTTATCTGTGTGTGGATATTCTGATGCTTCCGCTGTACCCGAGCCGGATCGGGCTGACCTTAGTTGAGATCATTGTTACATATGTATTGGTGAAGAACATGGTTTTCGGGGAGAAATAGGATGAATGTATATGATTTTGACAATACGATCTATGACGGAGACAGTTCAATAGATTTTTTTCTGTATGCATTATCCCGGGATTGGAAAATTGGTTTGAAAATTCCGGGTATTTTTCTGCTTTTTATAATGAATAAAATGAAATTGACTTCCACGGAGAGGCTTAAAGAGCATTTCTTTGCTTTTATCACGCATATGGAAAATGCGGAGGGTGAGGTGCAGAGCTTTGCTTTGAAAAACATGAGTAAGATAAAAGCCTGGTATTTGATGGGAAGGAGCAGGGAGGATATTATTATCACGGCCTCTCCGGAATTTCTGGTACAGGCCTTTATGGATCATCTGGAGGGGCAGAGATGCATCGGGACAAGACTGGATATCCGGACGGGAAGGATATCCGGGAAGAACTGTCGTGGGGACGAGAAGGTAATACGGTATAGAGAACTATATGGGGATAAACCTGTTGCCTCGTTTTATTCCGACTCCATGTCGGACATGCCCATGGCGCTGCTGGCGGAAAAAGCGTATCTGATAAAAAAGGAGCATATAAGGATATTCACAGATCCGTAATAAAGCGCTTGCACATGCTTTTTCCTATAGGAACCTGGTTGAGGGATGGGGTACCGGTATTCCGAGGCTAAATAGGCTAATGCGACTAAACCTGCGACTGATCTGAATGATCCGAGTGAAGATGAGCAAGTGATTCTTGCTGCAATACGGAAAAAACCTGAGCTTACGCAGAAGCAGCTGCCAGGGATACTGGAAGATAATGGATTGAGAAAGCGAAAACCGGGAGCAGGAAATCGGCGGAGACGTATGCCAACTGGTATGTTAGTTTCCTGCCTTTAATTTTTGTGCCATCAAATGATAGATACGGTCAATGTCTGCATAGAAAAGAGAGATGCCGCATTTGTGCAGGCGGTTATTTAGTGCATTTTTTATACCGGGCAACCTGACGGCTGTAGCTGTCCTGCACTTCCTCAAAAAATGTATCTTTGATGTGGTAATAAAATCCAGATTGTATATTCATGTTTCTCCTTAATAGAAATCCCCACCACGAAGGGTGGGGATAAATGTTCGCACCGAATAATTTATACCCCGCGCCATCAGTAAGCGGCAACATTTTCTGTACTTTTATTATACGCAGAAAATGGCAAAAAAGCAATGACATATTTTTGAAATTTTACTCATGCGGCGAATTTCTTTATAATGGTCATTAAAAATATTCTGTAGTATGTTCATGAGACTATTATGGGGAAAATGACACAAAAAAACCAAAAATTCCCCTCATGAATGAGGGGTGGGGGAGTTGATGTGGGCTTGTTGTCCGGACTGCGATCGAAAGCAGGCTTCCTTCGTGCGGCGGCCCTCACACATGAAACAGCAGCCG
Organism: uncultured Lachnospiraceae bacterium; assembly: GCA_910586025.1. Lineage (GTDB taxonomy): Bacteria > Bacillota > Clostridia > Lachnospirales > Lachnospiraceae > Suilimivivens. The sequence continues at coordinate 10,474 of CAJUIO010000100.1, forward strand.
CTTGGAAAAGGTGTCCCGGTATTCGCTTGGCGTGAGTCCGGTCAGCCTTTTGTAGGTGCGGGAAAAATTATGGTTATCCGAAAAACCAAGCTCTCTGGCAATCTCGGACACGGATTTGTTGGTGTCTGTCAGCAAAAAGTTTGCCTGTTCTATTTTGACTCTCAGAATATACTGCTTTAGAGGCATGTCAAAAACCTCGGCAAAGCGGTGGGAGAGGTATTTCTCATTGTAGCCGAAATGTGCGGCTATCTCCGAAATTTTCAGCGGCCTTGTGATGTTTGTTTTAATATAGTCGAGAATATCCAGATAGATCTGCTTCTGGTTTTCGGGAGAGGACTCCCGGATAAATTTTAGGGAGAGCTGTCCGTAAAGCTCTGTCAGGATACTGGTGGACATAGCGTCGAGAGCGATGGCCGGATAGCCACTCTTGACCATGTCCTGAAGCTGTTTCATCAGAACCACCATCCGCTCCATCCTGGGAATCGTCCCCGTCTGAGGAATGGCGAAATATTTTTCCGGGGGGGGGGGTAAAAATGGATTCACGATCAATCTCGGATGGAATATCGCCCGGGTTTGTGGTGAAGTGCAGCCAGTAAAAGGAGGATCCGGCGGGCCGGTAGCCCTTGCGGAAGGCCTCCCGGGGAGGCAGCAGAAGATATTCGCCGCTCTTTACCGCATAATCCACATGGTCGTAGGTTAAATATAGTACGCCCTCTGTCATGACGAACAGCTCGTATTCGGCAAGATAAGAATAGGCATGTCTCCAATCTCTGGACGGAGATTTGAATTTTCCGGTGAGCACATAGCCGAACAGCTGTCCGGCAGGTAAACAAAGAAGCTGCATGGCGAACTCCGTTTCCTCTGTATTATAGTCTTATGAACATAATTATATCCCTGAAATTTCATTCTGTAAATGTAAATCAGACCATTTGGTTTAAAAGCAGGCGTTGGTGTCAATCAGTTATAAATAGTGTCAAAAGGTTATAACAAGAAGGTATCAAAATGTAAGAAATAGAAAAACGACACCTAATGTAGAAATGTGATATTTACAGAACCAGGGGGGAGGATGTTAGACTGTAAACATAGTCAGATTTGACAGAAAAGAATAAGGGGAGTCGTCACTATGTAGAGAAAATGTCCGGAGAAATACGGACAGATGGATTTGACTATACATAATGCATAGGGCGGCAAAAACAACCCCGAGAAGGGAAAGGATGGAAACATTATGAAGAAGAAAGTATTGGCACTCCTGCTTTCCACCGCAATGGCAGTATCTGTGTTTGCAGGCTGCGGCGGTTCCGGCGGCGGCTCAACTGAGAACGCGTCATCCGGAAGCGGGACAGAAAGCGGCGAGGCACAGGCACCGGCGGATAACGCATCTGAGGATGCGGGAACTGCAGCGGCGGACGGGGAGGTTGTCAAGCTCAAAGCGCTTGCATGTCTGCACTCCCTGACCAAGGACATCGACGAGATGCAGTATGTGACACAGATTCAGCAGGAAGCGGGCGTTGAGATCGAGTGGGAGATCATCCGCGCAGACTGGGATCAGGTAAAGGCTACCCGTTTTGCATCCGGTGACATTCCGGATATTCTCTTTGGAGCAACATCAAATGCGGATTACCAGACCTACAAGGGACTGTTCCTGGAGCTGACTCCTTATATCACGCCGGAACTGACACCCAACATCACCGCCATGTTCGAGGAGGAGCCGGATACCAAGGCTCTGGCGACCACTCTTGAGGGAGAGATTTACGGAACTCCCAAATTCCAGGGCAAGTGGCCGGATACCAATACGGTTATGTTCATCAATAAGCAGTGGCTGGACAATCTGGGACTTGAGATGCCCACCACTTTCACCGAGCTGA
>CAJUIO010000101.1 GCA_910586025.1 uncultured Lachnospiraceae bacterium
TTGCGACAAGATATCCCTCCTCACTGATAGTAAGTGCCCGGGAATTTGGAAAATATCTTTCGGTTGTTCCGGAGGCTGCGGCGGCAGTTAAATCCGGCGTTTATGCGATGCGGGATATCAGAAACGGCGGTGTGTTTGCGGCACTGTGGGAGCTGGGGCGAGACATGGGAGCCGGACTGTCTGTAGATTTGAGGAAGATACCGGTGAAGCAGGAGACCATAGAAATCTGTGAATTTTTTGATCTCAATCCCTATGAGCTCTTATCAGGAGGCAGTCTGCTTCTTGCAGTGAAAGGCGGGGAAGAGCTGGTAAGTGAGCTGGAAACGGAGGGGATTTCTGCCGAAGTGATCGGGAGAACCACACAGGGAAACGACAGGATCATTACGAACGGGGAAGAGACCAGATATCTGGAGCCGGCAAAGCCGGATGAGATACTCAAGGTGATTCATTAGAGAGAATAAGAACTGTTATGATGGATGGACCGGAGAGGGAAACGTGCGTGCGGATTACGGATATTGATTCCGTAAGCCAGATGAATCCCGGACAGTACCTGTCTAAGGACGATACCGGTCTTACGCTTTCCCTGTCCGCAAAGCAGGCCGCCCCGCTGGCTAAGGGGATGTGCGGGATCCTGGTGCATAATGGAAGTGTGTTTGTGGTGTTTGTGGCGGAATAAAAAAGAACAGGTGATGTGTCTTCGAGGCTCCATGTGATTTCAATTTGAAATTACATGGAGCCTTTTTGACGGAATAATTTCTAGATTTTTGCAAAAAATTCCATACAGAATTCCATAAATATTTTTGCGGCGCGATTGAGATAATGTCCCTCCGGATAGGAGAGAAAGATTGTCCTCTTACATACCGGAGAGGTTATATGTACCGGCGTGATCATGGAATTGAAAAAGGACATTTGCGTCTGATAGGGAAGAAGTGCAATTCCCATCTGTGACTGAATAAAACTTTTAAATGTGTTTGGGCTGTCACTTTCCAAAATAATATTCGGTCTGAAGCCTGCCTGAAGGCACAGACTGTCAGTCAGTTCACGTATACTTGGACCGGAGGAATATGTTACAAACTGATAGGGGGCGGCCTCCAGAAGACGAACAGAGTCCTTCTGAGCAATGGGATGATTGTGGTGGGCGGCGATCACGATATCCTCTTCCAGTAATGTGATATTAACAAGACCTTCATAATTACCGGGAGTGGCAGAGATAACAAAGTCGAAATCGTTGGCCTGCTGCAGGTTATGTGTGATCTGCTGCTTCAGGTTTAGGGATATATTCGGATAAAGTTTATGAAAGTTGATCAGCATATCAGGCATAATGTTGGAGCCTGCAAGAAGAATCAAATTGATGTGACCATAAGGCGTTGTGTTAAAATCCAAAAGCTCACTTTTAGCATTATCAATCAAATTAAGGGCATCCCTTATGTGCCGAAAATAAATTTCGCCATTATGATTCAAACGGATATTTCTTCCTTCACGGTCAAAAAGCTTCGTGCCAAGTTCAGCCTCCAGGGAGGAGAGAGTGCGGCTCAGGGAAGGCTGGGAAACGTGGAGCAGGCGGCTTGCCTTTGATATATTTTCCTGTCTTGCAATTTCACAGAAATAACGGAGTTGTAATAATTCCATCTAATCACCTCCATATATAATATAAAAGATATATAATATATAATTTATTATATATTGGACGGCATAAGGGGTCAAGGATATAATAGAGAAAACGGAAGGAGGGAGGAATTGATTTGATTATTGAAACAAAAAGCGGAAAGGTGGAGGGATATCCGGAAAATGGAATGATTGCCTTCAAAGGAATTCCGTTTGCCGAGGCACCAGTAGGAAAGCTGCGGTTTAAACCGCCTGTTCCGGCAGCTCCCTGGAATGGGATACTGAAGGCGGACAAATATGGTAAGAGAAGTCTGCAGACACAGGAACAGGGATATTGCGATGAAATTGGATTTTCGGAAGACTGTCTGAATCTGAATGTCTGGATTCCTGACAGTAGTGCCACAAAGAGGCCGGTTATATTTTATATTCATGGCGGGGGACATTTCTCCGGGGCAAACTCCGATCCCTTTTTTGACGGACCGCATCTTATAAAAGACAGGGAAGCGGTCATGGTAGCGCCAAACTACCGTCTTGGCGCACTTGGCTATCTCTATTTAAAGGACTATCTGGGAGATGAATATGCTGATTCCGGTAACTGTGGATTGTTGGATCAGATTCTTGCGCTCAGGTGGGTTCATGACAATATAGAGGCATTTGGCGGGGATAAGGACATGGTGGTTCTGATGGGGCAGTCTGCCGGGGCAAAGTCAGCGGCGAATTTGATGGTGACTCCCTCGGCAAAAGGATTGTTTCGCAGGGCAATTCTGCAGAGCGGGGCGACACAGTGTATCAGGGATCCGCATACTGCGACAAAATTAACCGGTATTATATTAAAGGAGCTCGGACTAAAAAAGTCAAATGCGGAAGAAATTTTGACAATGAATGGAGAAAAAATCATTGATGCGCAAAAAAGAGCTTATCAGAAGGTTAATATAGGTCATATCTTTGGACCGGTAATGGACGGCAGAACTATTCTGGAGGCACCGGAAGATTATATAAAAGGCGGAAAGACAGGGGAACTTGAGGTGATGATCGGGTATAACAGTCAGGAGCTTTATTATAGCGATCCACAAAAAGAAAAGACGGAAGAAGAGATCGTTTATGCCTTCCGTTCCTGTTACGGACTGAACTGGAAAATTGCAATGGAACGGTTCAGGCAGTTCAGCAAAACGGAATCTATATCGGAAGCCTTCGATCATGTGCAGACGGAGTTTGTCTATGGAAATGCGGCTCTCAGAATGACACAGCTGCTTGCGGAAAACGGAGTGAAGACATGGTCTTATTTGTGGAATTTCACGGGAAACCACATTCCATATCATTTTACTGAAATGGCATATATTTTTGATTATACATTGGAAGAAAGCGAGAAAGGGTATGACAGACGCGACGCTGCGTATTGCGCCTTGATTAATGAGACATGGATGTCGTTTATTATAAACGGTAATCCGGAAAATGTGCTTCTTCCAAAGTGGCTGCCTTGCACGACAAGTGAAATGGGATATCGAATGTATTTTGATGAGAGACCTCATCTGGAACAATTTAATCTGCGATCCTACTATTTAAAGCTGCCTATGCAGGTGATTCGACTGTAACAGGAAGGGGAGTCAGGAAGTAATGGCATATCTATTGACGATAGCGACAGCGCTTATGGGGAGCCTTCTTGCAAAAAAATGCAGGATTCCGGCAGGCGCAATGACAGGAGCTATTATGGGGGTGGTCGTGTTGAACTGCCTGACAGGTAAAGCAGCGCTTCCGGTATTTGCGAAGCCCTGTATGCAGATTATGGGCGGAGCTCTGCTGGGGCATGCCATAAGCAGGAGAGATTTACAGAAAATGCGCAGTATTATGAAAGCGGCGCTGGTTTTGATCCTGACAATGTTTTTGTTGAATATGACCACGGGATTTGGAATTTATAAATTATCGGACATGAGTATCATAACGGCACTGCTTGCGGCGGCACCGGGAGGAGTGTCCGATATGGCGTTGATCGCAGAGGAACTGGGAGCAGATATGCAGATTGTATCTATCATGCAGCTTTTTCGGATGTTCAGTATCTATTTGATATTTCCACCTGTTTTGAAGTATGTGCAAAACAGGCAGAAGGAGTGTATTATTTCAGACAGTAATGAGATGACCAAAGAGCAGGAGAAAAGAGCGGAAAAGGGTAAGAACTGCCTGATTACGCTGGCAGCAGCCTTTGGCGGAGGCTGTCTGCTTGAGAGACTTGGAATGCCGGCCGGTTTCATGGTTGGCAGTGTGGCTGCATGCGGCGCACTCAACATATGGAAGGGACGAGGATTTATTCCTGGAAACTGGCGTTTTTATATTCAGTCTGTCACAGGAGCGATTATAGGATGCAGGATGACAAGGGAGGGACTTCAGCTTCTTGGAAAGCTTGCGATGCCTGTCATATGTATGATTTCGGGAATGCTTCTATTCACCTTTCTCTTTGGGATGGTCATGGCAAGAGTATCTGAACTCGATTTTCAGACAAGTCTGCTGTGTCTGACACCGGGAGGCATTCAGGAAACATCGCTGTTAGCCAGTGATATGGGATGTGACACTTCCGCTGTCGTGGTGCTGCATACGGTCAGACTGGTGTCAGTGATCTGTATTTTTCCCATGATTCTGACAATATTAAAGTAATCAGAAGGGAGAGAGTTATGAATATATTGGTTTCCGGCGCTGACCGCGGGCTGGGGCTTGGCGTGACAAAGCTGTTGCTGGACAAGGGACATATGGTATTTGCGGGGCGTTTTTTGAAAACTTGGGATGAATTGGATGAATTGAAGAAACTGTACGAAGATCAATTACAGCTGATAGATCTGGATGTGGGTAGTGAGGAAAGCGTGAGGCGGGCGAGAGCGGCGGTCGGAAAAGTTACGGATTGTCTGGATATGCTGGTCAGTAATGCCGGTATTAACGGGAAGCTTGACGGAGAAGTGATCATGGAGTCGAATTATGAATATATGATGCGCACATATAATGTCAATTCGCTTGGCGCTGTCCGTTTGGTTGAAATATTTTATCAAATGATGAAGGAGAGTGATCAAAGGAGAATGTGTTTTGTCTCTTCGGAGGCAGGGAGCATTACACAGGCATGGAGAAATGACAATTTCAGCTACTGCATGTCAAAAGCAGCCTTGAATATGTATGTCAGGCTGATTTACAACCGGCTAAAATCGGAAGGGTATAGCTTCAGACTGTATCATCCTGGTTGGATTCGCTCCTATATGAGCGGAGAGCTGTCCGGACAGGGAAATCTTTCCATAGAAGAAGCTGCAGAATATGCGGTAAACTATTTTTTGGATGATACGGTGGATGAGTCGGAACTGATACTATATGGATACGATGGAGAAAAATTCAAATTTTAACGGGAGGTTATGGATATGAGTAAATTCGGAAAAAAACTAATTGCATCAGTATTGTGTGCGGTTATGCTGTGTGCTATGACGGCCTGTACAGAAAGCGGACAGAAAAAGCAGGAGAGTTCTGACGCTGGGGCTGACAGACAAAACGGTGACAGTATGGCGGAGAACAGTAACGAGAGTGACGGGGAAAGAGTGTCATTTTCGATTGCGATCATGAACGGTCCCAAGGTAGAGGATACATGGAGCGAGGCTCAGATAGAGGAAAGGTTTGACTGTGATGTTGAGTTGGTTTTTCTGCCAGGCTGGGAGGATTTGAACACCAAGGTAAATCTTCTGATGAGTGACGATGATCAGAGACCGGATGTGATCTGGTGGAGCGGAATGACTGAAGAGTACAAGGAGTGGGTTGAATCCGGCCTTTTGGTCGATCTGGTACCTTTATTACAGAATATTGAGGACAGCAACATACTTTCCTATTATGACGAATGGGCAATGTTCCCAACGTATACGAATGGGAGTATTTACAGCATTCCCGGTGATATTGCAGAGGTAAGCTGTATGGGGACCTTTGTGAGAAAAGATTGGCTGGACAAATTCGGCATGGAGGAACCAAGAACCATGGATGAGTATGTGGAATATCTTTTAGCCTGTGTGAATGAGGATCCGGACGGTAATGGTGTAGCGGATACTTATGGATTTGGAGGAGATAACGGAGACTGGAAATATTTTGCCCCGTTCTTATATTCCTATCAGGCAGATGTGAATCATTTTGTAAAATCTTCGGATGGTACGATAGTGCATGGCGCCACACAGCCGCAGGTGAAGGATGCCCTGGCCAAGATGGCGGAGCTGTATGAAAAGGGTGTGTTTGAACCGTCAATTTTTTCCGCATCTGAAGGTGAGGCTCTGTTTGCGGAGGGAAAGGTGGGATCCTTTTACCGGTATTTAAGCTCGCTCAATCCCTCCCAGCAGTATCTGCAAAGCTTTTATCAGAACAATCCGGAAGGAAAGTATGAGGTGATTGAACCCATTCAGGGACCTGGCGGTTTTTCATCGGATGAAAGAGAAAACGGTACCGGATGGTGTAGCTATGCGATTACCAAAAACTGTGAGAATCCTCAGCGTGTGATGGAGATCATGGACGAAATAGCATCCGGAGAAATGTTTATTTTAAATAAATGGGGTGTAGAGGGGGAAACCTACGAATTAACCCAGGAAGGCGCAGTAAATTTTATTGTAGATGAAACAAAACGCAATGAAATGGGGCTCAGCACGTTTACTGGATTTGTAAACCGCAAGGATGCCTATAATATCCAGAACAGTAAAGAGGTAAACGAATTATTTGCCCGTGCCCAGGAAACCTCTTTGCCGCTTTATGAATACCGTATTGTTCTCGGAAGCGCAGGCGAGGCTTGGAAGGAATATGGCGCTGAGCTGGATAAGCTGCGAGATGAGTATTTCTATGGCATTATCATGGGGGAACGTCCTGTGGACGACTTTGATGAGTTTGTCGGGCTCTTCTACGCCCACGGAGGGAAGGAAGTGGAGGAAGAAGCGAATCAGATGTACGAACAGCAGGATCAGAACTATCAGGAATTCGTACGGCAGTATCAAGCCTGGTTTGGAAAATAGAGTTGACTGGATGCGGAGAATGCCGATAGAACCAATATCGGCATTTTCTGCCAATAGAGCGGAGGTAGGGCTATGGATGAAAAAAACATAAGACAAACCAGATGTGTGAACGTTAGACAAACCGGAAATATGCGGAGAGGATTATGGAGATACCGATATTTATATTTGCTGGCGCTGCCGGGGATGCTGTACTTTATCATATTTCGTTATATTCCCATGTATGGGGTGGTGATAGCGTTTCAGGATTTCAGGATTAATAAAGGAATATGGGGAAGCGAATGGGTGGGACTGGAGCAGTTTTACAAGCTGTTTGGGGGATTATCCTTTCCTGCCGTATTTAAGAATACCGTGATTATTTCCCTGTATAAATTAATACTTGGCTTCCCGGCACCGATTTTGCTTGCGTTACTGTTAAATGAGGTAAAAAATCGTAAGTTCAAGAAAATTACTCAGACAGTCGTTTATCTGCCTCACTTTATTTCATGGGTTATTCTGGCCGGTCTCATTGCAATGTTTATGCATCCGGACAATGGATTGATTAATGAGGCAGTGAAATTGTTTAATAACGGGAAAGGGATTGATTTTTTGGTAAGTAAAAAGTATTTCCGGAGCATTCTGGTTATAACGGATATTTATAAGGGGATCGGATGGGGAAGCATTGTGTATATTGCGTCTATTTCTTCTATTGATTCTACCGTATATGAGGCAGCTATGGTGGATGGGGCCAACCGTTTGAAGCAGATGTGGTATATAACGCTTCCGGCGCTTAAATCGACAATCGTGGTGATGTTTATTCTGAATATGGGAGGGATTTTGAATGCGGGATTTGAACAGATCCTTCTCCTGTATAATCCCAGGGTCTATGACGTGGCTGACATTATTGATACCTATGTGTATCGCAATGGCATTATGAGCAGTAATTATTCCATATCTACAGCGGCGGGGCTGTTTAAGTCAGTGATTTCCATGGGGTTGATTATTGTTACGAATAAGATTGCGCATATGCTGGAAGAAGACGGTCTTTGGTAGGAGGTTCCCATGAGAAAAAAATATAATATATTTGACTATATCATAATATTTGTTTTAGTATTAGTGTCAGTGATCATGGTATATCCTTTCTGGCACGAAATGATGTATTCATTTTCCGATCCCGTGGAAGCGGCAACAGGCGGAATGTTTCTTTTTCCGAGAGGATTTAATCTGAAATCCTATTGGTCAGTGCTCAGGAACAAATCTGTGTGGACGGGATTCCGGGTATCGGTTATCACAACTTTTACAGGGACATTAATCGGCGTACTGCTGTCATCCATGCTGGCTTACTCTATGAGTAAAAAGGAAATGCCAGGGCGGAATATACTGGTCGGAATGATTTTCTTTACCATGCTGTTCGGAGGAGGCATGATCCCCAACTACCTTCTGATAAAAGAATTAAAACTGATTGACAGCTATGGGGCGCTGATCCTTCCGGGGCTGTGCTCCGCATGGAATATATTTATTCTGAAAAATTCTTTCACGGGCATTCCGGCCAGTCTGGAGGAATCTGCAAGAATTGACGGGGCCAATGATCTGACTATTTTTTTCAGAATCGTACTGCCGCTTTCCAAGGCCGTCCTTGCTACCATTGCGCTGTTTACCGCGGTGGGATATTGGAATGATTACTTTTCGACGATCCTTTATATCATATCCAAGGATCGGTGGTCGCTGCAGGCTGTGCTCCGTGAAATTTTATCTAATGCACAGTCTGCCATGTCTTCCAGCGGGATATCGGTAAGAGCGGAGGAGGCGATATCCAGTGAGACGGTGAAGGCGGCAACTGTCATGGTGGCGACTGTTCCTATTTTAGTGGTTTATCCGTTTATTCAGAAGTATTTTATCAAGGGTGTCATGATCGGCTCTGTTAAGGGATGAGAGGAGAGGAAATTTCTATGAACAGGATTTTTTTACATGACAATTGGAGGATCAGGGCGGAGGGAGATGACGTATGGCTGCCAGCTATGGTTCCGGGCAGTGTTTATCAGGCTCTTCTCAGTAATGGAGAAATGGAGGATCCTTATTATCGGGATAATGAGTTAAAGGCTCTTGCCCTAATGGAAAAGGATTATGAGTATGTTGCAAACTTTCAGGTTCCGGATTGTATTCTGGACGAAGAACAGGTAATATTGATTTTTCAGGGCATTGACACGCTGGCGGATATCTGGCTAAATGATATACATCTTTTCCGCGTTGACAATATGCACCGAACCTGGGAGTTTTCGGTAAAAGAGTATCTGAGAAAGGATTGCAACCAACTTCGAATTGTACTGCGTTCACCGACACAATTTATTCGGAAGGCGTATGATAAGGATCCCATAGGCGGATCCGAAGACGCTATGCGAGGATTCCCCAAACTGAGGAAGGCGCATTGCATGTTCGGCTGGGACTGGGGGCCCAGACTTCCGGACATGGGAATATGGAGGCAGGTGGAGCTCATAGGATTTTCTCATGCAAGGCTGGACGGAGTCTATATAACCCAGAATCATGAAGACTGCAGGGTAAGACTCCTGATAGACGTGGATGTGGTGAGGGCCGGGGAGAAGGCAGTCCGGCGTTTGGGAAAGGAGAGACAGGATAACCTTTGGTGCGAGGTGACGATCACTGATCCGGACGGGACAAGGAGTGAGTATGACAGGGACGATATCATCCGGGGAGTGACCATTGAAAATCCAAAACTCTGGTGGCCAAACGGATACGGGGATCAGCCTCTTTATCAGGTGGAGGTAAGGCTTTTTGAAGAGGGTATGCTGCTGGATATCTGGAAAAGGAGAATCGGATTACGGACCATGACCATACACAGGGAAAAAGACGAATACGGAGAGCAGTTCTGCCATAAGGTAAACGGTGTCAGAATCTTTGCCATGGGCGGGGACTATATTCCGGAGGACTGCATTCTCGCAAGAGTAACGCCGGAGAGAACCCGCAGGCTGCTCCTTCAGGCAAAGAACGCTCATTTTAACTGTATCCGTGTGTGGGGCGGTGGAAATTATCCTTATGATGCCTTCTGGGATGCCTGTGATGAGCTGGGACTTGTGGTGTGGCAGGATTTCATGTTTGCCTGTGCGGTTTATGATCTCACGCAGGAATTTGAGGAGAGTATTACGGCGGAATTTATTGATAACATAAAGCGCATACGTCACCATGCTTCGCTGGGGCTGTGGTGCGGCAACAATGAGATGGAAATGTTTATGGAAAACCATCGCTGGGGACAGAGCCCGAAGCATACTGCTGACTATATCAAAATGTATGAGTATATCCTGCCCCAAATAGTGAAGAAGTATGATCCGAACACATTTTACTGGCCAGCCAGCCCCTCATCGGGAGGTTCCTTTGACTGTCCTAATGATGAGAGGCGTGGGGATGTCCACTACTGGGAGGTATGGCATGGAAACAAGCCGATCACAGAGTACAGGAAGTTCTTCTTCCGTTATGTCTCGGAGTTTGGTTTTCAGTCCTTTCCATCGATGAAAACCTGCGAAACGTTTACAGAGCCGGAGGATAGAAATATTTTTTCTTATGTGATGGAAAAGCATCAGCGGAATAAAACGGCTAACGGAAAAATCATGAATTATATGGAGCAGACTTTTTTGTATCCGGGCGATTTTTCCACTACGCTGTATGCATCACAGCTGCTTCAGGCGGAAGCAGTCCGGTACGGGGTTGAGCATTTCCGCAGAAACAGAGGGCGATGCATGGGCACGATCATCTGGCAGCTGAATGACTGCTGGCCGGTTGCAAGCTGGTCATCCATTGATTATTGCGGGAGATGGAAGGCTCTTCATTATTATGCAAAGCGCTTTTTTGCACCGCTTTTACTTTCCTGTGAGGAGGAGGGGATTCTAACCCAGGATACCAATCCGAACGCCCAGCCATATGAAGTGAAAAAATCCATCCGGTTGAGCTTGTCCAATGAAACGATGGAAGACAGGAAGGCGATGGTCAGATGGGAGCTGAGAGATGCGTCTGCCCAGGTGAAGCGCAGGAGCGAGATGGTGGTGACGGTGCCCGCATTGTCCGCCCGGTGGCTGGATAAGGAAGATATGTCTGATGCGCAACTTTACAGTGATTATGTCAGTTATGCTTGTTACGAGGAGGAATGCTGTATTTCAGAAGGCACGGTTATGTTTTGTGCACCCAAGCATTTTCATTTTGCGGATCCGGAGCTTAAAGTCTGTGCTAAGGGAGAAGAACTGATTGTCTGTGCCCAGGCATATGCCAAATCGGTAGAAATTCTTAATGAAGCGGATGATTTGCTTTTGGAGGACAATTACTTTGATATGAATGCCGGAGAGAGGCGAATCCGGATATTGAGCGGAAAACCGGAGGGACTGAGAATCCGAAGCGTGTATGATATCCGTTGAGCATAGTCGGATGCTATTTGTTCTTTTTACTTTCCAGATGATCTCTGACGATCTTGTCTATGGTGTCCCGGGAGAGGGGATAGTGATATTCTTTGATGATCCGGTCCGTGTCATAGCCAAGATCCGCCAGATGACGGATAGCGCCGCCATAGGCAAAATCCCGGACAAAATTTTGGAGAGACTCGTTAAAGTATTGATTTTTCATGCTGAAAACTCCTTTTATGCGAAGGGATAAATGATAATACTGATTTTAAATATAAGGTTATCATATTTTTTGACAGTTGACTATAGACAGACATGAAAATGTGTCAGTGAAAGAAATACGGGAGATAATTTGATGAAAATTTTAGTTCTATGTGACGATGTATGGCATCCGGCGGAGGTAATCGAAAAGGGTATAGCTTCTCTGCATACAAAAGAATATAAGTTTGACTTTGTGAAAGCGGCAAAGGATATATTGACATCGGAAATGTTGGAAGCGTATCCGATGATTATCGGATGCAAAAGCAATAATCTGACCTCTGGAAATGCGGCTCCTTGGTTTGAGGGCGGCGTGACGGAAGTTATGGCCGGGGAATTTCAAAGCTATGTGGAGAGGGGAGGCGGTTTTCTAGCTGTCCATTCCGGAAATTCTTTTCAGGGTGAGGATGACGAGGTAAAAAGATATACAGAATTTGTGGGAAACCGATTTTTGACTCATCCTCCGCGGTGCGAGGTGACACTGAAAAAGATGAAAGAGCACCCTGTCATGAATGGGGTCGCAGAGGAATTCGCAGTGCGGGACGAGCATTATCAGATTGAGATGCTGGCGGAGGATGCGGATATTTTCCTGCAGTCCATTTCTGGGAACGGTGGTGTCTGGACTGCTGGATACACAAGGGAAATGGGAAAGGGACGACTTTGCGTCCTGACTCCGGGCCATACGCTTTCGGTATGGCAGAATCGGGAGTTTCAAAAGCTTCTCCTTAATGCGATTTCCTGGTGTCTTGGAGAAAAGATGAATAAATTTTAGAGGGAGAACTGACATGATCTATTGTGTGGAGGATGACGACGGGATCCGCAATCTG
>CAJUIO010000102.1 GCA_910586025.1 uncultured Lachnospiraceae bacterium
GGGATGCGTGCTTTTTTACAGACAGCTTTACAAAAAATGTCATATAGTATATGATTGATGATAGAAGGATTAGGAATGAATACAGGAGGGTGTTATCATGGCTGAAAGAAGAAAAAATAACCGCAGGGAGCTGGTCTCCACTCTGGCGGTAAAGCGCATCGGCGGAGTGGATGTAAACGAAAATCTCGAGATTGATATCACGGATCTTTCCAAGACAGGCATCGGATTTACCTGTAAGAGCGCTCTGGAAATCGGCGCCGTCTACGAAGGAAATCTGAGGATCTGGACCCAGGAGATTCTCCATGCCTTCGTGGAAATCGTCCGTATTGAGAAAAAGGGTGATGATTTCTTCTATGGCGGTATTTTTATCGGGATGCCCGAGATGGATGCGGCGAGAATAGAAGTATACGACACGGTAAAAACTATGGAGGAAATGAAATAAAGCGGAATGAAAATGCCATAAGCCAGCCTTATGGTATTTTTCGTAAAAGGGAGATATGGAAAAGAGAAAGAAGAAGATACTCACGGCAATTCTGTCCTTGCTGCTGATTGCGGTGTACCTTGTGATTTTCCGGCTTTCGGCGGATGACGGGGAGAATTCCTCCCGTATCAGCATGAAGGTTTCAAAAACGGCGGTGTCACTCTATTACAGGCTTCGGGGAGGCAGGATGGATGACGCGGCCTTTGTCACCGGTGCGGCGGCCTGCGTGGAGGGAGCCGTCAGAAAGCTTGCCCATTTTACGGAATACATGGCGGTGGGGTTTCTGGCGGGTGGTATCTGGTGTCTGTGGGTGGCAGACGGACAAAAACGCACTGCGGGAGTACTGATTCAGCTGCTTGTGTCTGCCGGGCTGGACGAGCTGCACCAGTATTTTGTGCCGGGAAGACATGCCTCCCTGCGGGATGTGATGATCGACGTGCTTGGAGGCTGCGCGGGCTTTGCCATAGTATTATGTTTGAAAGGATTGACAAAGGTATGGAACCATATTCGAAGACGAGAATCAGAAACCTGTTTTTGAGACAGAGCTACATGGAGGCCATGAAGGATTATGAGACGGCGGTTGCGCAGAAGGCGGGCTGGGATTACGTGATACTTACGGCCTCCAATGAAGCCCAGGCCTTAAGCTACCGTCTTGAGATCGAATACCGCCTGCAGCGGGGGATGCTGCCCCTGGGCTGTGAGTATGCGGTGCTTCCGGATCCGGAAGGAAAGAGAGTGGGCTCGGGAGGCGCGACCTTTCACGTGCTGAGATATCTTGTGGATGCCAACAAAGGAGAAACCCGCGGATGCTTTGAGGGAAAAAAGATCCTGGTGATCCATTCCGGAGGCGACAGCAAGAGAGTGCCCCAGTACAGTGTGTGCGGAAAGCTCTTTTCACCGGTTCCCCGGGAGCTTCCCAGCGGAGAGCCCTCCACTCTTTTCGACGAATTCATGATCGTCATGTCTGCCGTGGCAGGGAGGATACGGGAGGGCATGCTGGTTCTTTCCGGGGATGTCCTTCTGCTTTTTAATCCTCTGCAGCTGGATTTCCAGTTCCGGGGAGCGGCGGCAATTTCCATCAAGGAGCACGTGAGCACCGGAAAGGAGCACGGGGTGTTCCTTCGGGGAGAGGACGGCATGGTGGAGCGGTTTTTACATAAACAGTCCGAGGAGCAGCTCTATGCGCTTTCGGCGGTCAACGAACAGGGAAATGTGGATCTTGACACGGGAGCCGTCCTTTTTGACTGCGGTCTGCTGAATGCGCTTCTTTCCCTGATCAGCAGCGGCGGCAGGCTGGATGAGGACAGGTACGGACGTTTTGTCAATGAGAAGGCGAGAATCAGCTTTTACGGAGACTTTCTCTATCCCCTTGCAAGGAAAGCGTCTCTGGAGGAATTCTACAGGCAGCCTCCGGAGGGGGAGTTCTGCGGTGAGCTTGCCGAATGCCGGAGGGAAATCTGGGAAGCGCTCCATGGCTTTTCCATGAAGGTGGTCTGTCTGTCCCCGGCTGAATTTATTCATTTCGGAACGACAAAGGAGCTCAGGGAGCTGGTCACGGACAGGATTTCCGATTATGAGTTTCTTAACTGGCACAGCTGTATCTGTTCCAACGTATCCCAGAGCCGCTTTGCGGTTCACAACAGCTTTGTGTGCAGGGAGGATAGTCTGGAGGACGGATGCTATCTGGAGGACAGCTGCGTGGGGCCTGGTGTAAAGGTGGAGAGAGGGGCCGTTCTGTCCAAGATTGATATCGACGGGATCACCATACCGGAGAACACGGTGGTAAACGGAATCAAGCAGGCGGACGGCAGCTTTGCGGCCAGAGTATACGGCGTGGAGGACAATCCCAAGGGGACCTATGAAGAGAATACGGCTTTTCTTGGAAGCTGGCTTAGGGATGTGCTGGATTATTATCAGGTAAAAAGGGAGGCGGTCTGGGAGGGTTGGGACCACTCTCTCTGGCGGGCCTGTCTGTATCCGCTGTGCGATTCCATGCAGGAGGCGGTGGAGCAGTCTCTTATTCTGGTACGGATGGCACGGGGCGAGGCGTCCGGGGACGAGGTTTTGCGCTGGCTTTCCCTGAAAAGGACAAGTCTGTTTGACAGCTTTAACCAGGCGGATGTGGAGGCGGTGCTTCCCTTTCGGGTAAAGCTCCGGGAACGAATCCTGGTGGACCGCTTTGTGCGGAAGCTGAAGGCGGGAGAGTACTATCAGGATGCCCTGAAAATCTTTCCGGGCGGACCTACCCGAAAAGAGATAAAGAATCTCATCAGGATTGCGGAAAAGAGTGAGTACGGCACGGCCATGCGGATTTACTATGCGCTTGGAATGGAGGATAAATGCTTTGAGACCATCAGGGAGCAGGTGTTCGAGAGCTCCTCTGAGATGCGCATGGACAAGGATCTGAGGATTGCAAAGGAAGAGGTTTCGGTGGCCCTTCCCCTGCGCGTGAACTGGGGAGGCGGCTGGACGGATACGCCGCCCTACTGTAATGAGCAGGGAGGAGTCGTGTTAAACGCCGCCCTGAAGCTGAACGGGATTTTGCCGGTTCAGGTTTCTGTGCGGAGGCTCTTGGAGCCGGAGATCCAGTTTGAGAGCGAGGATCTCGGAGTGTCGGCCTGCATACATGAGATAGGTGAAATCAGAGACTGTATGAATCCTTACGATCATTTTGCCCTGCACAAGGCATCCCTCCTTGCCTGCGGTCTTGTGCCCTATGAGAGGGAAGGCGAAGAGAGAACCTTGAGGGAACGGCTTTCGGAGCTTGGAGGCGGGATATACCTCTCCACCAAGGTGGTCGGAGTTCCCAAGGGCTCGGGGCTTGGAACCAGCAGTATCCTTGCGGGAGCCTGTGTGAAGGCGCTGCTTGATTTTACCGGAATCGAGGTGACGGAAAACGCACTGTTTGACATTGTGCTGCGGATGGAACAGATCATGAGCACCGGGGGCGGCTGGCAGGATCAGGTGGGCGGGATGACAAACGGGGTCAAGCTGATCACCAGCAAGCCCGGAATCCGTCAGATCCTTCATCTGGATTATCTCACCATACCTGAGCGGGCAAGACAGGAGCTGCAGGAGCGCTTTGCCGTCGTGTACACGGGACAGAGGAGGCTGGCCAGGAATCTTCTCCGGGATGTGGTGGGGAATTATATCGGGGGAAGACGCGCTTCCGTGGAAGCGCTGCTTGCCATGAAGGAGACGGCCCTGCTTATGAAAGGGGCTCTGGAGAGAGGGGATATTGATGAGCTGGCACAGCTCTTTAACCGGCACTGGGAGCTGTCCCTGCAGCTGGACGAGGGAGCCTCCAATCTCTGCATTGACCAGATCTTCATGGTAATGGAGGATCTGATCGACGGAAAATTCATTGCCGGTGCCGGCGGCGGAGGCTTTCTGCAGATCATCATGAAAAAGGGAGTGACAGGAGAGCAGATCAACCGGCGGCTTAGTGAGGTGTTCCAGGGAACCGGTGCCGCCGTATGGGACTGCGAGCTGATTTTTTAGTCATTTCTTTTCGTGGACGACATAGCCCTTGGGGGTCAGGATTCTTCTGGCCTCCTCAATGCTTTCGGGCGAATAGAATTCAATGCCGAGCACCCCGTCCGTCTGCTCTCTGTTGTGGAGGATGCCGATATTCTTGATACTGATATTGTTGAGAGCGAGGATAGTGGCAATGGAGGCAAGGGCCCCGGGCTCGTCCGCAATCTCTATACTGACGGCGTAGGATTTTTTGATGGGCCCGCTGGACGCATTGATGAAGGAATCACGGTAAATTCTTGCTCTATCAAAAAAGTCATAGATCCGGGAGGAGGCGCTTTCACGGATTTCCTTTTGAATGGACTGCAGGGATTCGATGTAGGCGGTAAGGAGAGCGTCGATATTTTCCCCGTTGGTCAGACAGATCTGCTGCCACATGGCGGGGGAGGAGGAAGCGATACGGGTGATATCCTTAAAGCCGCCTGCCGCGATCATTTTCATGATTCCCTCCCCGGAATCGGAATCACGGATCAGATTTACCAGGCTGGAGGCAATCACGTGGGGCAGGTGGCTTACCGCGGCCGTCACGTAATCATGCTCCCTGAAGGAGAGGATAAGGGGAATGGCGCCGAGAGAGGATACAAGCTCCCGGTATGCGTCCACCTTTTCTCTTGGAACCTCCCGGGTGGGAGTGAGGATATAATAGGCGTTTTCCAGAAGCAGCGCCCGGGAATTCACATAGCCGGTGCGCTCGCTTCCCGCCATGGGGTGGCCGCCAATAAACTGGCCGGAAAGCCCTTGCGCCTCGATCTGCTCATGGATGGAGGTCTTGACGCTTCCCGCGTCGGTGAGAATACACTCCGGACGAAGAAAGGCCTTAAGGGAGGGGAGGTTTTCGCTGTTGCAGGAGACCGGAGCGCACAGAAAAATATAATCGCAGGCTCCGAATTCCTCTCCGATTTCCGTGAGAGCGCAGTTTAGGACTCCCTCGTCAAGAGCAAGATCGAGGGAGTCTTTTTGTGTATCATATCCTATAAGGGTACAGTCGGGGTAACGCTGACGCAGAGCCTTTGCGATGGAGCCTCCTATGAGGCCGAGCCCGATGAAACCGCAGGTGAGTTGTTTGTTTTCCATAGTGTGAGATCCTTTCTGAAGGTACGGCTTACGGCCGTT
The DNA here is from genome assembly GCA_910586025.1 of uncultured Lachnospiraceae bacterium. GTDB lineage: Bacteria > Bacillota > Clostridia > Lachnospirales > Lachnospiraceae > Suilimivivens. Next base: position 5,129 of record CAJUIO010000102.1, read on the forward strand.
TGGTGTCCTGAAAGAAATATAGCACTTTAGTGCATGAAAGTCAATGGAGTTGAAATTCGGAAATTTAATCAAAATTGTGTATAAAATGCTTGAATCTGCTTGTAATGGACTCGATAATTTAGTAAAATAGACGCATGGGGTTTTTGACAAAGAAACTGGCACGGATGGAAATATTGGCAAAATGCCCAAATAACATATAAACTGGAGGAAGCTATATGAATATTTACACAACTGACAAGATTAGAAACGTTGTTTTGCTCGGTCATGGCGGATCGGGTAAGACCAGTCTGGCTGAGGCAATGGCATACTTATCCGGCATCACATCGCGCCTTGGAAAGGTGGAGGACGGAAATACGGTCAGTGACTACGGCAAGGAAGAGCAGAAGAGAAAGATCTCCATCAGTACTTCCGTGATTCCCGTGGAATGGTCAGGGTATAAGATCAATATCATTGATTCGCCCGGCTTCTTTGATTTCGCAGGGGAAGTGGAAGAGGCGATCAGTGCGGCGGGTGCCGCTGTCATCGTGGTCAACGGCAAGTCCGGAGTGGAGGTCGGCACTCAGAGGGCGTGGGAGCTTTGCGAGAAGTATAAGCTGCCCAGGATGATCTATGTCAGCAACATGGATGTTGACAATGCGTCCTTCCGTCAGGTTGTGGAAGATATGACGAACATGTTCGGAAAGAAAATGGCTCCATTCCATCTTCCCATCCGTGAAAATGAAAAATTCGTAGGCTATATCAACGTGGTTACCGAGACCGGAAACAGATGGCAGGGCAAGGAAGTGACCGAGTGTGAGATTCCGGAATACAACAAGGCCAATCTGCAGCTGTGCCGTGACACTCTGATGGAGGCGGTTGCGGAGACCAGCGAGGAGATGATGGAGCGTTATTTCGGCGGCGAGACCTTTTCCGAGGCGGAGATCAGGGCGGCAATGCGCACGAATGTCTGCGACGGAAGCATCGTGCCCATGACCATGGGCTCTAACGTACTGTGCCAGGGTATGTACACGCTGCTTGACGATATCATCAAATATTTCCCCAGCCCTGAAAACAGGGAAGTGGCGGGCATTAATATGAAGACCAATGAGATCTATCATGCGGACTATGATTTCTCAAAGGCAAAATCGGCTTATGTCTGGAAGACCATTGTGGATCCCTTTATCGGAAAGTACTCCCTGATTAAGGTGAATTCGGGCGTGCTCAAGACAGATGACGTGATCTACAACGTGGACAAGGACGTGGAGGAGAAGATCGGCAAGCTGTACGTTATGCAGGGCGGCAGGGCGATCGAGGTAAAGGAGCTTCACGCAGGTGATCTGGGAGCTCTCGCAAAGCTCACAGGGGCCAGAACAGGCAACAGCTTATCCACCAAAGCGACCACAATCAAGTTTGGAAAATGGGAGATGCCCACTCCTTATACTTATATGAGATATAATCCCAAGAATAAGGGAGACGTTGACAAGATTTCTCAGGCTCTTCAGAAGATTTCTCATGAAGACATGACCATGAAGTATGTAAACGATTCCGAGAACAGGCAGATGCTCCTGTATGGAATGGGAGATCTCCATCTTGAGGTCATCGCAAGCAAGCTTCTGAACGAATATAAGGTTGAGGTTGAGCTCACAAGGCCAAAGGTGGCTTTCCGGGAGACGATCCGCAAAAAATCCGACGTGGAATACAAATATAAGAAGCAGTCCGGAGGACACGGACAGTACGGCCATGTAAAGATGCGCTTTGAGCCTTTGGGAACTCTGGACGAGACATATGTGTTCGACCAGGAAGTCGTGGGCGGCGCGGTTCCCAAGAATTACTATCCGGCAGTGGAGAAGGGAATTCAGGAATCCGTCCTCAAGGGACCTCTTGCGGCTTATCCGGTAGTCGGCGTCAAGGCGATCCTCTACGACGGTTCCTACCATGCGGTGGATTCCTCTGAGATGGCGTTCAAGACAGCGGCCATCCAGGCATTTAAGAAAGGCTTTATGGAAGCGGGACCGGTTCTTCTTGAGCCTATCGCGTCCGTAAAGGTAACGGTTCCCGACGCATATACGGGAGATATCATGGGCGACCTCAACAAGAGGAGGGGCCGGGTGCTCGGCATGAATCCTGCGCCGGGCGGAAAGCAGATTATCGAAGCCGATGTTCCCATGATGGGAATGTTCGGATACTGTACGGATCTCCGCTCCATGACGGGAGGAAGAGGCGAGTTCGAATACGCATTCGCTCGTTACGAGCAGGCTCCCTCCGATGTCCAGGAGAAGGAAGTTGCGGCAAGAGCGGCTAAGGTGGCCGAGGGTAGTGACGAATAACAGTTCTTTTTAGAGGAAGGTAACAGAGATGTCGCATATGGGGGTATGCGGCATCTTTGACGTATCGGTCTTACTTGACAAGTTCCGTAATAATAGGTAAAATTAGGACTGATTCGGAAGCCGCCAAACGAGAGGAGACGATAAAAATGGCAACACCCTATAATCACAGAGAAGTAGAGAGCAGATGGCAGAAGGTCTGGGACGAGGAGAAGGCATTTAAAACCTCCAGCGACTATTCCAAGCCAAAATACTATGCCCTGGTTGAATTCCCATATCCTTCGGGGCAGGGGCTTCACGTGGGACATCCAAGACCTTATACGGCGCTTGATATCGTTGCAAGGAAGAGAAGGATGCAGGGCTACAACGTGCTTTATCCCATGGGCTGGGATGCTTTCGGACTTCCTACCGAAAATTACGCGATCAAAAATCACATTCATCCCAAAGTGGTCACGGAAAACAATGTAAAGCGTTTCAAGGGACAGCTTCATGATCTTGGCTATTCCTTTGACTGGGACCGGGAGATCAATACCACGGATGTGAATTATTATAAATGGACACAGTGGATCTTTCTGAAGCTTTTTCATGCGGGACTGGCCTATAAGTCAGAGATGCCTATCAACTGGTGTACCTCCTGCAAGGTAGGACTTGCAAACGAGGAGGTCGTGAACGGGGTCTGCGAGCGCTGCGGCTGCGAGGTGGTCCGCAAGGTGAAGAGCCAGTGGATGCTTAAGATCACGGATTATGCGGATAAGCTGATCCAGGGTCTTGACACTGTTGACTATGTGGAGAGGGTGAAGGTTTCCCAGAAGAACTGGATCGGGAAATCCACCGGTGCGGAGGTTGACTTTATCCTTAAGGGGAAGGAAGACAAGCTCACGGTCTATACCACCAGGCCGGATACGCTGTTCGGTGTCACCTACATGGTTATGAGTCCGGAGCATCCCTTTATTGACAAATATAAGGAAGAGATCAGAAACTGGGAGGATGTGGTCTCTTACAGGGAGATGGCGGCAAGAAAATCCGATTTTGAGCGTACCGAGCTTGCCAAGGACAAGACCGGCGTGATGCTTGACGGCCTTACGGCGGTGAATCCTGTAAATAACAAGGAAATTCCTGTGTGGATTTCCGATTATGTGCTTATGACCTATGGAACGGGTGCCATTATGGCAGTGCCTGCGCATGATGAGAGGGACTGGGAATTTGCAAAAAAATTCAATATGCCCATTATCGAGGTCGTGGCGGGAAGCCCGGTGGATGTGACGGAGGCGGTGTATACAGACGTGGCTTCCGGAACGCTGGTCAACTCTGATTTTCTGAACGGGCTCTCCGTATCGGATGCTAAGAAAAAAATCGTGGAGTTTCTCACGGAAAAGGGAATCGGACACGAGAAAACAAACTTCAAGCTCCGCGACTGGGTATTTTCCAGGCAGCGCTACTGGGGAGAGCCGATTCCCATAGTTCACTGTGAAAAATGCGGCTATGTGGCAATTCCGGAGAGCGAGCTTCCCCTGGAGCTTCCCGAGGTGGACAGCTATATGCCGACGGATAACGGGGAATCGCCGCTTGCGGCTATGACGGACTGGGTAAATACCACCTGTCCGCACTGCGGCGGACCGGCGAAGAGAGAGACGGACACCATGCCTCAGTGGGCAGGCTCTTCCTGGTATTTCCTGCGTTACACGGACCCGGACAATAACAAGGCGCTTGCCGGCAGGGAGGCCCTTGATTACTGGATGCCGGTGGACTGGTACAACGGCGGTATGGAGCATACCACCCTGCATCTTCTCTATTCCCGCTTCTGGCATAAGTTCTTGTATGACGAGAAAGCGGTTCCCTGTCCGGAGCCTTATCTTAAGAGAACCTCCCACGGTATGATTTTGGGCTCTAACGGGGAGAAGATGAGCAAGTCAAGAGGAAACGTGGTAAATCCGGACGATATCGTGAGAGAGTACGGTGCAGATACGCTGCGGACCTATGAGATGTTTATCGGAGCCTTTGATCTGAGCGCCAGCTGGTCTGAGGACGGGGTAAAGGGCTGCCGGAGATTTCTCGAGAGGATCTGGAAGCTGCAGGACATCGTGACACAGGAAAAAGGTTACACTCCTGATCTGGAAGTGAAGATGCACCAGACGATCAAGAAGGTCAGCGGCGATTTTGAAAGCCTGAAATATAATACGGCAATTGCAGCTATGATGGCGTTGATCAATGATTTTTATAAAAAGAATTCGGTTTCCAGGGATGAGTTTAAGACACTCCTTACTCTGCTCAACCCGGTTGCGCCTCATATCACGGAGGAAATCTGGCATAACATGGGATATGAGGGAAGACTGTATCAGACGACCTGGCCTGTGTTTGACGAGGCGAAGACCCAGGAGGATACGGTGGAGATCGCGGTTCAGATCAATGGTAAAACAAGAGCGACCCTTACCATTGACAAGTCTCTGGATAAGGAGCTTGTCATTGCCAGGGCAAAGGAAGTGGTGGCGCAGAAGCTTACCGGAACTATTGTGAAGGAAATCTATGTTCCCGGCAGGCTTGTGAATATCGTTCAGAAGCAGTAAAAAGAGTGTAAAAAGAGCTGGCAGAAGAGGAGATCCCGCTTTTGGCCAGCTCTTTTCAGGTGTTGACTTTTGCACAGGCCGCATCTTTACAGGGCCGCAGGATCACCGGCTTCCCATTCCGCCCCGCATGGCAAGGATCTTTTCCATCTTTCCCAGCTCTTCGGGGGAAGCGTGTTTTTTCAGAACGGCGATGATGGCATCGATCTCCTGATCGGAAAAGGAAATATTTTTTTCCTGCCCTCTTTTGGCAACGGCCATAAAGAAGGGAAGCATCTGATCCCGGCGCAGATTTCCGCTCTCAAAGACGAGGGCCTGCAGAAATTCCAGCTTGTAGGGCGCGATCCCTTTGAGGGATTCGTCCTTCATCCATTCATTATTCATGATTGTTACCTCCAAATAAGTGAAACATTTCTTTTTGCTCTGGTGTCAGCATATTCATAAGCATATTTATGATATCGGGACCGCCGCCCGTACCGGAGGCGGATGAGAAGGCGTTTGCAGCATCGCCGCCCGGATCGGAGGCATCGTTTGAGGATTGAAAAAAGCTGCTCATGTCAGGCATGATGTCCTTCATCATATCCATGGTTTTTGACATCTCGCGGTACATTTCCATGCTCTGGAAGACGCCTCTGAGCTGTTCTAGCTGCTTTTTTTCCTCCTCCGTGCAGTAGGGAAGGAGCTCTGCGCACAATTTGGGAAGATCGGGGGAGCCTTCCTTTTCCATGCATCCGCAGATGGGATGCGGGTGTTTTTTGTAGAAATCTATGGTATAATTTAATTCCAGAAATTTTATATATACGGCCATGGATTTCTGAGTCTGGTTTTCCATATAGGGCAGCATAACCTTAAGCATGGATATATGGTTGGTGGAAAAAAGTGTATCAAAAGCAATTACCTTGTTCTGTTCATTGGAATCCATAGCCGCTCCTTTGGAATAACCTTTCATAATCAATTATTATGTGGAAACCCCTGCCTGTATGCAGAAAAATAGGCCCTCAAGAGAGCCTATTCGTTTTCTGCCGCCTCCGGGATGGGAACTCCCGGAGGCGTGAAAGGGTATGAGAGGCCGTCACGGACTCTCATCAGACATGATGAAAAGAATCAGTTACTGATAATTAGCATCCGCAAAAGCCGTTTCCGCCGCCGCAGCAGCACAGAAGTAACAGGATCAGGATGATGCTGTCGCACCCACATCCGCCGCCGCAGTCGGAGTTATTTCCGAAGAAACCGTTGTTTCCGCCGCCGCATCCGCCGCAGCAGAAAAGTAAGAAGATAATCCAGATGAAGGAGTTGTTGCATCCGCATCCGTTGCTGGGGCTGGGAGTAGAACCGCATCCGCATCCTGTAGCTGTTAAATCACTCATTGTATTTGCCTCCAAAAGGTTTATTGTTTATGGTTTATCATATGTGGCACGGCTTGTATGTGTTTCCGGTTTTGAAAAAAAATTCCGGAGAGAGGATTTTCGGAGGAAATTCAGGTGAGTTCCTTTGCGGTTTGGGAAGATAGTGGTATACTGGAGGTGTTATGATTCGGGAGATTTGGGATTCCGGGAGCGAAAGGAGTAATTGTTATATGACAGATGCTGAAGTCTTAAAGTTAATTGAAGGCGGAGAAAGCATTACGGTAGAATTCAAAAAATCTACAAAAGAAATTACAAAGGATGTTTACGATACAGTATGTTCATTTTCCAATCGGGAGGGAGGACACATTTTTCTTGGTGTAAAAGATGACGGAGCAATCATGGGAGTCGCAGAAGATGCAGTAGAACAGATGAAAAAGGACTTTGTCACTGCGGTCAATAATGCAAATAAACTATATCCCCCGTTATATTTGAAATTGGATGAATTCCGGATTAAAGGGAAAATAGTCCTTCATATTTATGTCCCTATTGGTACACAGGTCTGCAGACACAGCGGAAGAATTTTTGATCGGAACCACGAGGCAGATCTGGATATTACAGACAATTCGGATGCCGTTTACCGGTTATATGCCCGAAAACAAGAGAATTACTATGTAAATAAAATCACAGGCTTTGAAATGTCAGATCTTCGTTCGGATTTA
>CAJUIO010000103.1 GCA_910586025.1 uncultured Lachnospiraceae bacterium
GCGGAGCAGCCGCAGCGGCAGCCGAGGCTTCTGCACAGGAAGCTCCCGCAGACGAGACACCGGCCGCAGACGAAGCTCCCGCAGCTGAGGCACCTGCTGAAGAATAAGTAAAGAAACTATTCCGCCCGGGGCGGAAATCACAGAAATAATATTAAATGGAGGAAATTAAAATGGCAAAATTATCCACTCAGGAATTTATTGACGCGATCAAAGAGCTTACAGTATTGGAATTAAATGATTTAGTAAAAGCATGTGAGGAAGAATTCGGAGTATCCGCAGCAGCAGGCGTTGTGGTAGCAGCTGCAGCAGCAGAGGGCCCGGCAGAGGAAGAGAAGACCGAGTTTGACGTTGAGCTTACAGAGGTAGGACCTAACAAGGTTAAGGTTATCAAGGTTGTCCGTGAGGCCACAGGTCTTGGACTTAAGGAAGCTAAGGATCTTGTTGATTCCGCTCCCAAGATGGTTAAGGAAGCAGCGACCAAGGAAGAGGCTGAGGAAATCAAGGCTAAGCTGGAAGGCGAAGGAGCTAAGGTTACTCTTAAGTAATTCGGTTTTTGGATTGAAACCCCGGTTTTCTGTATCATATGCAGAAACCGGGGTTTTTTGTGAAAATTGTGCTAATTTTTCCCAAATAGTGAAAAATTTTGTTGACTTGCATTTTGATTTGTAGTAGTATGGAAAGTGCACTATTGTGGTGTGGTATGCACATTTGAATGTGGAAGAGTATCATAATTATAAAGAACGGGGTGAAGTGTCAATGGAAAAGAACAGAATACGTCCTATTGCTGCAGGCAAGAACATACGTATGAGTTACTCACGGCAGGAAGAAGTTTTGGAGATGCCTGACCTGATAGAAGTCCAGAAGGATTCCTATAACTGGTTCTTGAAAGAAGGCCTCAAGGAAGTTTTTGAGGATATTTCTCCGATTGAAGATTACAGCGGTCATCTGAGTCTTGAATTTGTGGATTTTGAACTGTGCGAGGACGATGTAAAATATTCTATTGAAAAATGCAAGGAAAGAGATGCCACTTATGCAGCGCCTCTTAAGGTAAAGGTACGTCTTTATAATAAAGAGAAGGAAGAAATCAGCGAGCATGAGATTTTCATGGGAGATCTTCCGATCATGACACAGACAGGAACCTTTGTGATTAATGGTGCTGAGCGTGTCATCGTAAGCCAGCTTGTCCGTTCCCCCGGTATCTATTATGCAATTGGCCATGATAAGATAGGTAAGAGACTGTTTTCTTCTACTGTGATTCCTAACCGAGGTGCGTGGTTGGAATACGAGACGGATTCCAACGATATTTTTTATGTACGTGTGGATCGGACAAGGAAGGTTCCGATTACGGTTCTGATCAGAGCTCTCGGCGTAGGGACAAACGACGAAATTCGAGAGCTGTTCGGTGATGAACCCAAGATAGAAGCAAGCTTTTCCAAAGACGTTTCTGATAATTATCAGGATGGTCTTTTAGAGTTATACAAAAAAATACGTCCGGGCGAGCCTCTCAGCGTGGAGAGTGCGGAGAGTCTCATCAACGCCATGTTTTTTGATCCCAGAAGGTATGACCTTGCCAAGGTGGGAAGATATAAATTCAACAAGAAGCTGTCCTTCCGCAACAGGCTGCGGAATCATGAGCTGGCTGAGGATGTGGTGGATCCCTTTACAGGAGAGGTGCTGGCGGAGGCTGGCAGCAGGGTGACAAGGGAAATGGCCGATATGATCCAGAATGCGGCGGTTCCTTTTGTGTACCTGCAGACAGAGGAGAAGAATGTCAAGGTTCTCTCCAATATGATGGTGGATATTACCAACTTTGTGGACTGTAAGCCCAGAGAGCTCGGAATTACGGAGCATGTTTATTATCCGGTGCTTGCACAGATTCTGGAAGAGTTCGGGGAGGATCCCCAGGCTCTTGCGGAAGCGATACGAAAGAATGTGCATGAGCTGATTCCCAAGCACATTACCAAGGAGGATATTATTGCCTCCATCAACTACAACATTCATCTGGAATACGGCATCGGTAATGACGATGATATTGACCATCTGGGTAACAGACGCATCAGAGCGGTGGGCGAGCTTTTGCAGAACCAGTACAGGATCGGTTTATCCAGACTGGAAAGAGTGGTGCGCGAGAGAATGACCACTCATGATGCGGAGGAGATTTCACCGCAGGTTCTCATCAATATCAAGCCGGTGCAGGCGGCGGTGAAGGAGTTCTTTGGTTCCTCCCAGCTGTCTCAGTTCATGGATCAGAATAATCCGCTTGGCGAGCTGACTCATAAGAGGCGTCTGTCCGCATTGGGACCGGGAGGTCTTTCCAGAGACCGTGCCGGATTCGAGGTGCGTGACGTGCATTATTCCCATTATGGAAGAATGTGCCCCATTGAGACACCCGAGGGTCCTAATATCGGACTGATCAACTCCCTGGCATCTTATGCGAGAATCAATGAATATGGTTTTGTGGAAGCGCCGTACCGCAAAATCGACAAGTCGGATCCGCTCAATCCCCGTGTCACGGATGAAGTGGAATATATGACGGCGGATGAAGAAGATAATTATCATGTGGCTCAGGCAAATGAGCTTTTGGATAAAGCGGGACATTTTGTAAGGAATACGGTTTCCGGACGGTATAAGGAGGAAACCTCTGAGTATCCCAAGGCCATGTTTGACTACATGGACGTGTCCCCGAAGATGGTGTTTTCCGTAGCTACGGCACTGATTCCTTTCCTGGAGAATGACGACGCAAACCGTGCGCTGATGGGATCTAACATGCAGCGTCAGGCAGTTCCGCTGCTTACAACGGAGGCTCCTGTTGTGGGAACCGGTATGGAGCCGAAGACGGCTGTGGACTCAGGCGTGTGTCTTGTTGCGAAAAAACCGGGAACCATAGACTACGTGTCCTCCAAACTGATCCGGATTTCTTATGATGATGGGGAAAAGGCGGAGCACAGGCTGACCAAGTTTTCCCGAAGCAATCAGTCCAACTGTTATAATCAGAAGCCGATTGTGACAAAGGGCGACCATGTACAGGCGGGACAGGTGATTGCGGACGGACCGTCCACTTCCGCCGGGGAGCTGGCTCTTGGAAAGAATCCCCTGATCGGATTTATGACCTGGGAAGGCTATAATTACGAGGACGCGGTTCTTTTGAGCGAGAGGCTGGTGCAGGACGATGTCTACACGTCGGTGCACATTGAGGAATATGAGGCCGAGGCCCGTGATACTAAGCTGGGGCCTGAGGAGATAACCAGAGACGTTCCGGGCGTTGGCGATGATGCGCTCAAGGATCTGGATGAGAGAGGAATCATCAGGATCGGAGCGGAGGTGCGCGCAGGCGATATTCTGGTCGGAAAGGTAACTCCCAAGGGAGAGACGGAGCTTACCGCGGAGGAGAGACTTCTCCGGGCCATTTTCGGCGAAAAGGCCCGGGAAGTGAGGGATACCTCGCTGAAGGTGCCTCACGGGGAATACGGTATTGTTGTGGATGCCAAAATTTTTACCAGGGAGAACGGCGACGAGCTCTCCCCCGGTGTCAATCAGGCGGTCCGGATCTATATTGCACAGAAGAGAAAAATTTCCGTTGGAGATAAGATGGCAGGCCGTCACGGAAACAAGGGTGTGGTTTCCCGTGTGCTTCCGGTAGAGGATATGCCTTATCTTCCCAATGGCCGTCCTCTGGATATCGTGTTGAATCCTCTTGGTGTGCCTTCCCGTATGAACATAGGACAGGTACTTGAAATTCATCTGTCTCTTGCGGCGAGAGCTCTGGGCTTCAACGTGGCGACACCGGTTTTTGACGGTGCCAACGAGGAAGATATCATGGACACTCTGGATCTTGCCAATGACTATGTAAACCTGAGCTGGGAGGAATTCGAGGCAAAGCATAAGGAAGAGCTGCTTCCCGAGGTGCTCGAGTATCTGTCAGAGCACAGAGATCACAGGGAGGTATGGAAGGGAGTTCCGATTTCCAGAGATGGTAAGGTGCGTCTCCGCGACGGAAGGACAGGAGAATACTTTGACAGTCCGGTTACAATCGGGCATATGCATTATCTGAAGCTTCACCATCTGGTGGATGACAAGATCCATGCGCGCTCCACGGGACCGTACTCTCTGGTAACGCAGCAGCCTCTGGGCGGTAAAGCGCAGTTCGGCGGACAGCGTTTCGGAGAGATGGAGGTTTGGGCTTTGGAGGCATATGGTGCATCCTACACGCTTCAGGAGATCCTGACCGTGAAGTCTGACGACGTGGTTGGACGTGTTAAGACCTATGAGGCGATCATCAAGGGTGACAATATACCCGCACCCGGTATTCCGGAATCCTTCAAGGTGCTGCTGAAGGAGCTGCAGTCCCTGGGTCTGGATGTGCGTGTGCTCCGGGAGGACAATACGGAGGTCGAGATCACGGAAACTATTGATTACGGCGATACCGATTACCGCTATGAGATCGAGGGTGATGACAAGAACTATGACTATGGCAAGAGTTCCTTATCTTCCATGGGCTATCAGCAGCAGGAATTTGACGAGGAAAGCGGCGAGCTGATCAATGCGGAGGAAGAGGAAGGCGAAGAAGAATTCGGTGACGATTTTGATGAGATATTGGATACCGATTCCTATGACGAATAGATTGCAGGTGTGCCGGCACCTTTGAGTGTCCGGCGCAGAATTCGGAGACGGAGAAAGGAGCAAGGGTATAATAATGTCAGAAACAAAGCAAGAAGCATACCAGCCGATGACGTTTGATGCCATTAAGATTGGCTTAGCATCGCCCGAAAAAATCAGAGAGTGGTCGAGAGGCGAGGTCACAAAGCCTGAGACCATCAATTACAGAACCCTGAAGCCGGAGAAGGACGGCCTGTACTGCGAGAAGATTTTTGGACCCAGTAAGGACTGGGAGTGTCACTGTGGAAAATATAAGAAGATAAGATATAAAGGCGTTGTCTGCGACAGGTGCGGCGTGGAAGTGACAAAATCCAGTGTCCGCAGGGAGCGTATGGGACATATAGAGCTTGCGGCCCCGGTATCTCATATATGGTACTTTAAAGGAATTCCCAGCCGCATGGGACTGATTCTTGATCTGTCCCCCAGAGTGCTTGAAAAGGTACTGTATTTTGCATCCTATATCGTACTGGATCCGGGAGAGACGGATCTTGAGTATAAGCAGGTTCTTTCCGAGAAGGAATACCAGGACGCAAGAGAATCCTGGGGAAACAGATTCCGCGTGGGAATGGGAGCGGAATCGATCAAGGAACTGCTGCAGGCAATTGATCTTGAGACGGAATCCGTGGAGTTAAAGACCGGCCTGAAGGAATCTACTGGGCAGAAGAGAGCAAGGATTATCAAACGTCTTGAGGTGGTAGAGGCTTTCCGGGAGTCCGGCAATCAGCCGGAGTGGATGGTGATGGATGCGATCCCGGTGATTCCTCCGGATCTGCGTCCCATGGTTCAGCTGGACGGCGGACGTTTCGCAACCTCGGATCTGAATGACCTTTACAGAAGGATTATTAACAGGAACAACCGTCTCAAGAGGCTTCTTGAGCTGGGTGCGCCTGATATCATTGTACGCAACGAGAAAAGGATGCTGCAGGAAGCGGTGGACGCTCTGATCGACAATGGCAGACGCGGCAGACCCGTGACGGGACCTGGAAACAGGGCGCTGAAATCCCTGTCTGACATGCTTAAAGGTAAGTCGGGACGATTCCGTCAGAATCTGCTTGGAAAGCGTGTGGATTATTCCGGGCGTTCCGTTATCGTGGTGGGGCCGGAGCTGAAGATTTATCAGTGCGGTCTTCCCAAGGAGATGGCTATTGAGCTCTTCAAGCCCTTTGTGATGAAAGAGCTTGTTGCCAGAGGGATTTCCCAGAATATCAAGAATGCCAAAAAGCTGGTGGAGAGACTGGACACCCAGGTCTGGGATGTGCTGGAGGAGGTAATCAAGGAGCATCCTGTTATGCTGAACCGCGCCCCTACGCTCCACAGGCTCGGAATTCAGGCGTTTGAGCCCATTCTGGTAGAGGGTAAGGCGATTAAGCTTCATCCGCTTGTGTGTACCGCTTTTAACGCCGACTTTGACGGTGACCAGATGGCTGTGCATCTTCCTCTTTCCGTGGAAGCGCAGGCCGAGTGCAGATTTCTTCTTCTGTCGCCGAACAACCTTCTGAAGCCTTCGGACGGCGGACCGGTTGCAGTGCCTTCCCAGGATATGGTATTGGGTATCTACTATCTCACCCAGGAAAGACCGGGGGCAACAGGAGAGGGACGATTCTACAAAAATGTGAATGAAGCCATACTGGCTTATGAAAACGGGGCCTGTACGCTGCACTCCCGGATCAAGGTCAGAGTAACCAAGGAGGATGCGGCGGGAAATAAGGTCAGCGGGACCGTGGATTCCACGCTGGGACGTTTTCTGTTCAACGAAATCCTTCCCCAGGATCTGGGCTTTGTGGACAGGAGCAAGCCGGAAAATCTGCTTCTTCCGGAGGTGGATTTCCATGTGGGTAAAAAGCAGTTAAAGCAGATTCTTGAAAAGGTAATCAATACCCACGGAGCATCCAAGACGGCGGAGGTTCTGGACTTAATTAAATCAACAGGATATAAATATTCCACGAAGGCGGCGATGACGGTTTCCATTTCCGATATGACCGTGCCTGCAAGCAAGCCTGAAATGCTTGCACAGGCACAGGCTACCGTGGATAAGATTTCCCAGAATTTCCGGAGAGGTCTGATCACCGAGGAGGAGAGATACCGTGCGGTGGTGGAGACATGGAACGACACGGATAAGCAGCTGACAGACGTGCTGCTTGCCGGACTGGATAAATATAATAATATCTTTATGATGGCCGATTCGGGAGCCCGCGGATCCAATCAGCAGATTAAGCAGCTGGCCGGAATGCGCGGATTGATGGCGGATACAACGGGAAGAACCATTGAGCTTCCCATTAAGTCCAACTTCCGTGAGGGGCTGGACGTACTGGAATATTTCATGTCGGCGCATGGAGCCCGGAAGGGTCTGTCCGACACGGCGCTTAGAACAGCGGACTCCGGATACCTTACGAGAAGAATGGTGGATGTGTCTCAGGAGCTGATCATCCGTGAGATTGACTGTATGGAGGGAGCGGATACGATTCCGGGTATGGTGGTCAAGGCTTTCACTGACGGCAAGGAAGTGATAGAAGGGCTGAAGGACAGGATTACGGGAAGGTATTCCTGCGAAGAGATTAAGGACGGAGAGGGCAATGTGATTGTCAAGAGCAATCATATGATTACACCCAGCCGTGCAGCCAGAATACTGAGCGTAGGCGTGGATGAAAACGGCCAGCCCATTGAGAGTGTCAAAATCCGTACGATTTTGAACTGCCGTTCCCATAACGGCATCTGTGCGAAATGCTACGGTGCCAATATGGCAACCGGAGAGGCCGTGCAGGTGGGAGAAGCAGTGGGTATTATTGCCGCACAGTCCATCGGCGAGCCCGGTACTCAGCTTACGATGCGTACCTTCCACACAGGCGGTGTTGCCGGTGACGATATCACACAGGGTCTTCCCCGTGTGGAGGAGCTTTTTGAGGCAAGAAAGCCCAAGGGACTTGCGATCATCGCCGAGTTTGGCGGTGTTGCGGCGATCAAGGACACGAAGAAAAAACGCGAGGTCGTGATCACCAATAACGAGACCGGGGAATCCAAGGCGTATCTGATTCCTTACGGTTCCAGAATCAAGGTTCTGGACGGAGCCGTGCTTGAGGCCGGCGACGAGCTGACTGAGGGAAGTGTTAATCCTCATGATCTTCTTAAAATCAAGGGAATTCGCGCCGTACAGGACTACATGCTCCGCGAGGTTCAGAGAGTGTACCGCCTGCAGGGTGTTGATATCAGCGACAAGCATATTGAGGTCATTGTCCGTCAGATGCTTAAGAAGGTAAGAATCGAGAATAACGGAGATACGGAATTCCTTCCGGGCACTCTGGTTGACGTACTTGAATATGAAGATATCAATGAGAAGCTGATCGCTCAGGGCGGGGAGCCTGCGGAGGGCAAGCAGGTGATGCTGGGTATCACCAAGGCGGCTCTGGCAACAAATTCCTTCCTGTCGGCGGCATCCTTCCAGGAGACCACAAAGGTTCTCACGGAGGCTGCGATCAAGGGCAAGGTGGATCCGCTGATCGGCCTCAAGGAGAATGTAATTATCGGTAAGCTGATCCCGGCCGGTACGGGTATGAAGCGTTACCGGAATACAAGGCTGAGTACGGATGATAATCTGCTTAAGAATTTTGACGAGGACGAAATGATTGATTTCGGCGGCGATGTGGATGAGGAAGGAGAATTTATCATCGATGAGGCGGCTGAGAGGCTTGGTATTCCCGACGAGGTGGATATGGAGGATCTGATCACTCAGGAATAATTTTATGTTTATCGTTTCAAACCCTGCGTATACTATTATGGTAGACGCAGGGTTTGTTGGTCAAAATGTACGCAAAATCTTTCATTTTCCCATAAAATTTGCCAGGAAGTATATTGACAACAGAAAAGGCAGCAATTATACTGATTTAGTGTGCATTAGAAGCATGTGTCTTTTTGGTGCATACAAACTAATAGGGCTTCATGAAAGGTGAAGCGATTTTATATGCAGGAGGTGAAACAGAATGCCAACATTTAACCAGTTAGTCAGAAAAGGACGTCAGACATCCGTTAAGAAGTCAACGGCTCCCGCTTTGCAGAAAGGATGGAACTCCCTTCATAAGAAAGCTACCGATACTTCTGCTCCTCAGAAGAGAGGTGTTTGCACAGCTGTGAAGACAGCGACTCCCAAGAAGCCTAACTCAGCGCTCAGAAAGATTGCCAGGGTTCGTCTTTCCAACGGAATCGAGGTGACAAGCTACATTCCCGGTGAAGGACATAATCTGCAGGAGCACAGCGTTGTTCTTATCAGAGGCGGAAGGGTAAAAGACCTTCCCGGTACAAGGTACCATGTAATCAGGGGTACGCTTGATACAGCAGGGGTTGCAAACAGGAAGCAGGCCCGTTCCAAATACGGTGCTAAGAGGCCTAAGGCCGGCAAGTAGTTTTTGGAACAGATTGGACCCACAAACGCAAGCTAATTTAGTGTTGGAATTCTGTTACGATATATTGTAATGAGAGATACCCGCACGAACACAAATAGTGTATTGGCAAAGGCATTGCTTTTTTTGCCAATTGAATTAGAATGATACACTGTGAGTACCGATGATTTAATGTAAGTGAATAATTAAGGAGGGAAGAACCGTGCCACGTAAAGGACATGTTCAGAAAAGAGATGTATTGGCAGATCCTTTATACAATAACAAAGTGGTTACCAAGCTTATCAATAACATTATGTTAGACGGTAAGAAGGGTGTTGCCCAGAAGATTGTATATGGAGCATTTGCCAAAGTGGAAGAGAAATCCGGTAAGCCGGCTCTTGAAGTTTTTGAGGAGGCCATGAATAACATCATGCCTGTTCTGGAGTGTAAGGCAAGACGTATCGGCGGCGCTACCTATCAGGTACCGATCGAGGTGAGACCTGACAGACGTCAGGCCCTGGGTCTTCGCTGGCTCACCATGTTCGCACGTAAAAGAGGCGAGAAGACCATGCGCGACAGACTTGCGAACGAGATTCTTGATGCAGCGAACAATACAGGTGCAGCTGTCAAGAGAAAAGAAGATATGCACAAAATGGCAGAAGCAAACAAGGCATTTTCACATTACCGCTTCTAATTGCCGGAGGGCTATGTGGTGCTTTCGGGTTCTGCCCGGACTAATATAAGGAGGAAAGACCTTTGGCTGGAAGAGAATATCCATTAGATAGAACCAGAAATATTGGTATTATGGCTCATATCGATGCAGGTAAGACTACTCTTACAGAACGTATCCTGTATTACACAGGCGTGAACTACAAGATCGGTGATACGCACGAAGGTACTGCTACCATGGACTGGATGGAACAGGAGCAGGAAAGAGGTATCACCATTACGTCTGCCGCAACGACATGTCATTGGACTTTGGAAGAAAACTGTAAGCCTAAGCCGGGTGCTCTTGAACATCGTATCAATATTATTGATACGCCCGGGCACGTTGACTTCACAGTGGAAGTGGAACGTTCCCTGCGTGTTCTGGACGGCGCTGTCGGCGTATTCTGTGCGAAGGGCGGTGTTGAACCCCAGTCGGAAAACGTTTGGCGTCAGGCTGACACTTACAATGTACCCAGAATGGCGTTCATCAACAAGATGGACATTTTGGGCGCAAACTTCTACGGAGCCGTAGACCAGATCAAGACCAGACTTGGTAAAAACGCAATTATTCTTCAGCTGCCGATCGGCAAAGAAGATGAATTTAAAGGAATTATTGATCTGTTTGAAATGAAGGCATACATCTATAATGATGATAAGGGTGAGGACATTCTTGTAACCGATATTCCCGATGATATGAAGGATGATGCCGAACTGTACCGTTCAGAGCTTGTTGAGAAGGTCTGCGAATTGGATGACGACCTGACAATGATGTATCTGGAGGGTGAGGAGCCTTCTGTAGAGGATATGAAGAAGGCTTTGAGAAAGGCAACCTGCGAATGTACCGCTATCCCTGTCTGCTGCGGTTCCGCATACAGAAATAAGGGAGTACAGAAGCTTCTCGATGCAATCCTGGAGTATATGCCTGCTCCTACCGATATCCCCGCTATCAAGGGTACGGATCTGGACGGCAACGAGGTGGAGAGACATTCGTCTGATGATGAGCCTTTCGCCGCTCTGGCATTTAAGATCATGGCGGATCCCTTCGTGGGTAAGCTGGCGTTCTTCAGAGTTTATTCCGGTACAATGAACTCCGGTTCTTATGTACTGAACGCTACTAAAGATAAAAAGGAACGTGTGGGACGTATCCTGCAGATGCATGCAAACAAGAGGGCGGAGCTGGATAAAGTTTACTCCGGTGATATTGCGGCGGCGGTAGGCTTTAAGTTTACAACCACCGGTGATACTATCTGTGATGACCGTCATCCGGTTATTCTGGAGTCCATGGAATTCCCTGAGCCCGTTATTGAGCTGGCAATCGAACCCAAGACCAAGGCAGGACAGGGTAAGATGGGTGAAGCTCTTGCCAAGCTGGCAGAAGAAGATCCTACGTTCCGTGCGCATACTAACCAGGAAACCGGCCAGACAATTATCGCAGGTATGGGTGAGCTCCATTTGGAGATCATCGTGGACCGTCTCCTGCGCGAGTTTAAGGTGGAAGCGAATGTAGGTGCGCCTCAGGTTGCCTACAAGGAAACCTTCACCAATACCGTGGAAGTGGATTCCAAGTATGCGAAGCAGTCCGGTGGACGCGGTCAGTATGGTCACTGTAAGGTTCGCTTCGAGCCCATGGATGCCAATGGAGAAGAGCTGTTCAAGTTCGAGTCTTCGGTTGTGGGCGGTGCGATTCCCAAGGAGTATATCCCTGCAGTCGGAGAGGGTATCGAGGAAGCTTCCAAGTGTGGTATTCTCGGCGGATTCCCGGTTCTCGGCGTACACGCAACTGTTTACGACGGCTCCTATCATGAAGTCGACTCTTCGGAGATGGCATTCCATATTGCCGGTTCCATGGCTTTCAAGGATGCTATGAATAAGGCTAATCCCGTGCTCCTCGAGCCCATCATGAAGGTGGAGGTCACAATGCCCGAGGAATATATGGGAGACGTGATCGGAGATATCAATTCCCGCCGCGGACGTATTGAGGGAATGGATGACATCGGAGGAGGAAAGATGGTCAGAGCTTTTGTACCGCTTGCCGAGATGTTTGGATATTCCACGGATCTGCGTTCCAGGACACAGGGACGAGGCAACTATTCCATGTTCTTTGAGAAATATGAGCAGGTGCCCAAGAACGTACAGGAAAAAGTCCTGGCGGCAAAGGCGAAATAGTGCTTGAAAATATCGGTAATTTCT
>CAJUIO010000104.1:0-5701 GCA_910586025.1 uncultured Lachnospiraceae bacterium
GAAATTAAGAACCGCTGTAGAATTAATTGAGAATGGCTTAACTGAATGACATTGAGCAGTCAATACGGGCCACAATATTCCGGCGTTAACCTGACAGAACTTGACAAAATTAAGGAATAACGATTTTTAACCGCATAAACGCAAAACCATGAGTCTATGAAACTGCTTTTACTGCCTCTGGATACATACAGGCAGATCGCAGCGTCAAACGGAAAATATCTCCTCAGAATAGGGACAGGCAGGCAAATAATATACTGATAAAAAAGCATGGTGAGTTCCCACATGGGAAGAGATCGGGATCATGCGGCAAAGGCGCGGGAATAAAATGGAGAATCAGGGGAAAGGGTCTGACAATGTGCGGGATTTGGATATCCGGGAGGTAAACATTGAAAAGCTGAGGGATATCCGGGAGGTAATAATAGACGGGAGTCTTGATAAAGAGGAAAAGAGGAGAGACTTTATCAGACAGATTGAAAATCCCTGCCTTTACAGGCAGGGAGAATATATTGTCAGCCTTAAGTTTGCGGATACGGATGTGACACTTGAAGAACGGCTTTTGGAGTATTTGGAGCGCTCTGAAGGGGAAGAGGCGCCCTGGGAGCTTCTCCATTAATACTGGACGCAGATTCCTTCCCGGTTCCGGCTGGAAAATACCATGGTCTTGCCATAGGAAGAGAAGCCGCCGGCTTCAAAGTAATCCACTTCGCTGATCAGCTCCTGGTGGCAGAGGATCACCACGTGTTCGGTTCCGTTTTTCCTGATTCGGATTCCCTCCGCCTGCAGAGGGCTGAGGCGCTCCCCGCTCCGGACTTTGGAAACAGGGATAAGCTCTGCGGACACATCCTGAGCTTGCGCAGAGGCGGAGATCACGGTGTACAGAGAAGCCTGTCCTTCCTGCGTATCATGCACGGTGAGACAGTCGCAGGCGGTGAGCAGATTATATTCAGGAGAGCATTCGGCCTCTGACAGGCTTCCCGTGCCCTTCAAGGCAAAAAGCTCCGCCCGTACCCTCCGGCCTTCAAAGCGTACCCGCACAGGACCTGCGGAGCCATCCTCAAGGAGAGAGGCGCGCCCCTGGCGGCCAAAATGAAACCGGCTGTGATATTTGTGCGTTCCACTGCCGTAAAACACATCCGCAATGAGAATCAGGCCTTCTTCCAGAGTGACCACCTTTCTGGTGGCGAAAATTCCCTTTTCCAGATAACCAAGATGAGCGGCCATGGCAAAATTAATCTGTCCCCTGAAGCAGAATTCTCCTTTTATGGGATATGCCATGCGGCTGTATCCCCAGCTGTCCGTGCACTCGCAGAACTCCTCGCCGTCAACACAGACCGTATTATGGCTGGAGGGAAGCTTCAGCTTACGGCGCACGGGGCTGTCCACATAGGTATAGCGTCCCGGATCGATCAGGATGTCCTCCCCGCAAGAGAAATAGACCACATGGAGCTGGTCTCCGTGGCCGTGGCCGCTTCCCATACAGCCGCAGTGCAGGCGCAGATAGTCGGCCGCTGCATGCCATCCGCTGCGGAGGAAATAATTTCCGGAATCTGTGAGAACCCGGGAGGTCTCCTTTGGCGGGACGGAAGGAAGAGATTTATAAGCCTCAAGGCCGCTCAGGCCAAAGCTCCACAGATTATCCTCGAAAAAGATTCCCTGTGACAGCGCTTTCAGTGAGGAATCCTGACAGAGCAGTGAGGCCCCGGTCAGGAGGTCTCTTGCGTCGATATCGTCGCTGTCCCCCTGACAGGGCATATGTCCGTCCGGCTTGCACCAGCAGGCGAGCGCAAAGGCCATTTTCCGGACGAAGTCCCGCAGTCGCTGCGGCACCGGTTTGTGGAAACGGTCCATCAGAAGCAGGGAGTCCATCAGCGCATACAGAACCTCGCAGTGGTACATGGGGCTCTGCTCCCACTGGCTTCCGTCACCGAATACCTGCATATATACTTCCTGATCCAGCCTCCCTGCCGCTTCCTGTGTCCACTCCGGATTGTCAAAGTAAAGTCCGAGAAGCAAAAGCCCGTGGTTTTGCAGCACGCCCCAGTTGCTAAGGTGATGGAAGGGAAGATCGGTCTCCATCAGATACTGCCCGTGAATACGCAGTGCGTCATCCGCTTTTTCCTGTAATCTGGCCGTCCAAAGAGGGCTGTCGGAAAAAAGAATAAAGGATTTTAGCCAGTTTTCGATCCGGATACCGGCCTCCAGACTGCGCCAGGTATCGTTTCGGCTCTCCTGCGTAAGAGGTGCGCATTCGATCCAGTCACAGAGCAGCTCCGTGAACTTTTCGGCATATTTCTCATGACCTGTCAGCTGCCAGGCCTTTCCGAGAATCAGGAAGCAGGTGTGGCGGTTCAGTGCGTAGAGCCACTCCGGGTCGCCTTCCGGAATGTGGTTCCAGATAATTTTTTCCGGAAAGACCACGCTTTTGTTCGTTCGCTCCATTTCCCAGTGCTCCCGGAACAAAAAGGTATTGCGGCATATGTTTTTGGCCTGCTCTAAAACATGGGCACAGGAGTCCGGATAGTGTGTTTTCCAGTAAGCGATTGTGGAATCCAGTTCACCGGCGAACCAGAATTTTTCTGATAGCTTCATCTATAGCTCCTCCCTCTTACATCAGCCCTTGATTCCGCTGGATGCGATCCCCTGTACAAAAAATTTCTGTCCGGCAAGGAAAATGACAAGGACAGGAACCAGGGACAGGACGCTGGCCGCCATGACCAGGCCGTATTCTGCGGAGTACTGGGCGATAAACATCTTGATTCCCAGCTGGATCGTCTTGTTTTCCGTGGAATTAAAGTAAATCATAGGTCCCATGTAGTCGTTCCAGATCGTCACGAAGCTGAAGATCGTCAGGGTTGCGATGCTGGGCTTGGCAAGCGGCAGCGCAATGCGGAAGTAGTTTCCGTATTCGCTGAGACCGTCAATGCGGCCCGCCTCCAAAAGTTCGTTTGGCAGGGACATGAAAAACTGTCGCATCAGGAAAACTCCGAAGGCGCTGAAGCTCTGCATCAGCACATATCCCAGATGGCTGTCAACCAGATGCATTTTGTTCATCATACTGTACTGCGGAAGCATATAAACCTGCCAGGGTATGGCAATGGTGGCAACATACAACAGAAACAGCGCGTCTCTGCCCCTGAACCGACATTTGGAAAATCCGTAGGCCGCAAAGCTTGAGGTGACTACCTGAACAATGGTGATGATCACGGTCAGCTTGACGCTATTAAATGTAAAGGTCGCAAGAGGGATCTTATCCCAGATCTTTGAGTAGTTCTGCCATTGAGGCACCTGCGGAAACCAGTGAAAGGTCATGCTGAACACCTCGCTGTCTGTCTTGATGGAGGCGCTCAGCATCCACAGAAGAGGCATCAGGGTAAAGCAGGTCAGCACAATCAGGATAATATACATTATTATTTTATAGGTTAAACTTCTGTTTTTCATAGGGCTGTCTCCTCCTGTTCTCACATATAGCTGACCCATTTTTTCTCCATACGGAACTGAAATGCGGTAAGCGCTGCCACGATCAGAAACAGAACCATCGCCGCCGCAGAGGAACGGCCGTAGCTCCAGGAGATAAAGGCCTGGTTATAGATATACTGGCTCATCATGGTTGATGCGGTGCCGGGGCCGCCCTCCGTCATCAGATAGACCAGATCGAATACCTTGAGGGAGTTGATGGTCAGCATCATGACGACAAAGAAGGTGCTGGGAGTCAGCATTGGCAGAGTGATACTTTTAAACTGCTGGAAGCTGCCGGCTCCGTCAATCTGTGCGGCCTCGTAGAGAGAGCCGGGGATATCCTGCAGGGCGGCCAGATAGACAATCATAAAGTATCCCATGTTTTTCCAGACATTGACAATGACAAGGGCCGGAATTACCCAGACAGTGCTCGCAGTCCAGCCCGGGGGATCGGATATGCCGATGTGCATAAGAAAGCTGTTGATCGGACCGATATCCCGGAAGAGAAAGTTCCAGACCACGGCGATGGCCACGTTGGATGCCACATAGGGAAAAAAGATGGCGCACCGGAAGATGGCCTTACCCTTAAGCTTCTGATTCAGGAGCACCGCAAGCCCCAGGGACGCGCACATGGAAAAAAATACGGTAAAGATGCTGAAATAAGCGGTTTTCCAGATAGAGCCCCGGAACACCCTGTCCTTAAAGATAGCGATAAAATTGTTGATTCCGTTAAACTTCATGGCATTAAAGCCGTCCCATTCCGCAAGGCTGAGAGCAAGGGAAAAGATTACGGGTATCAGCACAAAGATAAAAAATCCCACAAAGTTCGGAATGATAAAAGAAAGACCCACCAGGGTGTTTCTCCTGCTCAGAGAAATTTGTTTTTGATTTCGTTTGGGTTTTGTCAACATGTTTGCCTCCTTTCAGAAGAGTCTCCTACTTAAGAAGGCGGCAGAATGCTGCCGCCTTTTGTGTTACAATCGGATCTTGAGATCTATCCTTACTGCCCCTGGATTTCTTTGCTGCGCTCTGCCATTTCGGCAAGACCATCGTCTACGGAAAGCTCGCCGATCATGATAAGCGAGTGCTCCTCTCCGAGCATCTGGTTTACCTCGGCGGATTTTTCAGCCAAAGGACGGTCGAGAGAAATATTTTTGGTTACAAGGGCGGCTGCGGCCTCTTCGGGCATGCCGTCAATTCCTGCGATTGCGGAAATAATGCTGTCATCCTTCATTGCCGGAATATCGCCGTTCTCCGCATAAATTTTAGCGCCGTTCTCCCCGCAGGCATATTTGAGGAATTCCCATGCTGCCTCCTTGTTCTTGGAGTTCGCACTGATACCCATAGGAGTGGTGGAGCCTACCGTGTAGCCTGCTTCCAGATTATCGGCGTGAGGAATTGTGGCGATTCCCCAGTTGACGGAGCTTTCTCCTGCGGCCACCTTGCTGATCATGGTTGCCATGAACCAGCTTCCCATAGGCATCATCGCCACCTGACCCTGCTGGAACGGGCTGGAATAATGGATGTTTCCTGTTTTCAGAGTGGAGAAATCCATCACGGTGCCTGCGTCCTGCATGCGCAGTACCATCTCATAGTAGGGCTTGAAGAAGGTGTAGTCGGTATCAAGGATGGTATGCTCGCCGTCCTGCACGCCCCAGTTCTGTACACAGGCCTGCCAGGTATGGATCAGCGCACCGTATTTCTTGTCATTGCCTTCGCCAATCGTTACTTTTGCGGCGAGCTCTTCAAACTCGGTCCATGTCATATCGTTTGTGGGATAAGGCACACCTGCCTCATCAAAGATATCCTTGTTATAATATAAAATGTAAAAGCCTGTGGAAATCGGAAGAGCAACCTGCTTTCCTCCCATGTTCAGCATCTCCGCCACGCCATTATAAGCGGAAAGGTCAATGCCGTCCCTTTCAATATAGGGAGTCAGGTCCTCGAGCTGTCCTCTTGCGGCAATGGAGGGAGTGGTGTCGCCGTCCTTGATCCAGACAACATCCAGGTCATTGCCTCCGTTCAACATAACGGTCAGCTTCTGTGTATAGTCAGCCGATGCAATATCGATGATTTCAACCTTAATATTTGGATGAGCGTTCTCAAAGCCTTCAATCAGAGGGGTGACTGTTGCGCTGGTAGTGGCATCCCACGCCGCAATCTTCAGGGTGGCCTCCTGTGTGGAAGAATCGGATTCCGTTTCCGCCTCGGGTGCGGCTTCCTGTGCCTCGGTCTCATCCTTTTC
>CAJUIO010000104.1:5801-11636 GCA_910586025.1 uncultured Lachnospiraceae bacterium
ATCCTTTTCAATAATCTGTTTTTCATGGTCTGTACGACTCCTTTCGCTTTTTCATTATCCTCTCATCCCGGAGGGGTTCTGACGGGCCCGTCTGGAAAGTCCCTCACTGATAGGTTCATTATAGTATTTATTTCCTGTTTTCTGAACTCACATTTTTTCATGAAGTGAATACTATTTTTGAAACGCCGGGACTGTCTGCCCGGAAAAAGAATACTTTTTTCATCAAAGATCACAGGATGAGGAAATATCCCGGAGGATGTGCTATACTTTATAAAAATGGAGGCCTTTCTAATGAGGATAAAAAACAGTATTACTGTTAAAATAATCGCTTCAATGTCAATCTGCATTGTTGTATTTTCGGCTATCGGCATTTTTACGGTATCCACGCTCTACAGCGCCCGCCTTACGCAGAGAGATATGCAGATCAATGAGCAGTATCTCACAATTATCACAAAGAAGCTGGAAAGCGATATTCAGGAGCTGCAGAAGGTGGCAGGCCTGTGCTCCGGATCTCAGAGAATCCTGGAGGCGCTTCGCTGTACCAGAATGAATTCCAGCTCGGTGCGCAGAAAATGCCTGGATGCGCAGGCGGAGCTGGACAACTTCGCCTCGTCCACGCCGCTGTACGGTTATCTGCGCCGCATGGCGGTTATCAACAGGAATGATATACGGATTGCTTCCACTGTGGGGATGAGCAGCTGGACAAAGCAGGAATGGGATTCCCTGCGGGCGTTTTTGGATACGGAGGAGGCGGACGGTGTGACGGCTCCGGTGTATCACTGGTATTCGCTGTTAGATGTCAGGGAAAAATTTATCATTGACGAGACCGGAAGCCGCATTCTGGTGTCTTTTTCCATGGAGAAGGATGAGACCATAGAGCATTGGAGACTGCTTGAGCCCTCGGGGAGCAGGCTTGTCCACAACAGACATACCTATCAGCTGAGCAGCCGTCCGCTGTCCCGGTTCGGCATTCTGGTGGGGAGTCTGACGGATGTTACGTATGCCGGCGGGGATAACAGATATATTCTCTATATTCTTGTCATCCTTTTTTTCAGCACTGCGGCTGCGGGAATTTTGGTCACCAGACTTCTGACCGGCCATATCACGCGCCCCATTAAGATATTGACAGGTCATATACGCAAGATATCGGAAACCAATGATTTTTCACCGGATCCGGATATCGAGGCTTCTTCCGATGAGATCGGGGAAATCGGAAAGGCGGTCAATCAGATGACGGATCATATACAGAACCTGCTCGGGCAGCAGGCAAGGATGTATGAGCAGAAAAAGAATATTGAAATTTCGCTGTTGCAGAGCCAGATCAATCCTCATTTTCTCTACAATACCCTGGATTCGATCCGGTGGATGGCGGTTATCCAGGGGAGTAAGAATATTGAACAGACAACCGGAGCGCTGGAACGGCTTCTGAGGAATATGGCCAAGGGAATCGGGGATAAGATCACTCTGAGGGAAGAGCTTGAGCTGGTGGGAAACTACATTTATATTCAGCAGGTGCGCTACGTGGAGATTTTTGATTACATATGCCAGATTCCGGAGGAGCTTTTGGACTGCCGGATCATAAAGTTTACCCTGCAGCCGATCGTGGAGAATGCGATTCTGCACGGCATCGAGCCCATGAAGCAGTTTGGCGAGATTGAGATCAGCGCAAGGCAGGAGAACGGGGATTTGTTTATATCCATTGAGGATAATGGCGTAGGGATGACGGAAGAAGAGCTGGAGGAGCTGAGGACCTCCCTTGCCAATAAGGATAAAAATGCGTTGAGCGGTATCGGCGTCTCCAACGTGGACGCACGTCTGAAGCTTCACTATGGCGCTTCCTATGGTTTGATCTACGAAAGCTCTCCGGGAGAGTTTACACGGGTTACGGTTCATATTCCAAAAGAGGAGGAAATCTCATGTACAGGATCTTAATTGTGGATGACGAGACAATTATTCTGTCCGGGATCAAATTTCTGGTTGACTGGGAAAAGTATGACTGTACGATCGCAGACATTGCCCGTAACGGACAGGATGCACTGGAAAAGATCAGGCTCTGTGTGCCGGATATCGTGCTGTGCGATATCAATATGCCGGTGATGGGAGGGATTGAGCTTTTGCGGACGGTTGACGCGGAGTTTCCGTCGGTGGTCTTTATCATGCTGACAAATCTGCAGGAGTTTGACCTTGCAAAGGATGCGATCCGCTATCGGGCCGTGGATTATCTGGTGAAGAATCAGCTGGATGCCCGCATGCTGGTGGAAAGCCTGGAAAAGGCCAAAAAAGAGCATGACAGCAGGAGCCGGTTTGTTCAGGCTGACAGGCTGGATCTGTTTAATGTGAAAAAGCGCAGGGAGCTGATGCAGGCAGCCTGTCTGGATCTGCTTTTTTCTCAGGAATCGCCGGCCTTTGAGCAGGCGCGGACGGTGCTTGCGGAAAACAGGATGCTGGACGGATACGGAATTATCTACATACCGTTTGACTTTGCCTCGCTTCCGGACTGCAGCAGGCTCACCTATGAGGTTCAGTCGAATCTGACCGCATGGGAAAGGGAGCTCACCTCCCGCCTTGCGGATAATCTTTTCAAAACAAAATATCTCTATGTGCAGACGGGACAGAGCAGCAGCCTTACGCTTTTTGTCTGGGGCCAGGGAAAGGAGTGGGAGAAGCATATTGCGCTTCTTTCGTCCAAGCTGGCAAATGCTTCGGAAAATATCACGCAGATTATGTCCGCGGTCTGCGCAACCCCGTGCTTTTTTGGCGAGGGGCAGCTGGAACGGTGCCGGGAGGCCTATTTTCACTGTGTGGAGAATTTCTATCTGAATGAGGGAGTGGGAATAACCCCGCATTCCACCGAACGTCCTGCGCCCAGGCCTTTGGGGCTTGCGGGAATCGGATCACAGCTTGAGGCCGAGCTGAACGGACGAAATCTCACGGGCTGCAGAATCCTGCTGGAGAGAGCGTCAGAATGTATTTCCGATACGGTTCACCAGAAAAGCCAGGCAATCTGGCTGTGCAACGAGCTCTACCGCGCCGCGGCCAAGACGCTGGATCTGGGTGCCTTTGGCGCAGGGGGGTATTCGGAGATTAAGACAATCATGACAAGGAGGCAGGCGGTCGGATGGATTGACAGCCTGAAGGATGCGCTCACGCAGATTCTCTGGCAGCAGTGCGCGCTGAAATCCGCCCCGGTGGAAAAGGCAAGACAGTACGTGCTCGAGCATGTGGAGGAGCGTATCAGCCTGCAGGATGTGGCCGACGAGGTAAATATTTCGGCCGGATATCTTTCCACCCTGTTCAAAAAGCAGTATAATCAGAGCTTTATCGGCTTTATCAATCAGGTTAAGGTGGAGCGGGCCTGCGAGCTGATTGCGGAGAAAAAATATCTGATCAGCGAAATATCTTATCGGCTTGCGTTTGAAAACGCCTATTATTTTGCAAAGGTGTTCCGGCGCTATACGGGAATGTCGCCCAGCGAGTGGGAGAAGGCGAATGCGGGGACGGAAAAGCTTGAAAATTGAGGTATTGGTATAAGAAGATGTCAGGGTCGAAAGGAGAAGGGACAGAATGTCAGTGAGAAAAAGAAAAAATCAGCCCGGTGCCTGTGAGCAGTGCGGCAATTATGTGTATGATGAGGATTATGAATGCTATGTCTGCGAGGTCAGTCTGGACGAGGACGAGATGGCAAGATTTCTCTCGGACCAGGTGAGGGACTGCCCCTACTATCAGTCCGGAGACGAGTATCTGGTGGTGCGCAGACAGATGTAGGCCTTTCATTTTTCTGTCGGCAGCAGCGTTGCTGATCTTCCTCCTGAAGCAGGGGAAGAAGCGGGGATGCCTTATTGCGAAAAACTGTTTGCGTTTTGTTTGGAGCCTATTATCTGCGGACGGCGAGTCACGGTGTATTGATCGTGAGGCATATCCACGCCCCGATAGTGCTTGGTCCAGCTGTCCGTTATTGTCATACCGTTTCGGACAGCTACATTCTGAGATGCCGTATTGGTATCCCGGATAATAGAGCAGACCTCTCCGGCACCCAGAGCTTCAAAGGCGTATCTCTTACAGGCTTTGGCGGCTTCTATGGCATAGCCCTTATGCCAGTGGGGCCGTTGAAAAAGATAGCCGATCTCAAGCACCTCCCTGTTCTTCCACGGCTGCATGGTAAGCCCGCATTGCCCGATCATTTCATCTGTTTTTTTTAGAATAACCGCCCATAGGCCAAAGCCCCATTTCTGATAGCGGGAAATCTGTCTGTCAAGCCACTCCTGCACTTCCGTATCGCTGAAGGCTCCTTCATAGGCATACATGGTTTCCTCATCCTGCATTATTTTGCATAAAGACCGGAAATCGGCCTGGTTCATTTCCCGCAGATATAACCGCTCTGTTTCAAGTATCATGTTAATCTCCATTCCTGCTCAACTTGCGAATTTGCCTGCATGAAGCAAAACTGCAAATATAATTATGCGGTTTCAAACCGGAATTTTCAAGCATTTTGGTATCATTCTCGGGAAAACTGTGGTAAATTATATAGTAATAATTGATGTGGAGGGCATGAATGGAACAGCTTTTTATAACAGACATAGAAATTAAGAAAGTCAGGCATTTAAAGGACATTTCTATACCGTTGTCAGAAGATAAAATGAAACACCTGATCCTGACCGGAAAGAACGGAAGCGGAAAAACAAGCGTGGTGGAGGCTTTGGCTGGATATCTGAATAATGTAATTACGGATCGACATTTTGAACAATGGAAAACATTGATGGATACTGCGGAAAAGCAAAGAGATTTGGCAGTTGAGCAAGGCGAAGATGAAGCGGAAGTTTTTAAAATGGAAAAAGAGGTTTCCCGGAGAAAGGAACAGTTAGAGAAAAGCAGAAATGGTCTCGATATTCAATTCAATAAAAAAGCTGGTGATATCACTGCTTTAACGGAAAAATATCATTATATATTAGCGTATTATAAGGCAGACAGAATTTTTGAGGCGGAGCAGCCCAGACATGTTGAGAAAGTGCAGCTAAAAGATAAATATGGACTCACAGAATTTCCGCGCAATGAATTTGTAAAATATTTATTAGATCTGAAGATGACGGAGGCATTGGCGAGAAATAATAAAAAGACGGAGAAGGCAGATCAAATTCAGGTATGGTTTGAAAAACTAGAACGGCTGTTAAAGCAGATATTTGCAGATGAAACAGTACGAATTCTGTTTGACGAAGACACCTTTGAATTCCGTATTTTGCAACAGGGAAAGGAACCCTTTGATTTTAATACTTTATCCAGTGGCTATCAGGCAGTATTGGATATTGTTCTGGACATTATCATGCGGATGCAGAATCAGACACAGCGGTCCTTTGATTTTAATCTGTCAGGGATCGTGCTGATTGATGAAATTGAAACCCATCTGCATCTGGAATTACAGAAAAATATTATGCCGCTGTTGACGGCCATTTTCCCCAATATTCAGTTTGTTGTGACAACACACTCGCCTTTTGTGCTCAACAGCATAGAGGATGCCGTGATCTATGATTTGGAAAATAATCTTTTGGTGGAAAACGGACTGGATAACGTGCCATACGATGGCATTGTTGAGGGGTACTTTGGCGCAAATAAATTATCCGACACTTTGAAAGAAAAATTTGAGAGGTATAAGGAACTTGTGGAAAAGGAAACTCTGTCAGATGATGAGTTGAGTAATATTGCAGAATTAGAGCTTTATTTGGATGAGATACCTGATTACCTTGCGATTGGAATATCAATGGAATACCAGAGACTGAAATTAGAGTTTATAAATCGGGAGCATGTAGATGATTAAAGTTGAGCGTTCTTTTCCGGCACCGG
>CAJUIO010000105.1 GCA_910586025.1 uncultured Lachnospiraceae bacterium
GCCATCTCAACCTTAAGTTTCTCGGTCAGGGCGGGAACGATCTTGTTCAGGTCGCCCACGATACCGAAATCAGCCACCTCGAAGATAGGCGCTGTCTCATCCTTATTGATTGCGATAATGATATCGGATTCCTCCATACCTGCAACGTGCTGGATCGCTCCGGAGATACCGATTGCGAAATACACATTGGGACGAACGGTCTTACCGGTCTGTCCTACCTGCAGATCCTTGGGCTTCCAGCCTGCGTCCACAACCGCACGGGAGCAGCTCACGGTAGCGCCCAGAACCTCTGCCAGATCTTCCAGAATCTTGAAGTTCTCAGGGCTTCCGACACCGCGGCCTCCGGATACAAGAATCTTAGCGTCCATGATATCCGCCACATCGGAAACTGCCTTCACAACCTTGAGGATTTCCACATACTTGTCATTGGGGGTAAAGCCGGGATTAAACTCAATTACCTCTGCTTTTCTTCCCTCTTCCCTGGGTGCCTTCTGCATAACGCCGGGACGAACCGTCGCCATCTGAGGACGGAATTCAGGGCAGGCAATGGTAGCGATGGTGTTTCCGCCAAATGCCGGACGGGTCATGAGAAGCTGATTGTGAAGCTGCTCTTTTCCGGGAATCGGATTAATGGGGAAATCACCAATGTCAAGCTGCGTACAGTCCGCGGTCAGACCTGTATGTATCCTTGCGGAAACTCTGGGGCCCAGATCGCGTCCGATTGCCGTAGCGCCTACCAGGAAAATTTCAGGCTTGAATTCATTGATTACGGATGAAAGGGCATGTGCGTAAGGCTCTGTCCTGTACTCCGCAAGCTCGGGATCATCCACAACGATAACCTTGTCTGCACCGTACTCACCCAGTGTATCAGCAAGAGCCTTCACACCGGAACCAACAAGAACAGCAGTTACCTCTGTGCCCAAATCTTTTGCAAGGTCCTTTCCCTTGCCGACCAATTCCAAAGCGATTCCGCTCAGTTCATTATCAACCTGCTGGGCGAAGACAAATACGCCCTTATAATCTTGAATATTCATTTTGAACCTCCATTATTGTATTTGCTGCATTAGATGACATGCTTTACTTTTAATTTGTCGATGATATAGTCAACAGATTCCGCCGCATCAAGATTAACCTTCTCGCCCGCTCCCTTTCTGACCTTGTCGGAAGCCTTTGCGATCTGTGTAGGTGAACCCTTAAGTCCCAGATTGGAATCTTCAACGTTAACCAGATTCGCTCTTCCCCATACGGTGATCTCTGCATTGTATGCGTCAAAAATTCCGCCGGGTGTCATATAACGAGGCTCATTTAATTCTGCAAGGGCCGTGATCAGACAAGGCATTTTTGCCTTTAACACATGATATCTGTCGTCAAACTGACGCTCAACGATCACGCTGTCACCCTCGATCTCGATCTTCTGAGCATAGGAAATAACCGGGATTCCCAGATGCTCGGAAATCTGAGGTCCAACCTGAGCGGTATCTCCGTCAATCGCCTGACGGCCCGTGATGATCAGGTCATATTCCAGATTGCGGATTGCCCCTGCCAGTGTCTGTGAGGTTGCCCAGGTATCAGCTCCGCCAAGTATGCGGTCTGTCACGAGAACTCCCTTGTCAGCTCCCATGGCGATAGCTTCCCTCAGAACCTCCTCCGCCTTGGGAAGTCCCATGGTAACCACTGTAACCTCTGCATCATATTTATCCTTTAACCGAAGCGCCGCCTCCAGACCTGCCTTGTCGTCCGGATTCATGATTGTGAGCATCGCGCCTCTGTCAAGCGTACCGTCGGGATTGAATTTAACTCCGCCCTTCGTATCAGGTACCTGTTTAATACAAACAACGATTTTCATTGTATTATCTCTCCTTAATTATTTTCTGTTTTGATTCCCGTCTCTCAATTATTTCAACAATGCACCGGAGATAACCATTCTCTGAACCTCGGATGTACCCTCGTAGATCTCGGTGATCTTGGCATCTCTCATCATGCGCTCCACGTCGTACTCTCTTATGTAGCCGTAGCCGCCGTGCAGCTGAACCGCCTTGGTGGTCACTTCCATCGCAACCTCTGCCGCATACAGCTTAGCCGTAGCCGCCTCGATGGAATAAACCTTCTGGGTTGCCTTAGCCATTGCCGCCTTGTAAACGAGAAGCTGAGCCGCCTGAACCTTGGTAGCCATGTCAGCTAACTGGAACTGTGTGTTCTGGAAAGCGCCGATGGCTCTTCCAAACTGCTTTCTCTCCTTCACATACTCAACGGTACGGTCGAGTGCGCCCTCTGCAAGTCCCAGAGCCTGCGCCGCAATACCGATACGTCCGCCGTCGAGAGTATGCATTGCGATTCCAAAGCCCTTGCCTTCCTGTCCCAGGAGATTTTCCTTCGGGATACGGCAGTCCGTAAAGATCAGCTCATAGGTTGAGGATCCGCGGATACCCATCTTCTTTTCCTTTGTACCGAAGGTAAAGCCGGGGGTTCCCTTTTCCACGATAAATGCGGAGATCAATTTCTTGCTTCTGCCCTTTTTGTCAGTAACCACTCCTGTTACGGCAAAGATTACATAGACATCGGCTTCCTTACCGTTGGTGATGAAGATTTTGGAGCCGTTAAGCACCCACTCGTCGCCCTCCAGAACAGCCTTTGTCTGCTGTCCCTGTGCGTCCGTACCTGCTCCGGGCTCGGTAAGACCGAAAGCGCCCAGCTTCTCACCCTTTGCAAGGGGTACCAGATATTTCTGCTTCTGCTCTTCCGTACCGTAGGTCATGATCGGGTCACAGCAAAGAGAGGTGTGTGCGGAAACAATAACGCCTGTGGTTCCGCAGACCTTGGAGAGCTCCTCCACGCACATAGCGTAGGTAAGGGGATCGCAGCCCTGTCCGCCGTACTCCTTGGGAACGGGAATTCCAAGGAAGCCTGCCTTTGCCATTTTTTCAACGGTTCCTCTGGGGAAAACCTCTGTTTCATCCACTTCCTGAGCCAGGGGCTTTACTTCTTTTTCTGCAAACTCCTTGAAGAGAGTTCTTGCCATTTCATGTTGTTTGCTTAACATAAAATCCATGATTTTGATTCCTCCATATCGTTATTTTTTGTCCATTATTTCTTTGAATAATCATAGAAACCGATGCCTGTCTTCTTGCCCAGCTTGCCGGCGCGAACCATCTTGCGAAGAAGGGGATGAGGACGATACTTGGGATCGCCGGTCTCATTCTGAAGCACTTCCATGATCGCCAGCACGATATCAAGACCTACCAGGTCGCCAAGAGCAAGAGGTCCCATGGGATGATTTGCTCCGAGCTTCATAGCCTCGTCAATGTCAGCCACGCTTGCCGTTCCGTCCGCATAGATGCCGATCGCCTCATTGATCATCGGGATAAGGATTCTGTTTACAACGAAGCCGGGAGCTTCCTTTACCTGTACGGGTGTCTTGCCGATTTCCACGGAAATCGCTTTGATCTTCTCCACCATCTCATCCGGCGTGTTCTCGCCTGCGATCACCTCAACCAGCTTCATTCTGTCAGCAGGGTTGAAGAAATGCATTCCGATCATAGGTCTGTCAAGTCCCGCTCCGATCTCTGTGATGGATAAGGAAGAGGTGTTGGAAGCAAACATGCACTCAGGCTTAACGATAGCCATCAGCTCCTTGAAGGTGTCCTTCTTAATCTTCATGTTCTCGGGAGCCACCTCAACGATCAGGTCACAATCCGTGCAGATGTCCTTGAGTCCGCAGGTGATTTTGCCCATGATGGCATCAGCCTTCTCCTGGGTCATCTTTTCCTTGCTTACAAGGAAGTTCAGATTCTTCTGGATTCTCGCCTTTCCTCCCTCTGCAAACTCCATCTTAATGTCGCAGAGACATACTTCGTATCCGTCTGTCATTGCAAATGCCTGTGCGATTCCGGCACCCATGGTACCTGCACCAATAATACCTACTTTCATTTTACGTCCTCCTACATTCATCCTGGCCGCTTTCATCCGCAGCCGTTTTCTTATTATATCAGGCAGCTTTTCGCTGTCAATATCTTTGGTCCAAAGCCCTCTCCTCTCAGCAGTTCTTGAAGGGCTCCTTTACCTTCTCCTTATTCTTGTCAAGGAAAAATGCCATGCCATACCTCTGATCCTCTGTCTCGAAGCAGTCGCCAAAAAGCTTTTCCTCGATCACGATTGCCGCATCCATATCCACATCCAGTCCCTCGTTAATCGCCTTCTTGCAGTTGCGCACGGCGATGGGAGCGTTCTTTGCAATGCCGGCCGCCATCTTCTCCGCGGCGCCCATCAGCTCCTCCTGGGTATAGACAGCGTTCACAAGACCGATCCGAAGGGCCTCGTCAGCCTTGATGTTCCTTGCCGTGTAGATCATCTGCTTTGCCATGCCCGCACCAACCAGACGTGCAAGCCTCTGAGTTCCGCCAAAGCCGGGGGTGATTCCAAGTCCTACCTCGGGCTGTCCGAAAACCGCATTGTCAGAGCAGATGCGGATATCGCAGCTCATGGAGATCTCGCAGCCGCCGCCCAGTGCAAAGCCGTTTATTGCCGCAATCACAGGGATAGGGAAGGTTTCCAGCTTGCGGAACACGTCATTTCCCTTCTTGCCAAATGCCTCTCCCTCTGCCTTGGTGAGGGTGCTCATCTCTCCGATGTCCGCTCCCGCCACAAAGGATTTCTGGCCTGCGCCTGTAAGAATCAGACATCTCACCTCGTCAAGATTCACGGCATCCAGCGTCGCACTCAGCTCATCGAGAACGGATGAATTCAGTGCGTTCAGCGCCTTTTCACGGCTGATGGTAATGATCCCGTAAGCGCCCTTTTGTTCGTATACGATAAATTCCATTTTCTACCTCTCCTTTATGTTCATTTCTATTACGCAAGGAAGAATGGCCCTGTGAAAAAGCCATTCTCCTTTCATGAAAGATACCCGGCCTTCCCGGAATCCCTCATATTTTTATAGGTTAGTCTTCCATTTTTACCACGGTCGCACATCCCATACCGCCGCCGATGCACAGGGTAGCGAGACCCGTCTTGGCTCCCTTTGCCTGCATCTCATGAAGCAGTGTCACAAGGATACGGCATCCGGAAGCTCCCACAGGATGCCCCAGAGCAATAGCGCCTCCGTTGGGATTGAGCTGCTTATCCACGTCAATTCCCAGATCCTTTCCGACTGCAACGGACTGTGCCGCAAACGCCTCGTTTGCCTCGATAATATCAAAGTCCTCGATCTTAAGGCCGGTCTTTGCCATAACCTTCTTGGTTGCCGCAACAGGACCGATTCCCATTACCTCAGGCCTTACGCCTGCGAGAGCGCCTGCAACAAAGGTAGCCATGGGTTTAACGCCGAGCTCCTTCGCCTTCTCCTCGCTCATCACCACGATGGCAGCAGCGCCGTCATTGATTCCGGACGCGTTTCCTGCCGTCACGAATCCGCCGGGATTGATGGGACGCAGCTTTGCAAGTCCTTCGATCGTGGAGCCTGCGCGGGGGCCCTCATCCACCTTGAATTCAACCATTTCCTTTTTCTTCTTAACCATAACGGGTACGATCTCAGCGTCAAAAGCTCCGGACTTCTGAGCAGCCTCTGTCTTCTGCTGGCTCTTTAATGCGAACTCATCCAGCTCTTCCCTGGTCAGTCCCCACTCCTCGCAGATATTGTCCGCTGTCTTGATCATGTGATAGTCATTGAACGCATCCCAGAGAGCGTCCTTGATCATGGTATCCACCAGGGTACCGTTATTCATTCTATATCCAAAACGTGCCTGAGGAACTGCATAGGGAGCCATGGACATGTTTTCCATACCGCCTGCAACCACGATATCCGCATCTCCTGCCATGATCATCTGTGCTGCCTGATTCACACAATTAAGACCGGAACCGCACACGACATTCATGGTAACTGCAGGCACCTCGATGGGCAGACCTGCCTTGATAGAAGCCTGACGGGCCACGTTCTGTCCCTGTCCTGCCTGGATAACACATCCCATGTAAACCTGGTCCACAGCCTCAGGCGCCACGCCCGCCCTGCTCAACGCTTCCTTGATTACGATCGCACCAAGCTCCGCAGCGGGTACTGTGCTTAAAGAGCCACCCATAGTACCGATGGCTGTACGGCATGCGCCGGCTAAAACTACTTTTTTTGCCATTGTTTCTTTCCTCCGTCTGATTAAAAACTTTAGATTGTTAATTTTTTATCATTACCAACGTTTTCATTATATCATAGGGTTATTTTTTTTGCAATCCATTCCCTTCTAAACGAATAAAAATCCTTCAAAATTCTGCGGATTCAGGGTCAGGGATAAAACACCTGGGCCACCGGCGAGCTCTCGTCAATAATCAGCGTCTTGTTGTTTCCTGTCATCGTGGCCTTCGCCGCATCCAGGGAACGGAGGAACAGGTAAAATTCCGCCTTCTCCGGATTATTGTAGGTCTCGCTGAGAATCCTCATGTATTCCGCCTCGCCCTTGGCGATGATCTCCGCCGCCCTGGCATCTGCCTCGGACTGCATCACTATGATCTCCGCCTTTGTCTTGTTGGAGATCTCCTTTGCCTCCTCCTGGCCCTCGGCCTGATAGGTTGCCGCAATATTATTCCTCTCGGAAATCATTCTCTCATAGACCGCCTTTTTATTTTCGTCCGGAAGATCCAGAGACTTGGTCTCCACCGCCAGCAGCACGATTCCGTACTGTGACAGAGTGTCTCCGATATTATCCATAATCGCCTTTGCAAGCGCCCCGTCCCTGCCGCTGATCACTTCCTCCTGGCTGAGACTGCTGATCACGTTCTTCAGGCTGTTATATACTATGGCATCAATACGGGATTCCGCATTGCTCTTCTGTGCGCTGAGCGTCTGCGTATATTTCTGCGGATCCTCAATTCTCCAGAGAGCAAAGCAGTCTGCGATCATGGATTTCTTGTCCTTTGTCATCACGTCGCTGACCGCAAGGTCATAGAGCAGAACCTCGTTTTCGATCTTTTCCGCACTCTGAATAAAGGGGATCTTAAAGCTGAGCCCCGGCTCCTGTCTGACATCCACAATCTTTCCGAACTGCTTGATAACAGTAAATTCATTGGGATAAGTCACCACCATGCCGGCTCCTGCCGCCGTAAGAAGTATTATCACCGCCACAAGGGGCACCAAAAAACCTTTTTTCTTCTTCATATTATCTCCAATCCGCCCTTTCGGGCCTGCCTTCCCTTCCGCAGAGAACGACAGTTTGTCATGCCAATTACCACATGATATTCGCCGTGGTTCTCTACTGTCCGCCGTCCTCGTTTGCAGGTTCGGATACGGGCTCGTCTACAGACGCAGAACCGCCGCCTGCGCTTCCCGCTCTCTGAGAGCCTGCGCTTCCCGTCCCCGCCGTCTCACGGCTTGCTTCCCCGCCAAAATCCGCAAAGGACTCCAGCGGCAGCATGGTCTGGGTGCTTCCGTCGCTCTTTTCGATAATCACCTTCATATCCGGCAGAATTTCTTCCATGGTCTCATAAAACATTCTCTGCTTGGTGATCAGCGGGTACTTCTGAAATTCCGAATACAGCTCGTTGAGCCTTGCGGTCTGTCCCTTGGCCTCGTTGATTCTCTCCTCCGCCTGGGCCTCGGCCGTCCTCAGCGTCTCGTCCGCAAGAGCTCTTGCCGCCGGAATATCCTCATTGCGCTTCTGGTTCGCCTTATTGATAGAGGTTTCCTTTCCCTGCTTGGCGTTCTCCACGTTCTTGAAGGCATCAACCACCTCGCTGGTGGGCGGCTCCGCATCCTGTATGGTGATATTTACCAGCTGGATCCCGATATCCTCGGCCTCCAGCCTGTTCGTAATCTTTTCCTTGATGGAGGCCTGAATCTCATTCTTTCCCGTGGTAATAACGCTGTCCACATCATAAAGGCCTATGGTGTCTCTGATATAACTCTGTGTCAGATTCTTCAGGATATCAACGGGACTCTCCGAGGCATACAGGTACTTCGTCGGATCCGTCACCCGGTACTCCGCGTAAAAATCCACATTGACGAAATTGTAATCCCTGGTGATCATGAAGGATTCCCAGTCCCTGGTTTCCCCTGTGGCGGGATCAAACCCCAGGAAAAATCCGTTGATGGTCTTGGGAACCTTGTTCAACGCCTGAATATAGGGAATCTTGATGTGAATCCCCGGCTCCTCCACCACACTCGGCACGCCGAAGGTGGTAATCACCGCATACTCATTTTCCTTGAGCGAATAAATACTTCCAAGCAGAAGATAGACCGCAGCCACAAGAATCACGATTCCCGCCGCTCCCTTTCCGATCTTCGGCCCCAGGTTTCCGGGGCTTCCCTCCGCCTGGTCATACACGTTTTTGTCTTTTTTTCTGAACATAGCTTACCTCCTTGGCCTTTTTGTTCTCCTCCCTCTCCAAAAGCCTCAAACCGGCTCTTTTATCATCATATCACACTATACGCCGAATGTCAGTCAGTATATTTAGCCGGAAACCCACATATATTTCCATAACCGGCTTTGATGAAAAGGCGCACCTTGTATGAAAAAAATGAATTCTGTCCGTTTTCTCCTGACTGCCATCCTGCTGTGCGCTGTCTTTATCCATTTTATCCTGCACCGTCTTCTGCCCGATACCTCCGGGAACATGGCCGACCCTCCGCTCTCTTCCGGACTCTCTCCGGAATCGGCCATCGAGGTGGTGTCCGGAAGCGACGGGAACTACATCAAATGGGTGGATTTCAAGGTCACAAGTGAAGCTCTCTCGAAAGCCTACAATCTGGATGTTGAGAGCTACGACAAAGAAATCCGCCTTAACTGGATTGAGCTTCTCGCCTATGCGGGGGCAAAATGCGGGGGTTCCTTTGATAAAAGCTCCCTCTCCCTTCTCGACAAGCTTGCCGCAGAGCTCGCCTCGGGAGAAACGACCATGGAAAAGCTGACGCAGGATATGGACTATTACGAATATTATTACGAAGCTTATGAAGCCGTGCTGGGCGGCATGGTAGGGGAATACGAGATTGAACAGGACGACGGCGCAGGGGGAAAGGTCTGGAAAAAGGTTTATGGACTGAAGGCCTTCTCTCCGATCGCAAAAGGCTTTGAATACAATGATTATGACGATTTCGGCTCCTCCCGCAGCTACGGCTACCGCAGGCCGCATCTTGGCCATGATATGATGGGGCAGATCGGCACACCCATCAGAATAATATGCTGAACTTAAATTTCTACCTTATATTTATTGACCAAGGAAACAATTCCCATTTTCTTAAGCCTTTCCTGCAGTCTGCGGGCATTATTTAGGCTCGTATAGGCTCCGGCCTGCACGATCCACAAATACCCCTCCGGTGCGATCTGCTCCGGCTCGAATTCATCATACCCCTGCAAGCCATACTTTTCAATGTAATTGATCAATGTCTCTGCATAAGATTGCGATGTCGCATATCCGCACTGCCGCAGATATTGACAGATAAGGATATATTCCCTACATCCGATCACCGGTCCGTATCTCAGTGTCCTGCCGCCGTCCGTGCTCCTGGTTGCAATGTACTCATTGTGATCAAGGATGGACTGCTCCCAGCTGTCATATGCCCGCCAGAGCTCGTCTTTGTCTATGCGGTAAGTTCCGTCCGGCAGCTGCTCCGTGGCATCCTTCACGTAACTCCGTCCGGTCCAGCCATTCAGCTTGATGCCAAAAAGCGCATTGGCGTTCCGCGCAAGCTCTGAGGTTCCCGCTGCGCTTTCTATGGCCGCCTGAGCGACCACCACGCTGGGAAGCATGACATGGTTCTCCTGCCAGTCCTTCCGGGCAATGCCTCCTACAAAGTCATGGAACTCTTCCCTTGTGAGATTATGGTTCTCAGCTGACGAAATCGGCACTGATGGAAGAACGGCTTCTTTATAAATGCCTTTGTAGATAGCTCTTGCAACCTCTTCCGCTCCGCCTGCTGCCTGGTAGATATCTATGTCCTGCCGATTGTCACAGAAGCAGACCTCGATCAGCATGGATTTCGCTTTGGTCTTCCGGATCACGTACAGGCCGGTGCCGGCTTTTACTCCCCGGTTTGTAAATCCCAGGTGCTCCAGGTTTGCGCATACATCCAGGGCATCCTGATACTGTCTGCCCTCATAGGTATAAACTTCCACACCGTGGCCCGTATGGGAGGGCGAAGCATTAAAGTGGATGCTGATAAACCAGTCCAGGTCCTGCCTGTTGGCAAGCGCCACAGCAGCGGCTAAATACTCCTGCTGTGTGTTTGACTGATCGACTGTACAGTCGATCACAGTAACGCCTGCTGACCGGAGCAGGGCCATGAGGGCCCGCCCCACCAGTCTGGTGTGCTCGCTTTCCTTGATGATTCCAACAGCGCCATAACCTGCACCACTGACCGTATGGCCGCAGTTAATCCCTACTGTCATGATCAGTCTCCCTTCTGTTCAATCTTGTTTTTCAGAACCGCTATGTACTGCCTCAGACTGTCTGGCACCGGAGCTCCCATCCGGCCCGCATTCTCAATAATAGATAAGGCTTCGTTCAACAAATACCACACGGCCACCATAATGCCAAAAAAGGCTTTCAATTCAATTTCCATTCCAATCTCGGATGCCACACGAAGAATAGTATAATCTACCATCATAGCCACGGCGATCACGCACAGATATCCGACCTTCTTAATGATACCTTTCGCTCCTTTTCTGGAATTCCATCCGTATTCCGGGTTGTCCGGATGGTCAATGGCCTCGCTCTTGCTTGCCAGCATGCCAGTTATGTAATCAATGGCCATTGCTGCCGCTAGGATGATGATCACATACAGCAGCACCCCCATTCTGGCAAAAAGCCATGCCATTACTCCTGACGTGATTCCTGCCACTCCGGCTGTCACTGCTTTTACTACATTTGCATTTTCCATGATCTCTTTCTCCTTCTTCTTATTCCACCGTCTGCCGGTTCAGCCATTCCCATGTCTTCTGTCTCCACAACTTGGGAACCTCTTCCAGTACCATCGTTTCATTCATGATCTTAATCCCGTAAAACCTTGCCATCAACCTTCACCTCCCGCCATCTCACTAACTACGGCTCCTAGATCCCCGACTGCCCCGTCCAGAACCTCATGTCCTTCTTCCAATGCCGCCACTCTTTCCAGAAGTTTTTCTGTCTCTGTCTTTTCCCTGATATTCCAAACCGTGTCGAGGGAACCATCATTCCTTAAAACAGAAGTCTCCGATTCCAGAATCATATCCTGGTACCCCGCCGTCACGACATCATCTGTCATAACCTGTATGGTTTTTAAATTACCTACGGTAAGCCTGTCCCAATCAGCTCCCATCGCCTCCCTGTCGGCATAATGAACCTTTATATTGCCTAGGGCAGAACCTTCCTGTAACAGAATCTCTGTGCCGTCTACCAGAACTAATCTTGATATATTCATTTTTCACCTTCTTTCTCCGGTCTTTAGCACCAGCCTTGATACTTTTACTTAGAAAAATAGCGATTTA
>CAJUIO010000106.1 GCA_910586025.1 uncultured Lachnospiraceae bacterium
TTGAGGAGAAATATTGTCTGAATATTTCAGCAACTTACTGTTTCGCAATTACCTATCTATATGGGTTTATAAGGCACTGCCCCCTCATAGGCGGAGCTGAGTGCAATAACCTTAAGCATACGCTTTGCGCAGGCCTGAAGGTCGCCCAGAGTGATAGGACAGGGCACCTCTCCCTACGCCGCACCCACGGAGCGCACAATCTCATCCACATCCGCCTGACTGCCGGGCATGATCAGGTCGTTGCCGGCCTTGATGCAGCCCGCCGCATTGGAGCTCCCATATTTAAACTTCTGGCCGGGATTCAGTTCAATGCTCCCGGTGGTTCCCCAGTCCGTCATGACAATTCCCTCAAATTCCCACTCGTCCCTTGCCACCGCTGTCAGCAGATCATAGCTGTTGGCCGTGTGGATCCCGTTGATCAGGTTGTAGGAGGTCATAATGGACATGGGCTGGGCGGTCTTGACCGCAATCTCAAAGCATTTCAGATAGATCTCGCGGATGGCCCTCTCACCGATATGGGCGTTAGTGTGCATCCGGTTGTCCTCCTGATTATTAAATGCAAAATGCTTGATGGTAGTTCCGACTCCGGCATGCTTCTGCACACCCCTAGTGTCTGCGGCGGCACACATTCCCGCTGCCAAAGGATCCTCGGAATAATATTCAAAGTTCCTGCCGCACAGAGGATTTCTGTGGATATTCATACCCGGAGCCAGCCACAGCGTCACCCCAAGCTCCTCCATCTCTTCTCCCACAATATCCCCGGCCTGGGCGATCACATCCACATCCCAGGTCTGAGCCAGCAGCGTGGCGATGGGAATCGCCGAACAGTACTGATAGTAAGTGACCGCCCCCTCCGGGAGCTCCTTTTTCCCGGCATCGCCCGCAAGCAGACTCAGCTCCCCGAGAGAAGCATCCTCCGTTCCCGGGATCAGGTTCCCGTCCCGGTCCGCCGCAAAATGCCTGGAAAGGCGCAGTCCCGCCGGGCCGTCCGCCAGAATCATATTACGGATATTGCGATCCCCGATCATCAGCGAGGTGGTGTCGCCCGCAGCTCCGGGACAGGATGCGGATGCCGCTCCGACCACGGAGTCTGATCCCATACCCCCTCTGGCCGTTCCCACGCACAGCTGCGCCATTTCCTCCACGGTAAGCTGGCTGGTCAGCTCCTCCAGGGAAGCCCTGTTTTCCCGCACGTCGTCCATGGTGATCAGAACCTGGTCCTTTCTCCCCTTCATGACGGGATTCTCGCTGCGATAGACCACCCTACGGCAAGGGATGTCTCCTGCGGAGAGGGCGATGCGCACCGCCGCCTCCTTCTGTGCTTTCTCCTGATCATATCCATAGGGAGCAACACCCTTTGCGGAGAGCTGTCTCATCCCGCAGTCCTTGGCAAAGCGGCTGGAAAGAACCTCTGTCACGACCCTCTCATCCAGAACGAGAGCCGCCGCAACATGTGTATTTCGGGAGCTAACGCCAACTCTGACATAATAGGTTCCCTCCTCCATCACCCAGGAAGAGCTCCCCTCGTCATAGGATGCCATCCTCTCCGTCGGGAAGGACAGCTCAAGCTCCTGGCTCTCTCCCGGTGCCAGCTCCTTTGTCTTCCCGTAGGCCGCCAGCTCCTGATAGGGCTTTTCCAGCGTCCCCTCGGGTGCGGAACAGTAAACCTGGACG
The DNA here is from genome assembly GCA_910586025.1 of uncultured Lachnospiraceae bacterium. Lineage (GTDB taxonomy): Bacteria > Bacillota > Clostridia > Lachnospirales > Lachnospiraceae > Suilimivivens. Next base: position 1,675 of record CAJUIO010000106.1, read on the forward strand.
ACTTCCCTTCCCGCATATCTGCTGCCGGTATTCTGTACCTGCACCTTCACGGTCACCTGTCTGCCATCCGCCTTCACTTCCCGCGTACTGACTGCAAAGGACGTATAGGACATACCATACCCAAAGGGATAGGCCGGAGTCACATTAAAGCTGTCAAAATAGCGGTAGCCCACATAGATCCCTTCCTCATAATATTCATCGTCCACATTTCCGTTCATGTGGCTGAATTGCCCAGCTCCCGGATAGTCACCATAGTCCTCCGCCCAGGTGGAGGTCAGCTTTCCGCTCGGGGTCTCCTTTCCCGTAAGGATATCCGCAAGGGCATGCCCGCCCATGTTCCCGGCCTGACTCATGAGCAGAATAGCGTCAATGCCTTCTTCCTGTCTTAAGAATTTCGTGTCGATCACGCCTCCCACGTTCAGAACCGCAATCACCTGCTTGAAGTTCGCACTAAGCGTCCTAAGTGCCTCCTTCTCCTCCTCAAAAAGCTCATATTCCCCGGACACCGGCCTTCTGTCCTTTCCTTCCCCGGAATTACGCGAGATCACAAAGAGCGCAATATCCGCATCCGCCTTCTCGCAGTCCTCCTTTGTGATCATGGAAATCGCCGGTTCCTTATAAGGGCTCTCGAAGATATAGAGGATGGGCATCACCCCTTTTTTCTCCACGGCTTCCCTAAGGGCTTCCCCATAGGCCGCCTTCGCTTCCTCCACAACCCTGTCATACCGGTCAAGCCAGCTCTTTGTTGTGACGGTAAAGCCCGCTTCCTCCAATCCTTTTTCCACGTTCACCACGAACCGGCTGTTCACGTCCCCGGATCCCGTTCCTCCCTTCACAGTCCATCTCGCCCCGCTGCCAAACAGGGCAATCTTCCCCGGCTTCTCAATGGGGAGCGCTCCCCTGTTTAGCAGGAGCACCATACCCTGGGATGCGATCCTTCTGGACCGTTCCATATTTCTTTTTTCCCGCTCGCTGATCTCGGGACTTGTAGTTGCAAATAATCTTGCCATAACCGCCTCCTGTAAGCTCTCCCACAGCCAACGCCCCGGCTGCCCTGTCAATGCTGGACTTCCTTCATCCGCTTCTCCATATTTCTGGCATATACCGGTGCCATATCCTTTGCAAGTACAGGTACAAGCTCATGGTCAAAATTAACCCGCACGGAGGTCTCCTTTCCGATCACCAGAGTCGCCTCCTCATCCTCACTGCAGGAATTCCAGTCGGCCAGCTCCTGCGTACCGGGGTTACCCGTCTTTGCAAACGCCATAACCGCATCAAAGATCAGCTTCTCAACCCTCTCGGTAACTCCCTCCTCCTGGGTATAGGGTGCCAGCTGTGTATTATGGAAGAAATAGGGAATATCCGCACAATGCCAGGGAGTGCGCCCGCCGTCAAAGGGCATATCCAGATTAAACAGGTAAGACCAGACTCTTCCCTTGCAGCCGCTCCGGATCCGAATATAGTCGATCTCCGGTGCCCGGAAGGTAAAATCCATCGTCAGAATATCCACAGGATTGCGCTCAGGATACGCCTTTTCAAAAAGCCCAATCAGCTCCGCCGCCTGCTCCTTTCCGACTTCCTCCTCCACAATCCTGATTCCGTCCTCTCTGGTCAGCGCACTGCGTTTATAGGGAGTGGGTGCAAAGGAGTTGAATTCTCCGAACACGCTTCCCACAATCAGCGGGACATGCTCCGATTCCTTACGAAATCCGTTTGTAATGGGTTCTCCCTTGTAAAACGTATTGGGATGAGGCGCCCCGCCTACATATTCTCCCGCCTTCTCAAGAATCGGCTTCACCTTGTTGTAAGCAGCCGCAAGAGCGTCATAGGGAACCGTTTCAAGGGCCTTTACATCCTCCACCTTCAGCTCCTCCATCAGCATCTCGCCAAGCCTCTTTCCGCTTCCCACTGCGTCTCCCAGTACCGGTCCGATCACGCCGCTCATATTGATTCCCTTGGCAAACAGCCCGTCCGCCGCAGGGGTCTGAAGGAGCGTCGTCACCTTTGCTCCGCCGCCCGACTGTCCGAAAACAGTCACATTATCCGGATCACCGCCAAAGCGTTCAATATTGTCATGGAGCCAGCGCAGAGCCGCCACCAGATCGTCCGTGCCCGCATTTCCGGAATTGGCATATTCCTGCCCGAAATCGGACAGATCACAGTAGCCAAGAACATTCAGCCTGTGGTTTACGGAAACCACTACCACCTGTCCAAACCTGCACATATTCTCGCCCTCATAGGCGATATGCTCAATAGCTGAGCCCGCAAAAAAACCGCCTCCATGGAGCCATACCATAACCGGACGTTTCTCTCCGTCCAGTCCGGGTGTCCATATATTCAGGTTCTGGCAGTCCTCGTTCATGACCCAGTACCTGTGAGGCACCAGCAGCTCTCCCTCGGGCTTTGGCAGCTCCAGCAGCGGGCAGACATAACCAAAGCTCGTAGCCTGAAGCACCCCCTCCCAGGGCTCTACCGGCGCAGGCGCATGAAAACGCCGCGCCTTCGCATAGGGGATTCCCTTAAATATGTACATATCGTCATAAAAATATCCCCGCACCTTTCCGCTCTCCGTCTCCACCAGAGCCGTATCCTCATTGTAAACAAATTTCTTTTCCATTATTCCTCCTCCTTACCTGCAAGCATCATTTCCCTGAGCTTCTCCTCATGAGATTCCTTAAGCTCAATCCTGCACTCTCTGATCTCCATTCCGGTCTGTCCGAAATAAAACTTCAGGAACGTGGTATTATTGAAGGTCGGATTCAGAAGAATCTCTTCGCTCCTCCACTGTGTGTCCGCTCCTGTAAGCGAAATTGTCTTTACCACCTGCTTATCCTGGGACAAGGTCAGAGGAATCTGGGCAAGACTTCCCTGTCCTGCCACACGGCAGACAAGCACTATCCTGTAAATCCCTCTGTCTGCAAAGCTCAGCTCAAAGGTCACACTGCCGCCTTTTTTCACGGGTATCCTGTCTGTCGGAAGCTGACTTCCTTCCTTTTCCACATGAATGCGCACAATCTCCCCCTCAGCCTCCGACTCCTTGGCGGAGATCGCAGCCAGCTGTCTGTCAAGCTCACTCTCCCTGCCGAGCATACGTCTGTAGGCGGGTGTCCGAAGCAGATACCTGCAGATATTCGCCGCACTTCGCATATATTCCTGTCTGGTTACAGTCCCGCACTCCAGACTCTCCTGCGAATTATCCTTCTGGGAATTTTCACCCGCATTTACAGTCACCATGAAAAGATCGTTCTGGGCCCTCACCATTGCGGCCACATTTTCCACCCTGCCGGCCTCTCCCTGGTCGTTGCCCTTTGCCCACCAGTCTGTCATGACGATTCCGTCATATCCCCACTCTTTTCTGAGAATCGTGGTCAGCATATCATAGCTGCTGGCAGACCAGAAGCCGTTAACGGGATTGTAGGAGGTCATAATGGAATACGCTCCGCCTTCCTTCACCGCAATCTCAAAGCCTTTCAGGTAAATCTCTCGAAGGGCTCTCTCAGACACCACAGCGTCCACCATGTTACGCCGGAACTCCTGACTGTTGCACGCGAAATGCTTGATGGTTCCCGTCACCTGATACCGTCCCATGCCCCGAAGCTGGGATGCCGCCATCTTTCCCGTCACCAGCGGGTCCTCGCTGAAATACTCAAAGTTTCGTCCGTTCAGGGGATTTCTATGGATATTCATGCCGGGTCCAAGAAGCGTGTCCACCTTGTTTTTGCGCAGCTCCAGCCCCTCAAAGGCATAAAGCTCCTCGGAAAGCTGTTCGTTGAAGGTACAGCCAAGGCATGTGCCATTTGGCATGGCAAAGGCAGCCGTCCCGCAGTCCATCCGGATGCCGCTTGGGCCGTCCGCGCAGCAGGCTACCGGTAATCCGAAATCCCGGAGTCTGTCCGTGACACCGCCGAAGGCTCCCGCCGTTCCAGGCGTCACCTTGGGCGAACACATGCCCTCTCCCCTGACTATGCAGCACAGATCCTCGTCTGTCAGCTGAGACAGGAATTCCTCCATGGAAACCTTTCCCTCCTCCACGTCCGTAAGCCTGTAGCCCAGATCTCCCGTGCAGGGAAGCTTCTCCGGCAGCCTCTCTCTCCGGCGCTCGTCAGGATCCTTGGTACGTTCCGGAACTGCCTTCCTGATTATCTGAACGCTTCCGTCCGCAAGAAGCTCCGGCTTTATCCGCTCAAATCCCTGCACCGGGGCACAGGCCTCCTCAAGCCGGCTTACCACCAGATTCTCACTCACCGTACAGCTTCCCGCATATACGGCGCTGCGGACATCCCCTCCCACAAAGAAACGATATTCGCCCTTCTCAAGAATCCAGACGGACCTATGTCCCGTCACACCCTCATCATCATAGGACGCAAACACATCTCTGGAAAAAGCAATCTCCACGGTCTGTTCTCCGCCCGGCTCCAGTTTTCCGGTCTTTGCAAATCCGCACAGACTCCTGAGGGGTTTCCCGAGCAGACCCTGAGGCGCCCCGCAGTAGACCTGAACCACTTCCTTTCCGGCAGTCGTACCCACATTGACCACCCTGACGGAAATCTCCACGGTGTCTCCCTTTTCCTCTAACCGCATATCCTCAAGGGCAAAGCTTGTGTAGGAGAGACCGAATCCAAAGGGATACAGCACCCTGTCTCTTGCAAAGGTCTCAAAATAGCGGTAGCCCACATATATGTCCTCCTCATAGAGGTTTTTGTGCTCGTTCCCATAGTTTTTTGTGGAGGGATAATCCGTGATGTCGCAGGCTATGGTATCCGTCAGCTTTCCCGAAGGGGAAACCCGGCCCTCAAGCACGTCGAGCACCCCGTTTCCTCCCTCCTGCCCTCCCTGCCAGACATACAGAACCGCAGAGGGCTTATATTTTTCCACCCATTTCATATCAATAATATTCCCCACGTTCAGAAGCACCACCGTGCGCTCAAAGCAGCCGCACACCAGACGGAGCATCTCTTCCTCCTGCACGGTGAGGAGATAGCTCCCCTCTTCCGCCCTGTTATCCTGATCCTCCCCCGCTGTTCTCGCAAGGATAATCACGGCCACATCGGACTGTTCTCTGGCAGCGGTGACCAGCTCCTGATCAAGGGGCATCTCCTTCTGAAACCAGGGTTCACCGGCCCAGCCCGCGCCTGCGTCAAAGGGATTCTCCTTAAGCCACTCCTCATAAACCGCTCTCAGCTCCTCATTCAGGACAAAGCCGCTCTTTTCGAGAGCCTGCAGAATTCCGGTCACACTGCTTGTATTTACCATTCCTCCCGAACCCGTGCCGCTCTTATAATAATTGAACTGTCCTCTTCCAAACAGCGCGATCCTCTCTCCCTGCCTCAGAGGAAGCACCCCGCCCTCATTGCGAAGCATGACAATTCCTTCCGCAGCCACAGCCCTGGCCGTTCTGGCATAATGCTCCAGGTCAAAAATCTTATTTTCCATCTTCTGCTCCTTTCACTGATGTGATATCATAGTAACATTATATATCATCTACTTTTTATTTTCGAGGTAATTATGAAAAAGATACTGGTGATTGAAGATGACAGCCACATAGGGAACATGCTGGAGGAACTGCTCACCGGTGCGGGCTATCTCGTCAGCCGCGCCTATTCCGGCACAGAGGCCGTACTTGTCCTGTCCACGGAAAAGCCCGACCTGGCTCTCCTTGATCTGATGCTTCCGGGCCTTTCCGGCAGGGACCTCCTTCCCTCCCTTTCGGATATCCCTGTTATTGTGGTCAGTGCAAAGACAGACCCGGCCGGCAAGGCGGATCTGCTCCTGCAGGGAGCCGCCGACTACGTGACAAAGCCCTTTGACAACGGAGAGCTTCTGGCAAGGATAGCCGTCCAGCTTCGAAACGCAAGAGCCGGCGGGACCGCACACACACTGGATTTTGAGGATATCACACTCCGGACGGATACCCATGCCGTATCCGTTGGCGGTGCGGCGGTGAAGCTGACCCGAACGGAATACGCCATCCTAAAGCTTCTGATGCAAAATCCATCCCAGGTCGTCACCAAGACAATTCTTCTTGAAAAGATCAGTCAGGACACCCCCGACTGTGTGGAGAGCTCCCTTCGGGTTCATATCAGCAACCTGAGAAAAAAGCTCCGCAGTGCGGGCAAAAGGGATTATATCGAGGCTGTCTGGGGAATCGGTTTTAAGATGGCGGAAAATGAAACACCATGAAATCTTTACTCTTTCTTTACTGTTTCCTTAACAGCTTTCTTAACAGCCATGGGATAAGATAACGGAAACAGTTAAGGAGGTTTTTTATGGAATATGTTTTGACTACCAGTGATCTTGGAAAAAGCTACCGGCACTTCAAGGCCTTAAACGGTCTTACCATGCACGTTCCCAAAGGATCCATCTACGGCTTTGTCGGAAGGAACGGTGCCGGAAAAACCACCCTGATCCGGCTCATCTGCGGACTTCAGCCGCCCACCTGCGGCAGCTATACTCTCTACGGCACGAAAAACACAGATGCCGGAATCCGAAGATGCAGACGGCGTATCGGAGCAGTGGTGGAGACCCCGTCTATCTACCAGAATATGACCGCCCTGGACAATCTGAAGGAGCAGTACCGGATTCTCGGTCTCCCCTCCTTCGAGGAAATACCGGAGCTTCTTGCCCTGGTGGGCCTTACGGACACGGGTAAAAAGAAAGCCAGGGATTTTTCCCTGGGCATGCGCCAGCGGCTCGGGATCGCCATAGCCCTTTGCGGCAATCCGGACTTTCTTGTCCTTGACGAACCCATCAACGGCCTTGACCCTCAGGGGATCATCGAGATCCGGGAGCTGATCCTGAGGCTGAACCGGCAGCGGCAGATCACGGTGCTGATTTCCAGCCACATCTTAGACGAGCTCTCCCGGCTTGCCACTTGCTACGGCTTCATCGACAAGGGGCACATTGTCAAAGAGATCAGTTCACAGGATCTGGAAGCCGCCTGTCGTAAGAGCCTGCGCCTTACGGTATCCGACATCCGCGTCTTTACCCGGGTGATGGACGCTCTCTCGCTGGAATACCGCGTTGTTTCCGACACGGAAGCGGAAATCTACGGAAAGCCCGCCGTAACCGGACTTGTTCTTGCGCTTGCCAAGGAGGGCTGCGAGGTGACCGCCCTCACGGAGAGGGACGAAAGCCTTGAAAGCTATTACGTCAATCTGATTGGAGGTGAGGCGCATGAATAGATTACTGCAGGCAGGCTTTGCCCGTCTCTGGAAAGATACCTTTTTTTGGATTGCCGCAGTCTTCATGATGATTTTCGGGGCTTTCCGTCCCACTGCCACCTATTTTGAAATGAAGAAGTACGGCTATTACGAAACCATGGAAAATACCTTATTCATGTATGTTGTCTTTATGGCAATTCTGGTTCCCGTCTTCGTGAGCCTGTTCATCGGAACGGAGTACAACGACGGAACCATACGCAACAAGCTGATTATCGGGCATTCAAGAACCGCCATTTACCTGTCCAACCTGATTGTCAGTGTTTCCGCAGGTCTGCTCATATGCGCCGCATACCTGATCATTGACCTTCCTGTGGGATTCTGGCTCCTTGGCTTCTTTCAGGTTGATGACCCCATGATCATACTGAAATTTACCGGCTGCTCTTTCGTGCTTTGCCTTGCCATTTCGTCTCTGTGCACTCTGGCCTCCATGCTGAGGCAGAGCAGGGCCATCGCATCGGTAATCTGCATTCTGGGTATGTTTTTCCTGCTGACTGTCGCCATCTATATTCAATCCAACCTTATTCATCCGGAGTATTACATGGATTACGGAGATTATTGGGAGGAGGTCTCCACACCTGACACAGAGGGCCGGGACGAATCGACAGAGCCCGCTCTCATTCGCAACCCCAACTATATAGGCGGAAACAAGCGCAAGCTCTATCAGTTCCTGCAGGACTTTCTTCCCGGAGGACAGACAATCACACTCTCTGTCTTTGATACCGCAGATCTGGGGAAAATGTCGCTCTACTCCGCCATAATCACCGCAGTATCAACCGGGGCCGGCATCTATTTCTTCCGGAAAAAGGATATTAAGTGAAAAATGCGCCCGCATAAGAAAAACCGGGACAAAAAAATGTTAAGCGGAGGCCGGAGATGGAAAATCACGTGATAATAATTCTATTCCTCATAATCCTGCTGTGCGTAATCACAGGAATTCTGTCAGTCAAAATATATTTTCTGCGCAAATCGGCAGAGGAAATCCGTCTGGGCTTTGCGCAGAAGCTCCTTGACGACACCAACACCCTGATCGATATCTCCAGCCGCGACCGCTGCATGCGCCGGCTGGCTCATGACATTAATCTCTCCCTGAAAAAGCTGCGCCGGCAGGAGCTTTCCTGCCGGCAGGGCAATCTCGAGATAACCAATGCCATCACTAATATTTCCCACGATCTGCGCACTCCCCTTACGGCCATCTGCGGCTATCTGGATCTGGCCGCTCAGGCAAAGGATCCGGAGGACATCCGGCGCTGTCTGGGAATCCTTCAAGAACGCACGGAGGCATTGAAACAGCTGACCGAAGAGCTCTTTTCCTATTTGACCGCAGCATCCTCTCTCGGCGAGTCGGCTTTTGAGGAAATTTCACTGAAAAGCGCCTTAGAGGAAGCACTCTCCTCCTGCTACGCCTCCCTGAAGGAGAGAAAAATTACACCAACCGTCTTTTTACCGGACCGGACAGTCCTCCGGACTCTGAACAAAAACGCACTCTCACGGATTTTCTATAACATAATTGACAACGCCGTAAAATACAGCGAGGGAGACCTTTCCATCTCTCTCTCCGCAGACGGGGAAATCCGATTTTCCAACCGTACCCGGGGCCTTAGCCAGCTTCAGGTGATGCGTCTTTTTGACCGCTTCTACACCGTGGAGACGGCTGCAAAATCCACCGGACTCGGCCTGTCCATCGCCAGAGAGCTTACGGAGCAGATGGGTGGGAGAATCACGGCCCATTACCAGAAGGAGCTGCTTACCGTCACTGTCGCATTTCCGGAATCAGAAGGCCCCTGTCACAATAATTTTCTATAATACACAAGCTCACCGTTTCTCTTGTATTCCGTATATCCCTGTTTTTGATAAAAAGAATTCGTGCGGATATTCCAAACAGGAGTGTCAAGACAGATTTCTTTTACATCGGGAAACATTCCTTCAATTTCCCGCATCATATAAATGCCATATCCTTTTCTGTGGTGTTCCGGATCGATAAATATTCTTCCTATATTAAGTTTGTTCCCGTCCGCAAAAAGAATGGCACCGCCTATGATAAGCCCGTCAGCTAACAGCTTGTACAAATGATTTGTTCTTGCCATTTTTGTATGAAACTGTATGGACATATACCCGGGAGGTCCTCCTTTGCAATGCGCTCCCACCTCTACATCACTATGGAAGGAACGTTTGGAAATACCATTTATCACCAGGGCATCCGCCGTACCGGCCTTTACAAATTCAATCATCAGATCTCCCTTCCGCCGCATATCCCCTGCAGGACGGCAAGCATAAGAATTTGGGGACAAAAAAGAATCCACCTCAGTGATAAACTGAATTTATGGATTCCCTGACAAAACAATGCTGGTAGCCGGACTTGAACCGGCACGAACTAGTGTTCGACAGATTTTAAGTCTGTTGCGTCTGCCTATTCCGCCATACCAGCATATTAACATATAAAAGAATGGCTTCACCATTCTTTTTCTGATGAGAGGTAACTCACGTTCCTTACTCAAACGACCCGGATGGGGTTCGAACCCACGACCTCCGCCGTGACAGGGCGGCG
>CAJUIO010000107.1 GCA_910586025.1 uncultured Lachnospiraceae bacterium
CCTATAGTCGAAAAAAGGAGCCAGCGCAAGCACTGACTCCATGTTACCTTGTTTGGCGGAGAATTTCAACCACATTTACTCCTGATAGACGGTGGCATCCGCCACGAACTGCGGCACCTTTCCATTTTCAAAGCGGTAATTTCCCACGCTGCCGTTATTCTTTGCGGCCTGGCTGCCGCTCTTAAAATAAACAGTTACCGCATAATCCGTATCCTCCTGCGCATTCATGTGGAAGGATCTCCCCAGCCATTCCTGAGGATAAATCACCTCGCACAGCTCCTTTACCTCTTCCTCCTTCTCCACGGAAATATAACGCCAGAAATCAGAGCTGTTCCAGGAGGTGATCTTCTCTTCCGTCATTTCCTCCCCCATGCTCTCCTGCCACTGCTCCTGCTTCTCGATGGAGATGCTGTTATTGTAATTAGTAATCTGAATCCGCTCCACGTCTTCGGGATCAATGTGGTGTTCCATATAATAGCCCCGTTCCTTCAGATATTCCACACAATTGGTGAAGAAGGGATAGATCATCACCTCCGTGTTATAATAGCTGCTGTAGGTGGAATACTTCTTTTCGACGGAAATCCGAAGGCTTCCCGCCGGTATGCTCTCACGAAGCTTTGAGAAGTAAGTATCCCTGACATCCTCCTGATAGAGGGCCAGAAGCTCTCTGCCCTCCTGTCTGTCAAGCTTCTTCTCATAAATCTGGTTTCCGTAATAGACCGAAATATTGTTGTCCTCCTGTGCCAGCATATTCATAAGATGATCCGATGCCCCGGCATAGATTCCGCCGATATACTCCTGAGATCCCTCTATCCTGTCAAGAAGCCGGACTGTCTCCGGGTTATTAACATTTACATATATATCCCTGTACACGTTTCTCTTATTGTTCAGCCGAAAAAGAACCGTGACCTCATACCAGCTTTTGTCATCCCCGTACATCGAAGAGAGGTCCTCGTACTCCTCAAGCTCCTCCATGGAGACCTTCATCAGCTTGTTTACCGCGCCCACATCCGTAAGATACATGTTGTCCTCGGCATAACGTGTTTTGCTGACGGGCTCCCAGTTTTCGTCAAAATAGCTCTCGCCATAATACCTGTATTCATAGGGAGGAATCAGCGCCGCACTGGAAACGCTCTCCACTGACGGAATATAGGTATCATAGCCGAACACGTCCAGCCGGAACACGATAAAGATAACCGCCACCGCAGCGGCAGAAATCAGGATATGGTGCTTCTTATGCACAATTCCCACAATATCAAATTCATACAGAATCTGTATCAGGCAGCAGGACACCACCGTCACAACGGCCATGGTAAAAATCACGAATCCCACGCTTCCGCTGCCGTGCTTGGGACTGTAATTTACAATCTGCGCCACAACGATTCCGGAAAGCAGGGCCGCAGGCACCACAAGAAGGATCTTGATAAAGGCCTGAGGAAACCGGAAGGCCATGGCTCTTCCCGCGGCTTCCGCAGGGCGCCTGAGGTAACACATATATGACACAAGCCAGATAACGCCCGCAAACAGGAGCAGATTGAGCAGTGTCACCAGGGCATTCCCCTGTCCCTTTTCATGCATCTGCGCAAATCTCGTAAGAATCGTTATGGGAGAAAGTCTGGGCTGCACATCGATCCCCTCATAGGAAAAGAAACGGAAAAACAGTTCCTGATAAGACTGAATCATCATTCTCACCGCCCACTCATAGAGCAGAAACACCACGGTTCCCAGACAGGTTATCACCACGTTGCCGGTAAGCATCACCGCCAGAATAGCCAGATGATACATGCCGAGATAAAAGGCCAGAAGAAGACCGAAGGCAAGCGCCGCCTCCCCGGCCACAGAGCTTGTCATGCCTCCGTGGGATGCCGCAATCAGCCCGGAAATAAGAAGTCCCAAAACACAGGGAATCAGGTACACCAATATCCCGTTTAACCAGATCACCATGAAGCGTCTCCTGCGTCTCACCGGCATTCCCATGTAAAAATCAATTTTTTTCTTGCTGTACAGATAGGAAAAACCCTGGATGGCGCTGATTATTGCGAGGATGGCGGCAAAAAAAGCCAGGTAAACATTCTTCAACCCGAAAAAACCCGCTGCAACCTCGATTACTTTCTCCTGCATGATCTGGCTTCCCAGTACGTCTCCCATTTCCTCGATCAGATAATCCTTCCTGGCCATCTCCCTGCTGATTGCCATTGCCAGCGCCGCGGGAAGCACCAGTAAATAGCTGAAGCCCGCAAGCAGCCATACCCAGATTCTTCTCTTATTGTTTTCAAACAGTCTAGCCCAAAATGAGTTTCTTGATGTCATAGCCGACCACCTCCGTTTCGCTGATAAAGATCTCCTCCAGGGTAAGAGGCAGAGCCTCAAAAAATATGGTATTGACCGTGGCAAAAATCGCAAGGATCTCCGCCTTGTTCCCCCGAACGGTCAGCGTGTTCAGGGATCCCCGCTTTTCGTTCTTCATGATATCCAGGGAGGCGATCACCTTTGCCTCGTCCTCGTTCTCCTTAAACACACACTGAATTTTCTGAATATTGCACTTCATATCCTCAAGATCCTTGGAGAGAAGCACTCCGCCCTTGTGCAGAAGTCCCACATGGTCGCAGATATCCTCGAGCTCTCGCAGATTGTGGGAGGCGATGACCGGGGTCATGCCCCTTTTCTCCATCTCTCCGGCAAAAATACTCTTGATTCCCTGACGCATCACCGGATCCAGACCGTCAAAGGTTTCATCACAGAGCAGATATTTCGTGTTGCTGCACACGCCGCAGATCAGGGCAAGCTGCTTCTTCATCCCCTTGGAATAGGTATTGATCTTCCGCTTCTTGTCCAGACCGAAATTCACCAGATACGTGTAGAAATCCTCCACAGCAAACTCCGGATAAATCACGGAGAGATATTTCTGAATATTTACCGCATTGCTGTTTGCAAAAAAATAGGGATCATCCGCAATAAAATAAATCCTCCGCTTGGCCTCCATATTGTCAAATACGGGAAGGCCGTCCACAGCGATCTCTCCCTCATCCGGTTCCAGCACTCCCGCCAGCATCCGGAGCACCGTGCTCTTTCCGGCACCGTTCGTCCCGATCAGACCAAACACCGTGTTTTCCTTTATGGAAACACTCACATCATCCACCGCTTTGATATTGTCAAAGGCCTTACTAACATTTCTTATCTCAATCATAAGCCGCTCCACCCCCTGATATTATTGATCAGCTCATTTTCCGTTATGCCGACGGAAAGAGCCGTCTCACAGATTTCCTTAAGCTGCCGCAGAATTTCCTCCTTGTACATGCCAAGCAGGTTTTCTCTGTCCGACGCAAAGTTCCCCCTGCCCTTCACCGTATAAATATATCCCTGTCTTTCCAGTTCCCCATAGGCTCTCTGGATCGTATTGGGATTGATGGACAGATCCACCGCCAGATTCCGCACTGACGGCAGCTTTTCATCCGGACTGATTACGCCCTTAAGGATCAAAATCTTAAATCTCTCAACCACCTGTTCATAGATTGGCCGGCTGTCCTTTAAATCTATGAGTATCATGCGCTGCCCCTTTCTGCTCTGGTCTGGTCACAGTCCTTGCAACTGTACTATTACTGTTAATACACCATGCAAGAAATATACTAGCACGGGGGGATGGGCTCTGTCAATCAGCGTATAAGAGAATTAAGCCTTCCTTAAGAAAAAACTGCCGCAGCACCGGAATGTCCTTCCGTATGCAGCGGCAGCCAAAGCACAAAGCCATATTCTGTATTTATTTTTTGATGAGAAGAGATTTACCCGTCATCTCCTTTGGCTGTTCCATTCCCATCAGCTGAATCAGGGTGGGCACGATATCCGCCAGACATCCGCCCTCTCTCAGGGTATAGGCGGGATCCGCATTCACCAGAATAAAGGGAACCGGGTTGGTGGTATGCGCCGTGAAGGGAGCCCCGCTCTCATAGTCCACAAGCTGCTCCGCATTGCCGTGGTCTGCGCAGATGAACATCTGTCCGTCCGCTTTCTTTATCGCTTCCACAGCTCTTCCCACACATTCGTCCACTGCCTCAACCGCCTTGATGGCAGCCTCCTCCACGCCCGTGTGTCCCACCATGTCGGGATTTGCGAAGTTAATGATGATCACGTCATATTCGCCGGAGGTAATGGCCTCCACCAGTCTGTCACACACCTCGTATGCGCTCATCTGGGGCTTCAAATCATAAGTCGCCACATCCTTGGGAGAATTCACAAGAATCCGGCTCTCACCCTCGTTCGGCTTTTCCACTCCGCCGTTGAAGAAGAAAGTCACGTGGGCATACTTCTCAGTCTCCGCAATCCTTGCCTGCTTCATGTTACGCTCCGCCAGCCATTCTCCGAAGGTGTTGGTAACGGAAATCTTGTGGAACGCCACCTTCTTGTTAGGAATGGTGGGATCATAATCCGAGAAGCACACATAGGTCAGGTCAAGCCTCTTTCCTCTCTCGAAGCCCTTGAAATCATCATCACAGAAGGCTCTTGTGATCTCTCTTGCCCTGTCCGGTCTGAAGTTAAAGAAAATCACGGAATCCTTATCCTGAATGGTGGCAACCGGAGCTCCATCCTTAACAACCACCGTGGGCTTTACAAACTCGTCCGTCTCCTCTCTGTCGTAAGAAGCCTGAATTCCTGCAGGCCCGCCGTCCGCCGTAAGGCCCTCGCCCTTTGTCAGGGCATCGTAGGCAAGCTTAACTCTGTCGTAATTGTTATCCCGGTCCATGGCGTAATAGCGTCCCATCACGGAAGCAATCCTGCCCGTTCCGATCTTTTCCATCTCCTGCTCCAAGGCTTCCGCATAGCTCTTGCCGCTTGCGGGAGGCGTGTCGCGCCCGTCAAGGAAGCAGTGCACGTACACCTTGGAAAGGCCGTTTTTCCTGGCAAGCTCCAAAAGCCCGTACAGATGGGTATTGTGGCTGTGAACGCCGCCGTCCGAAAGCAGTCCGAACATGTGAAGGGCGGAATCGTTCTTTTTGCAGTTCTCCACCGCCTCAAGCAGGGCGGGATTCTCAAAGAACGTACCGTCCTGAATCTCCTTGGTAATTCTGGTGAGCTCCTGATACACGATGCGCCCCGCGCCCATGTTCAGATGTCCCACCTCGGAATTGCCCATCTGGCCGTCCGGAAGGCCCACAGCCATTCCGCTGGCATTTCCCTTAACAAAAGGGCACTCCGCCATCAGCTTATCCATAACCGGAGTCTTTGCCTGTGCCACGGCATTTCCGTCTTTTCTCTCGTTGAGGCCGTAGCCATCTAAAATCATCAATACTGTTGGTTTTTTCATATCCGTCTCTCCTTCTCCTAATCCTTACCCATTACGAATTATACACGCTTTCCGCGCATCATGCAACTGCAAAAGTCATGGAATGGCCAGGGCCTGCGGACCTTGTTACAATCCGCCCGCAGTCAGAAGCCCTCTCCGCCTCTTATCTTCGGGGCAGCGCCACGATATAATCCCCAAACCTTCTCACCTCAAACCGTTCCTCATCAAACCAGGAGCGCTGCCAGTCCATCACCACAAATCCCGCATTACTCTCCCCATATATTTCCTCAGCTGTCGGATCCTTATACCGGAACCGCCTCTGATAGGGAACCTCATTCCCGCAGGAAATTCCCTTTCCGTGAAGGCTGTCCGTCTCTCCCCGATAATATTCCGCATCGATTTCCAGGGCGAACATGGTCAGAATCTCGTTGCGCTGAACGGAAGCCCCGTACACGGGAGTATCCGGCGTGATATAATACACATCGCACTGGGCCTGCCCGGCATATTCTGCGGCCTCCAGAAAATCCTTGTAAAACATGTCCTCCATCCGCTGCGCCCAGGAGGTAAAATACTGGTGGAAGAAAAGAAGACTCTGCAGGCAGTAGACCAGGACAACCACTGCCGCCGCTCTCCTCCACTCCTTTGCCAGATAATAAACCGCTATTCCCGCAAACAGAATATGACTGTAAAAAATAATGTTAATCCGATTCACATTTACATTATTAATGCACATCCCCGTGAAAATACTGCAGCTCCAGTAAACCAACAGCAGAAGGAAGGAAAGTCTTTTGTCTGGATCCTTATTCCTCCCCGCCTGATAGACGCTGATCCCAAACCCCGCAAAAATAACGGGCATGGAGCACTGATACATGGTACCGAAATCGTCAATGGCATTCCAGATCAGGTCGGGCTTTTGGAGAAAAACCACTCGGATCAGCGCATTCAGATTCGATATGAG
Source organism: uncultured Lachnospiraceae bacterium (assembly GCA_910586025.1). GTDB lineage: Bacteria > Bacillota > Clostridia > Lachnospirales > Lachnospiraceae > Suilimivivens. The sequence continues at coordinate 6,237 of CAJUIO010000107.1, forward strand.
CTGCTTTAGCGGATGCTCGGAAAAAAACACAATATCTCCCGAACGCACACTGTCCGCAAAATACGGCATGGTGGTAAAAGGGAGACTCACCGTGTCCCATTTCATGAAGTTAATCAGCATCGTGCCGTATATGGGAAAGGAGATCCCGAAATAAACCAGTGCGCATACAAACGCCTGCCCCATGACAATCCTCCTTCGCACCAGGAGAATCACACAGGCCGCAAGCAGAAAAAAGGGAACCATGTAAAAGGAGACCCCGTAGGCGTACATACAAAGTCCAAAGAAAACCATGGACAAATACAGCTTTCTGCTTCCCCGGGAAAGCAGGCCTTTGCACGTGAGAGCGGATTCATTCTCGGGCCGCCCTGCGGCTCCCTGTGTCAGAAAATACAGGCCCAGTAAAAACAAGTGCGGAAACGCATTGCAGTCAAGAGCCCATCTGCTCTGCATGAAATGCCAGGGGTTCACCGCAAGAAAAGCAAGGACACAGACAGCGGCCCCGGAGGATATCAGCCTTTTTGCGATCCCATAAGCCGCACACGCCCCGGCAAGGCTTAATACCAGCATGGGAAGCCGCACGGTAAGGCTGTCAAATCCAAACAGCCAGATAAAGGGCACGGTCAGATAGGACAGAAAAACGCTCATCTGTCCATATCCCCACCCTTTAAAGTGCGCCGGAAGCCAGGTTCCGAAACGGTCTGTGCCATGACGGGCAAGAGCCAGGGCATCCACGGCTCCCATGGCACCGTCCTGATTAAAGCCTCCCGGAATTTCCCCAAGGCCGATACAGCGTATGGCGATCAGCCCATAGATCAGAAAAAGCAGGAAAGGGAAACCGTACCCTTGCTTTTCGCCGCCCGCTCCGCCATGCACCCTCCCCTCCTTCTTTTCCAGGGCGCACACGGCCAAAACGCCGGTCAGCGCAAACAGACTGATCAGATTTATGGTTTTCATCTTGTAATGCACACTCCTTTCACAGCCAGAACATCACCTGATACTTTACAAGGGAAAAGAGATCCCGGCGCAGATCCATGAGGGCCTCCCCGGTATCCAGGAAAAAAATACAGCCCTGGTAGAGCGCTGCCGCAAGCAGGCACACTGCCAGAAAAAGCCGCATCAGCCTGCACACCGTCCCGGATCCGGCCCGTTCGTACAGAGCCATCCAGGAAAGAAGCGCAGCCATCCCGAAGAAAATGGCAAAATCGCCAAAATACCGCATCAGAATCCCTGACATCTCCGTATCCGCCAGAACGATCACGCTCCCTGCGGCTATGCCGGCAGATGCCAGGGCAAACGCTTTGCCCTGCCGGAAACGCCTCCCTGCCAAAAACAGCACAGGGATTGTCAGAAAAAAGGGGGTAACCGCAAACAGACCTCCGTAGGTGGCCTCGGATATGGTAACGCCCAGATAACTGGAACTGAAATAATTTGCCTCCACAAAGGGGAAATCCAGCACGGTTTTCACCGGGGCGAAGAGATAGGCCCAGATTCCCAGCGGAATCCTGTCCCACACAAACCCCCTCCTTCTCATATCATTAAAGCAAAGATTGTAATTGGCACCAAAGTCAAGGACAGAGCCGAATCTCGCATAATTGTACCACATGAGTGGCAGCGCCACAGCCGCCACGGGAACCGCAAGAGCCGCAAAATCGCAAAGTCCCTCTCTGGTCCTAAGACGGGAGGGTGCGAAAAAGCCTTTTCCAAGACTTACGGCAGCGGGCACAGCCAGCAGAAAGAGCTGAGGCCGGCATCCCGCCACCAGCGCCAGGAGAAAGCTCCCCATGACGAGCCTCCCCTTCTCATAGCTCCCGTCCGGCCTCTGCGCACAGAGAAAATGCAGCAGCCCCAACAGGCCAAGACCAAGACCCATGATGATCGGCACCGTGTACAGATCCGTCCTTTTACACATATAGATCAGGTTACTGCAAAGCACCACAAGCTCGGTGAGAAGAAACCATGCGCCCGCACTGGTTTTGGGAAACCATCTCCTCATGATCTGCAAAACCAGCCCCATGATCCCGGCCAGCACAAGAAAAGCACCGATCATGATCACCGGCCTGTTATGCAGATCCTCCCCGGTGAGCAGATAATAGGGAAGGTAAAAGAGCATCACGGGCACCACCCCGAAATACACATAATATTTTCCCTCATAATAGGCGTGGTCCCAGCGGTAATCCTCCCCCGCCTCCCCGAGCACCCGGTTCCTGTGCCCGAGATCGTAAGGGTTCTCCATGCCCTTTAAGGCCTCTCCCGGTTCCTCGAGGAGCGAAAGCCGCCCGTTTGCAAACGCCCTTGCCAGACTCTGGTATTGCTGCTGATGGACCACGCTCTCCTGCTGAAAAAAGGGATTGAGGCCTGAAATCAGCTGCAGAAGAAGCAGATTCCCCAGAAGGAACCCGGTAAGCGCCACATTCCTTCCCGCCTTCAGTTCCAGAAAGGGAATCCTCCAAACCCGGGAGGCGGGCCGAAATCCGTACAAAAAAGCGCTGAGAACCGACAGAAAAAGAACCCGGTACCAGGAGAAAAACAGCGGAATCACGGGATTCAGGGCGAAGTGCAGCCGGATTCTCTCCCCGGCCCGCAGTCCCAGGGACAGCCTAAGGGACTTGCAGACGCCGTAAAAATGATAGGTCAGATATTGGCTTTTCTCCCGTCCGTGCCAGATCTGCCTTGAGGGAATCCCATAATATTCCTCGTGCGATTCATCCCTTGCCCACTGACTCAGTGATACCGGCTCATAAGTCTCTCCGTCCCGGTTCACCAGCTCCACGTCAAAAAACAAAGTGTCAAGCCGTCCGTTAATCTCCGTAAGCTCCAGAAAGACCTCCCCTTCCCCCACAAGATAAGAGCCGTCCCCCTGGCTGATCAGGGCATCCGACAGCAAAAGGCCGTAATCCGTAATCTCCTCATTGGAAAAGGATTCCCAGTGCCTATAATTAAACACAAAGATCTCCGCAAACAGGATCAGAAACAAAACGCCTGCGGCGCAGCGGAATTTTTTTGACATTTTAATCCTTCCTCCCTCAGTCCCGCTACATGATCTGCTTCCACTGATAACAGCCGATCATGTACACCATCATGAGCATCAAAGATACCGGAAGCAGAATCTCTCCCGCCTTCCTGTGATCCGCAAAAAATTTTCCCCCAAGCATGAAAAGAGGAAGCGCGCTGAGCGTGTACCTCCCTGCGCTGATCAGCCAGGTGGAGGAATAGGTAAGCAGGAAGAACAAGGTCAGATAAACCAGGTAAACAGGCCGCAGCCTTTTCCGGAATCCGTAGACGATCACCGCCAGATACAGGAAAAAGAGAACCAGCTCCGGCACCCACAGACTCATTCCCGCAGAGGTAAACCAGCTGTCCGCCGCATACGCCCTGACATAGGAAAAGGTATTCCATATGGGAGTCAGTGAATTGTTCCAGTGGGTTCTCTGATAATACAGAAAACGCAGGGGATCCCCCTCCACCGCATAATTGACATACAGATAGACCAGAAGGCCTCCCACCATGGGCACGCACCGGAGTCCGGGCCAGAGAATCTCTCTTACAAAGCTCCTCCATTTTCCCTTTGCCAGCAGCAAAAAGCCGTGACGGTCATAAAACAATTCCACCACCACGCAGAAGGCCAGCAACACTCCCTGCACCTTGGTGAGACATGCCAGAAATCCCACTGCAGCCACGCCCGTCCATCTGTGCCTTCTCAGAAACCAGAAAAAGGCGGATAGAATCGCAAAATACAGGGATTCCGTCATGATGGAGCCAAAGAAAAAAGAAAAGGGAAACACCGCAAGCGCTGCGGCAGCCCTTCCTGCCTCCTCCTGTCCAAATTCCAGACGCATGAGCTTATCCAGAAAGACATTCCCGATCCCGAAGCAGACTGTGGAAATCAGGATTCCCGCAAGCCTGTAATCTCCCACCAGCATATGAAGCGCCCGGATCAGCCAGGGATACAGAGGGAAAAACACCAGAAAAAGATGCTTTCCGTCCTCAATGGCTCCCCCGTATCCGTTCTGGGCAATATTCAGATAATGCGCGGAATCCCACCGCTTCCATGCCTCGAGAAAATCGGAAAAGGTAATTCCCTCCCCGTAATCTCCAAAAACCGCCATCACGCAGACGGAAACCAGATAGACAAGAATCCGGATAAGTATCGCTCCGGCAAAAATACGGATGCTTCTGTTTTGTTTGACTGCGCCGAAATACTTTTTCAATGTCATTGTCCCACCACTTCTCCAAAAAGGTCAGGCATACGCCTTATCCACCTCGATAACCACAAAATAATTCTCGTTGATCCGCGTCACCTGTTTCCGGATGTAATCGGCAACCTCCTCGTCCGTCATCCCATAGTCATAGGGAACCACCACGTCGAAGATCAGGTTGGTGTGGGTAGGTCCGTGGACAATCCGAAAATCATGGAAGGTAATCCTCCCCTCCATATTTTTGATAATTGCCGCCACCTGTCCTTTGATCTCATTGGTAAGCGCGTCATCCGAACAGACAGGATCCATGTGAATCACCGCACTGCATCTGAGCTCTTTTGCCAGATTATGCTCAATGGTATCGATCATGTCATGAAGCACCAGAATATCACCCGCAGCCGGCACCTCCACATGGACGGAGAGCATCACCCTTCCCGGCCCGTAATTATGTACCACCAGGTCATGCATTCCCATCACGCCCTGATCCTTGTATTCCATAATGATCTCCTCGATGCGCTTCACAAATTCCGGCTCCGGCGGCTGCCCCAGAAGAGGTCCTATGGTCTCCTTTGCCGCAGAAAATCCCGCAAAAAATACGAACAGAGCCACCAATACGCCGCAGTACCCGTCGATCTGAATTTCGGCAAACTCTGCCAGAAGAGTGGTGATAAGAACCACGAACGTGGCCACCGTATCGCTTAAGCTGTCCTTTGCGGTGGCGCTCATCGCAGCACTGTCGATCTTTTTTCCCACCGCCCTGTTGTAGAGGGCCATATACACCTTTACAAGAATGGAGGCCGCAAGCACTGCCAGAACCAGAGGCCCGGCCTCAACCGCGGCCGGATGCATAATCTTTTCAACAGAGGTCTTCAAGAGCTCGAAGGCCATGATCAGGATCACAATGGAAACCAGAAAGCCGGATATGTACTCGATTCTGCCGTGGCCAAAGGGATGATGGCTGTCCGGCTTCTG
>CAJUIO010000108.1 GCA_910586025.1 uncultured Lachnospiraceae bacterium
TGAAACATCTATGCTGGAAACAGAGTTCTTACTTATAAAGTTGTAAAGTGGTGTAGAATTTAATAATTTGCCTATAAATGTAACATGTGCTATAATTTCAATACTGTATTTCATGCATGGAAGAGGAAACGGACGAGATGAAAAAGACAGGTCTTTTTAAAAAGATAAGCTATATTTTTGACAGGAAGCAGAAGCTCCAGCTTGTGGGTCTTGGCGTGATGATTTTTATCGGGGGTCTTCTGGAGACTCTGGGAGTGGGAGCCATGATCCCGGTGGTGAACGTGCTGCTTGCGCCGGAGGGGATTATGGATTTTATCAGCGAATATGAAATCCTCAGAAGCCTCTGCGGGTTCCTACGGATCGAGACAGTCAGGCAGCTTACCATGACGCTTCTGTTCGGGATGATGGCCATTTATATAATCAAGAATCTGTATATTTTATTTCTGACATATATGCAGAATACTTTTATTACACAGAACAGGAACCGGATGATCAGCCGGGTTATGGCGGAATTTCTGAACCGTCCCTATGAGAAATACCTGGGTGCGGACATTCCCACGGTGTTCCGGATTACGGACGGTGATATCCCCCAGACCTTTTCCCTGATTCTGGCCATGCTGCAGATGGCAAGCGAGGTGGTGGTTTCGGTTCTCATCTTCATGGTAATGCTCCTTAGCAACGTGAGTCTTACGCTGTTTGTGATTCTGGTGTTCGGGATCATGACATTGTTTATCGTCAGAGTGTTTAAACCCAGGCTGAACCGGATCGGGGCAAGGAACCAGGCCATTCAGTCAAGAATCGCCAAGTGGCGCATTCAGGCCACCTATGGCCTTAAGGATGTGAAGGTCCTGAACCGGGAGGAGTTTTTTGTCAGAAATTACTATGAGACCGGAAAGTTCGGGGCGGACGTTGCCAGGAATTATGCGGTGATGAACAATATGCCGAGGGTTCTGATCGAGACGGTGTTTATCGTGAGCATGCTGGCCTTTATGGCCGTGTATATCAGCGGCGGCGGGGATATGACGGAGTTTGCCACCAGCATAGCGGCCTTTGCGGTCGCGGCTGTCCGGGTGCTGCCCAGCGTGAACCGGATCAATACCTATATCACGGAGATCGCTTATACCCAGCCCAGCCTCGACTTTGTGTATGAGAATCTGCAGGAGGGCATGAAGACAGATGAAATGCTGGCTCTGCGCAGAGCCAATTCCCAGAGCGAAAAGCTGAAGCTGGAGGATAAGATCGAGCTGAACCATATCAGCTTTCACTATCCGGATTCGGAGAAGGCTATTTTCAAGGATGCCCACATGGTGGTGCCAAAGGGAAAATCCGTCGGAATTATTGGAGCCTCCGGTGCCGGAAAATCCACGATCGTGGACGTGCTTTTGGGGCTTCTCCATGCCCAGGAGGGAGAGATCACCTGCGACGGCGTGGATATTTTCAAGAACTATGAATCCTGGCTGGCCCAGGTGGGATATATTCCCCAGGCTATTTATCTGATTGACGAGTCCATAAGGGACAATATCGCCTTTGGAATTGATGCGGACAAGATTGACGATGAGAGAATCTGGGAGGTTCTTGCGGAAGCCCAGCTGAAGGAATTCGTGGAGGAGCTGCCCGAGGGGCTTGACACCACCATCGGAGACCGTGGCGTTCGTCTCTCCGGCGGCCAGAAGCAGAGGATCGGGATTGCCAGGGCTCTGTATAATGATCCGGAGATTCTTGTGTTTGACGAGGCCACCTCGGCCCTTGACAACGACACGGAGGCGGCGGTGATGGAGGCGGTGAACAGCTTCCACGGGCGGAAGACCATGATCATTATTGCCCACCGCTTAAATACGATTGAAAAGTGTGATATGATATATAAAGTAGAGAATGCCAGACTGGTGGAGACCACGCTGGCGTAGGAGCGGGAGAATGATCGGGACAGAATTTTTGAAGGGACAGGGCCTTGGAAATCAGCTTTTCTGCTACGTGACGGCAAGAGCCATTGCCGAGGAGAACGGATATGAATTCGGGACGGCGGGGCAGGAGGTCTTTGCTGTCAATATGCACAGCGACCGGGGCATGTACTTTATGGACGTGGATCTTGGACATGTCATCACCCAGGAGGAGAAGCGACACTTCGAGATCTACCGGGATGACGATACCAGGCTGTATGTGGGAAATTCCTGTCATGACTGCGAGCACGGCTGTTATGTCAGCGGAAGAGACGAGGGGATCCATCATGTGAGGGACAACACCCTGATATACGGGAACATGCAGGACGAGTCCTATTTTATCAGATATATGGATCAGGTGAAGCAGTGGCTTAAGGTAAAGCCGGAGTACGATTCCTATGAGTACAGCAGGGAGAATCTGTGCATCATTAACATGAGGGGCGGAGAGTACACGGGGAGCCCGGAGCTTTTTATCGATAAGAAATACTGGATTCATGGCATGAGGCAGATGAAGAGAATCCGTCCGGATATGGAATTTATGATCGTCACGGACGACGTGGAGGCGGCAGGAAAGCTGCTTCCGGGGATAGAGGCCCATCATTTTGACATCGGGAAGGATTATGTGACGCTGAAAAACGCCCATTATCTTCTGCTCTCCAATTCCTCCTTCGCCCTGTTCCCGGCTCATACCAGCGAGACCCTGAAGTTTGCCATCGCTCCCAAATACTGGGCAAGGCATAATGTGTCGGACGGCTATTGGGCATCGGAGCAGAACATCTACAGTCTGTTCCACTATATGGACAGAAGGGGAAGGCTGTTCTCGGCCGGGGAGTGCCGCGCTCAGCTGGAAGAATACAAGAGAAAATCCCGGAAGTATGCGAGAAGAAATCAGAGACCGGGTGCGGCGGGAGCCTTTTTCCAGAAAATCCGCAGCAGGCTGGTCTATGGCTGGTTTTATGCAAAGAAGATCCGGAGGGCTCTGGTAAGGAGATTTAGAAGCGTATGAGGCAGAAAACGGGTAATGTGCTTTTTTTCACTGGTCTTACAATTGAATTACTGATTTTGCTTGCAGACAAGAGCGCTCTGACTAATCCGGTGGAAGGCAGGCTTTTTCAGCTGACCTTTCTGATCTTTGCGGTCAAAGTGTGTATGACGAGATATACGGTTAAGGAGTGGGCAATTATTGCACTGTTTGAGATTTTAGGGGTTATTTCTTATCTCGTAACGGGTAGAAATGAGATCATACGTATTGTGACAATGATTGCCGCCTGCCGTGATACAGGCGAGAGGGCGATTTTTTCTTATATGTTCAAAGTGGTTCTTACAGGCTGTCTGCTGATTATTTCACTGTCTGTTTCCGGAGTTTTAGGAGCGGTGAAGCTTACAGGCATTTTCCGGGGAGATGTGGAGGAGACAAGATACTGCCTGGGAATGGGGCATCCTAATTCGCTGCACTGCATGTTCTTTATGCTGGTATTGCTGTTTTTATACCTATATGGGAAAAAAATCAGATGGTACGGTTATATTCCTCTTTTTCTTCTGAATTTTGGAGTGTTTTTCCTGACGGGCTCCAAGACGGGAATGATGGTGACGGCTTTTGCCGTTGCGGCTGCCCTTGTGCTTGCCTGTTCTGAAAGACTCCGGAGGGAAAAGTTTATCTATGGAATAAGTGCGTTCCTGCTCATGTGCTGTGCGGCGGTTGCATGGCTTGCGGCAGCCTTAAGCGAAAGGATTCTCTTTCATGAAGGGATTCGGAAATTTGACAGATTGCTTTCGGACAGAATTTTTAATTTATATTATGATTCTGCGTCTCATGCGGGAACGCTGCCCACATGGAGATGGCTGGGTGTGCCGGAAAATGAGTATTATTTTGATCTTGGCTGGGTGCGTCTGTTTTATTGGTATGGCATTCTGCCCGCCTGCGTTTTTATACTTGTGTTGCTTTTACTTATCAGAGAGCTTTACCGGGAAAAGGAATATATGGGGATTGTGCTTCTGTCTGCCCTGTTTATCTATACTCTGGTAGAGGCTCATATTGTCTCGGTTTACCTTGCCAGAGACTACTCACTGTTTATGATCGGAGCCCGGTTTGGTCCCATGTTCGGAGCAGACAAAGGGAAAAAGGGGTATTTCTTTCAGGCTCCGGCAATGCTCTTAAGGGGAGGAGTATCTTAGATGACTCGTCAGAATAAGGTGTTTGTGACATACGGCCTTTTTTTTGCGGACCTTTTAAGTATCGTAGTTTCTTTTATCGTATCCACATACGTTCGGTTCGGCAATTTCAGGGATATGGAGGATAAGAGCATACACTTTCAGGTGTGCCCTGTCTTTCTGCTGTTCTGCGCAATCTACAGCTTTTTCCTGGACTGGAACAGAAACTTCCTTCGGAGGAATATCTGGAAGGAATGCTCGGCGGTGGCGCAGTACAATCTGATTATGTTTTTCGTGGTGGAGGTGGTGATGTACTTCCTCAAGTGGGCGGACGTGTTCTCGCGTCTGGTCATGGGATATTTCGTGATCATGAATACGCTGCTCACCATAGCGCTTCACTACGGGTTCAAGAAGCTTCTTCGCAGGAATCTTTCCTCCGAGAAGGGCGTAACCAAGATCATGATCATCTCGGAGAGGGAGCGGATTGCGCAGACGGTCCAGCGTCTTCGGGAGGAGCTTGGGATCAGCTATCAGATCGTGGCGATCGGCTGCATCGGGGAGAAGTATGGAGAAAAAAGCTTTCAGGGTATTCCGGTATGGCATGGGGAGAAGATCATTCAGTCCGCCACAACCATGGCTCTGGACGAGGTGTTTGTCAGTGTTCCCTCCATGGCGCAGAATGATGTGGAATATCTCCTGAGGGGCTTTAACGAGATGGGGGTGGACTGCCATTATAATCTGGAGGTGCCCGGGATGAGCGGACAAAGGGGCCGCATTGAGAGCTTCGGGGATTATACAGTGGTCACTTATACGAGGTTTCAGAGCAGCTATAAGAGGATGATGATCAAGCGCTTTATTGATATTCTGGGTGGTGCCGTGGGTCTTGTGATCACGGGAGTGTTCTTCCCCTTTGTGGCGCTTGCCATCCGGATTGATTCCCCCGGGCCCATTCTTTTTTCCCAGACGAGAATCGGAAGAAACGGGAGAAGGTTCAAAATATACAAGTTCCGTTCCATGTATCTGGATGCGGAGGAGCGCAAGAAGGAGCTGGAACAGAGGAACGAGATGCAGGGCCTTATGTTCAAGATGGAAAACGACCCACGGATCACAAGAGTGGGGAGGTTTATCCGCAAGACCAGCATTGACGAGCTGCCCCAGTTCTATAATGTTCTGAAGGGTGATATGAGTCTGGTGGGAACAAGACCTCCCACGGAGGATGAATTTGAGAAGTATAACCAGTACTACCGCAGAAGGATCAGCATGACCCCGGGGCTTACTGGAATGTGGCAGGTGAGCGGCAGAAGTGAGATCGAGGATTTTGACGACGTGGTAAAGTACGACCTGAAATATATTGACAACTGGTCACTGCTTTTGGATTTTAAGATTCTGCTGCAGACAATCGGGGTGGTGTTTACGGGAAAGGGCTCGAAGTAGCAAGGTGGATATGCGTATATTGATGATAGGGCCGGACCGGAGCGTTCACGGTGGTATTTCCGGCGTGGTAAACAATTATTATGAGGCAGGGCTTGATAAAAGAGTCCGGCTCACCTATATAGGAACCATGGTGGAGGGCAGTAAGCTGCGAAAGCTCCTCAAGGCGGCAGCAGCATACCTGTGCTTCCTGCTCTGGCTTCCCGGCTTCGGGCTCGTGCATGTGAACATGGCATCTGACGCAAGCTATTACCGCAAGTCCGTGTTTGTCCGGACGGCCCGGCTTTTTCGCAAAAGAATCGTGATCCACCAGCACGGCGGAGACTTTGAAAATTTCTACGGCGGCCTTTCCGATAAGGGAAAGGAAAGGGTGCGCAGGGTTCTCGCCATGGGAGATGCCTTTGTGGTGATCGCACCTTATCTCGGGGAATTCTTCGGAAGGCTGATCGGCAGGGAAAAGATCACGGTGCTGCCGGATTCTATACCGATTCCGCCCCCCGTGTCAAAGAAATACGGGTGCCGCCGTATTCTGTTTCTGGGAAGAATCTGCAGGGAGAAGGGGATCGGCGAGCTGCTTGGCGTGATGCCGTCCTTAAAGGAGAGGTTTCCGGATGTCCGTCTGTATCTGGGTGGTATCTTTGAGGATCCGGAGCTGAAAGGACAGGTGGAGGCTCTGTCCGGCTGTACGGAATGGATCGGCTGGGTGAGCGGTGAGGAAAAGGAAAAATATCTGAGGGAATGTGATATCTTCGTGCTTCCTTCGTATTTTGAAGGACAATCCGTAGCGATTCTCGAAGCCATGGCTTATTCCTGTACCGTGGTTGCAAGCAATGTGGGGGGAATCCCCCAGATGATCGTTGAGGGGAAAACAGGAATCCTGATAGAGCCAAGGAATGCGCAGGATCTGGAAAGAGGGCTCGCAGAGGCGCTTTCGGATGAGGCGCTGTGCAGAAGGCTTGGCGGGAGCGCAAGAGGGAAGGTGGAAGCGGAGTTTTCCATTGAGGAAAACATGGAGCAGCTTCTTTTAGTCTATAAAAAGGTTTTGGAGTAAGTTCAATATGGAAAACTATAAGATCAGTGTGATCGTTACAGTCTATAATGTGAAAGAATATCTGAGAGAGTGCGTGGATTCCCTGATACACCAGACCTACCGGAATCTTGAGATCCTTCTTGTGGACGATGGGTCCGGGGACGGGAGCGGCGCAGTCTGTGACGAGTATGCGGAAAAGGATAAAAGGGTCCGTTCCATTCACAAGGAGAATGGCGGGCTGATCTCTGCCTGGAAGAGAGGAGTTTCGGAGAGCAGCGGCGCATACCTGTGCTTTGTGGACAGCGATGACTGGGTGGAGCTTACCATGATTGAAGAGATGGCCCGTCACCTTACGGGACAGGAGCGGGAGATCATAGCCAGCGATTATGTGATCGAGAGGCAGGAGGGAGGAGAGAGGGTGTATCAGAAGCTCTCTCCCGGAGAATATCTGGAAGAGGATATGAGACGCGAGGTGATCCCCAATCTTCTTGGACGGGAGAAACGCTATGTCACTATTTCCAGATGCATGAAGCTGATCGCAAGAAGGCTCATAGAGGAAAATCAGAAATACAGCGATCCGGCAGTGGTGGTTGCGGAGGACACCACCATTATGCTGCCTGCCCTGATCGACTGCAGGCGGCTTGTCATCATGGATCACAAGGCTTACTACCACTACCGCTATATCCGCGAGTCCATGATCCACAAATATAATCCCGGGCTGTATGACAATATAAAGCTGGTGGTGCAGATTACCAGAAGGATCGTGGAGGATAAGTTTGCCGGGGAGGAAAAGGAGAGGCGGCTTAGGCAGGTAGATCAGGAAGCCGTATTCTGGCTGATGCTGGTTCTGAAAAACGAGGCCAGGGGAAATAAGAGCGGATACCGCAGAAACATTATCTCTCTGTGCAGGTCCTGCGAGGTCAGGAATCTGGTGAGGAATACGCCGGTGACTGTGGAGGAGAGGTCAAATAAGCTGCTGTATCTTGTCATGAGACATCCCGGACATCTCACGGTAAGCCTGCTTCGGGGAGCCATAATCTGGTATTACCGGGGAGCAAAGGGATAGAGCGGAGAAAGGAAAGAGAGCGATGCTGCCACTTGTCAGTGTGATCGTGCCGGTTTACAACGGCGAGGCTTATCTCGAAAAGTGCATAGAGAGCCTGGAAAACCAGACCTATGAAAATCTGGAAATCATTATCGTCAACGACGGCTCCACGGACGGCACGGGTGCCGTCTGTGTGAGACTCAAGAAAAGATTTGACAATATACACGTGATCTCCACGGAGGATGCGGGAGTATCCGCGGCAAGAAATGCGGGAATCCGCGCGGCCAAGGGAACCTATATCACCTTCGTGGATGCGGACGACAGGCTCCGCCCGAGGGCGGTGGAGGTTTTATACGGCTGTATATCGGAGACAGGGAGCGATGTCGCAGGCTGCAGATTTTATTCCTTTGGGAATGATGCGCAGTGGCAGAGCTTTCTGGGAAAACGCTACCGGATTGAGGAGCCCCGGACCTATGCTCCCGCCGAATATCTGAAGGAGCAGGTTCTGAACGGGAACAGCCGGTGCTGGAGCAAGCTTTACCGCAGGGCGGCTGTCGGGAATCTGGGCTTTCAGGAGGGGCTGACCATCGGGGAGGATATGCTGTTTCTGGTACGGCTCCTGCCCTATATCCGCAGCGTTTCGGAGATCAGCTATCCGGGCTACGGCTACTATCAGAATCCAAAGGGAGCCATGAACAGGAGGTTTACGCCAAGATACATGGATCAGATCACCTGCTGGGAGCTGGCGAGGAAGGAAATTCTGGAAATGGATCCCAGGCTGTACGACCAGGTGACCATGATCCTGATCATGGGGATTCTCCTTACCGTGGGAAAGCTGGCCGCCCTTTCCCCGGCGGAGCGGAAGAAGAATGAGAAGTATGTGAGGATATGCTATGACAAGCTGAAGGAAGAGAGCAGGGCGGCTGGGGCCTGCAGGAATCTCCCGGAGGGGTATCAGGTAAAGAGGAAATTTTTCCTGAATGCGCCGGGGCTGTACCTTTTTTTGTATCATTTCAGAGACAAATAGAAACAGGAGTGTTCATGGACGAGAAGAAATTGGTCATGTATATGCATGCCGGCAGCGGAAATCACGGCTGTGAGGCTATCGTAAACAGCGTCTGCCATATGATAAAGGAAAAGCCGGTGCTTGTGAGCTATTACGGCAGTGAGGACGAGAGATATTCCCTGAGGGAGCTGTGCGAGATCAAAAGCGAGCGGCGCTTTGAGGATCACAGGCTGGCTCACATTCTCTATTACGGTTACCGCAGGCTTTCGGGGGACGAGGAGAGCTTTATCCGCTACCGCTATGGGGATGTCTTCCGGGGAAAGGTGCCGCCTCTTGCCGTCTCCATCGGCGGGGACAACTACTGCTACGATAACATGCTGAAGGATCTGCGTCTTGCAAACTCGGCCTTTAACCGAAAGGGAACCAGGACGGTGCTGCTTGGCTGCTCCATTGAACCGGAGCTTCTTGAACGGAAGGATATCGCGGAGGACCTCATGAGATATCACACCATAATAGCCAGGGAGAGCATCACCTGCCACGCCCTCCTCAAGATGAAGGAGCGGGCGGGGGAAACAGACCTCCGGATCCTCTGTTATCCGGATCCGGCATTCACGCTTCGGGCAAAGGAGCTCCCTCTTCCAAAGGGCTTTACCGCCGGCAATACGGTGGGAGTCAATGTGAGTCCCATGATACAGGACAATGAGAGCCGGGCGGGAATTACCATGGAAAGCTATCATTATCTTTTGCGGTTTATCATAGAAAATACGGATATGCAGATCGCCCTGATCCCTCATGTAGTGTGGGCAAGAAGCGATGACAGAAAACCGATCCAAGAGCTGTATGATGCGTTCCGCAATACGGGAAGAGTGGTGCAGATCCCGGACGGAAGCTGTCAGGAGCTCAAGGGAGCGATCGGCCGCTGCAGACTGTTCGTGGGGGCAAGAACTCACGCCACCATAGCCGCCTATTCCTCCTGTGTTCCCACTCTGGTGGTAGGCTATTCCGTGAAGGCCGCAGGAATTGCACAGGATCTGTTCGATGCGCAGGAAAACTATGTGCTGCCGGTGCAGAGCCTCAGGCACCGGGAAGAGCTTGCCAGGGGATTTTCCTGGCTTCTTGCGAATGAAAACGAAATAAGGACAAGGCTTTCAGAGATTATGCCCTCCTATCAGGAGAGGGCAGTGGAGACGGGGAAAGAAGTAGACAGATTATGGGAAGAGTGCAGGCTGCTGTAAAAAATATCGCCTTCGGACAGGCCGGAAATTTAATAACACAGATTCTGAATTTTGTGCTGCGGACGCTGTTCATCCGGCACCTGGGAGACACCTTAAACGGAGTGAACGGCCTGTACACCAATGTGCTCTCCGTTCTTTCCATGGCGGAGCTTGGAATCGGGACAGCGTTAAACTACAGCCTCTACAAGCCGGTGGCCAGAAAGGACATTGAGAAGATCAAGTCCTACATGCTTCTGTACAAGCAGGCCTACCGTGTGATCGGGATCGTGGTGGCAGTGATCGGGATTGCCTGCGCACCCTTTCTGCCCTATATCGTAAAGGCCTCCGAGGGGATCCCGGTGAGGGACCTGACACTCTATTATCTGATTTTCCTGTTTAACACGGTGAGCACCTACTTTGTCTCCTACAAGTACAGTCTCATCAATGCGGAACAGAAGAACTATATTCAGACAAATATCATAACCGTCACCAAGATGATCACGGTGGTGCTTCAGATGGCGGTGATTCTGGCGACGGGCAGCTTTTACGCCTACCTGCTTACTGCGGCCGGGGTGGAGCTCTTACAGAAAATTTTTGTAAGCCGTTATCTGGACCGGAGGTATCCATATCTCAAAGACAGAGATGTCAGGAAGCTGTCCGGGGAGGAGACTGCGGAGATCGTCACTAAGACAAAGGCGCTGGTGTTCCACAAGGTGGGGGACGTGGCGAGGCTGCAGACAGACAGCATGATCATAACCGGCTTTATCAGTGCGGCGGTCAGCAGCTTCGTGGACAACTACAATATGGTTCTGAACTCCGTGGCAAATGTGGTTAACATTATATTTAACTCCGTGCTTTCCAGCTTCGGAAATCTTTTTGCCACAGAGAGCAGGCAGAAGCAGTATCAGATCTTTAAGGTTTACCGTTTTGCGGCATGCTGGATCTACGGGTTTTCCGCCATGGGTTTTTCCCTTCTTCTCACACCTCTCATTGAGCTCTGGCTGGGAGAGGAGAGGACATTGGCCTTTTCCGTGGTGATCTGCATTTTAATTGACTATTATTTTAAGGGGGACCGGATCGTGCTCTCCAACTTCAAGACGGCAGCGGGGGTGTTCGAGCAGGACAAATACCTTGCGCTTATCCAGGGGGGTGTAAATCTGGTGATCTCCATAGCGCTGGTGCGCAGGATCGGTCTGGTCGGGGTTTATGTGGGCACCATTGTATCGGGCCTCATCGCCAATGTGACCAAGCCGGTGATCATCTATCGTGTGATCCTGGACCGGCCGGTGAGGGAATACTTTATAGATTCCGCAAAATATCTGATAACGCTGCTTGGCACCTTCGGACTTCTGTCAGCGGTGAAGGCCCTTGTGATGCGGTCCGTGACCATCGCCTCCTTTGCCGTGATGTTTGTGGTGATATGTGCGGCGTTTAACGGAATTTTTCTTTTCCTGTTCGGAAGGACGGAGGAGTTCAGATATCTGCTTAATCTGTTGACAGGGAAGCTTGGAAGGATTTTGGGA
>CAJUIO010000109.1 GCA_910586025.1 uncultured Lachnospiraceae bacterium
TAAGAAAAACATTGCGGCGATTCAATCAGGTCGAATTGAGGATTTGGAATAATTTTCTTGGGATTGGGGTGTCAAAAGCCCCGGTTGCGAAATGCGCCGCTGTTGTCCGGGGGACGGCAAGCGCATTCCGCAAAGGTAGATTACAGACCTCCGGGGAAATCTGTGGAGAATGTGAAAAGGATTAATCAAGCGGATAGCTTCGAACGGCATCAGGCTCCGCCGCGGTAATCGTGCGCTTTTTCTTTCCGGAAAAACGGATGTTGCCGGGGCTGTATTGGAGATTCATATCCTTTCCGTCCTCGCGGCGGTAGAAGGTTTTCATCCTGGCTGCGAACATGGCTTTGATGATTCGGCCGCCGGGGAAGGGCACCTCGTATTCCGTATGGTCGTCTGTCCCGGCAATTACCCTGCGGCACAGGTCGATCCCCTCATCTATAATGGAGGCCGGGAAATCCTCATGGCCCCCAAAAAGGTATTTGATATCATCCGTGTATTTGCGCAGATGGATCAGGCCTTCCAGATACTCCTCAATGGAGTCTCCCCGGGTGACGATAGTATCGTTGTTGCAGGTGTCCCCGGAGTAGGCGACATGGTAAGCGGGGTCCAGAAGCATGATGCTGCCGGGGGAATGGCCGCCCACGTGAATTACGGTGAGCTCCCGGTCTCCGATATCAAAGACATCTCCGTCAAAAATGGGGAAAGCCTTCATGGGACGGGACCGGCACATGTCCTCCTCCTTAAGGCGGCTGACAAACTCAGGCCTGGCCGTTTCAACGGCCCGGGCAAGGAGCGCCTCCCCGGTCTTCGCAAAGCCCTGATAGATGCCGGGAAGGTCAAAGGGGTGGATGTAGCAGCAGTCAAAATCAAAATTGCCGGCGGCATGGTCGCCGTGAAAGTGGGAATTAACCATGAGCAGCGGCAGATCCGTGATTTTTTCACAGAATTTCCGCAGATTTCCATAGCCGAACATAGAATCATACATGATGGCGGCTTTGGTTCCCACAATTAAAAAGCCAAAGGACAGCAGAGTTCCTTCCCGGAACCAGGGCTGGGAAATCTTGTAGATTCCGGGAAATGTCTCTGTTGCCCGGAAATAGTCATCCTCGATGATGCGGGGATTTTCAAATACCAATTCGTCTATCATTTCGTACTCTCCTTTTCAGTCTGCTTTTTTACCCAGCGGGGCTGGGCGTGTCTGGAATATTTCCCTATGAGCTCCATGAGCTCTTCGTCGTGGGAGACCCGGTTGCCGGGTGTCTTTGAAAATACAAAGCAGTTGCGCTCTTGGGGCGTGACCCTTTTCCATGGGGTGATCTTTTCATTGTTGGGATCGCCTGTTCTGGCAAAGGCCATGAAGGAATAGAAGATCTCGTCCTGAATTTTCCAGGTCTGCTCCCCGGCAAACAGGGCCCCTATATATTCCGCATTGTGGAATACAAAGGCCAGCTCGTCCGCATGGGTGGAGAGCAGCCCTCCCTTGTATCCGGTTTCGTGGGCAAACAGGAAGTTGTAGGTATCCCTGCCGCCTGCCATAGTGCGTTTTACGCAGAAATCCACTGTGGGACGGCGGACCATGCAGTCCGCAAGGGATGCAAAGTACACGTTGAATTCGGGATAGGCCTTCCGGAATGCCTCTGAAATGGCGGGCGCAGGCTCTTCGCCGTAGGCATCCACTATGGCCTGATACCGCTGCTCCTGGGTAAGGGCGTTTTTGTCATTGATCTGCCTGGGCCGGGGAACCAGCTCGGTAAATACGCTGCCTGCAATCAGGGGAATGTGGAGGGTCTCCTTCCGAAAGCCCGCATTGTACCACTCGCCGGTATAGCTTCCGGTGCGGGGTACGGGACACCAGTTGAAGAAATCCGTCCCGGCTGTCCGGTCAATCAGATTTTGCAGATGATAGTTGTCCATCTGGAGAAGACATTCCAGTCCGCCTGCCGCTTCCACGATTCTTCCCGCAAAGGCCCTGGCGTTTTCCTTTTCCTCCTCGGGAGTGGTATCCTGACAGGGCAGGATACCGCTGTCAACAATCGCCCTGTGGTACAGGCCGTCCGCGGAGGCCATCTGCATCAGGGTGCGCACCTTTCCGCCGCCGCCGGATTCCCCCAGGATAGTCACATTTTCCGGATCTCCCCCAAAGGCGGTGATATTGTCCCGAATCCATTTCAGGGCCGATACGATATCTTCCATGCCCGCAATACCGGAGGCCTCATATTCGGGACCATAATCGGACAAGTCAAGGAAGCCGTAGATATTGAGACGGTGA
The DNA here is from genome assembly GCA_910586025.1 of uncultured Lachnospiraceae bacterium. Classification (GTDB taxonomy): domain Bacteria; phylum Bacillota; class Clostridia; order Lachnospirales; family Lachnospiraceae; genus Suilimivivens. The sequence continues at coordinate 2,267 of CAJUIO010000109.1, forward strand.
TTCAGGGAAACCTGGACGACATCGCCGTAGCGGCACATATTTTCCCCGTCGTAGCATTCCAATTCCAGACAGGATCCGGCTGCAAATCCGCCGCCGTGGAGCCACACGACCACAGGTCTTTTCGCATCGGCATCTAACTGCTTTGTCCAGATGTTCAGATACTGACAGTTTTCATCCGCAAGCCAGTAGCGCTTCGGGAAGGCGAGATTTCCCACCGTGGTATGCTCCGGCCTTGTGGGACAGACATGACCGTAATCCTGGGTGTCCATGATACCTTCCCAGGGTTCAACGGGCTCCGGCAGCCGGAAGCGTTCTGCCCTGGCATAGGGGATCCCGCAAAAGGTATAGATTCCGTTGATTCTGTAGCCTCTGACCCTGCCGGCCCCGGTCTGAACCACAGGGTCAGATTCACTGCACAGAAAATCCTGAATATTTTTGTTATACATAGGCGTTTCCTCCATTCTTTTGTGAATACGTCAATTATAGCATTTGAATTTTAGAAATACAACTATATGTTATAACTAATGTATAAGTGAAAACATAGAAAAATAAGGCATAATATTGACATATTTTATAGTTTAAATTAAAATTATAATATAGTTTCGTAACTTAGTGGAGTAACGTGAAAACAGGAAATGGGGAAAAGAGAATGGATGCAAAAGGAACCAGACCGCAGGATCTGAGGATAAAGAACTGCAGAAGGCTGCTGCGGATTTTGTCGGAAGAGGACAGTCAGACAGTGAATGAAATCGTGGCAAAGATGAGGCTGAGCCGCACGGCCGTGCAGAATATTCTGGCAAAGCTTACAGAGGACGGCATGGTAATAGAAAGGGAGAAACGCAGCTCCACAAGGCAGGGAGGGAAGCGGGCGGCTTCCTATGCCATCTCGCCGGACTATAAATACAGTATTTTCATATACGTGAGTGCCAATAATGCGATTGCCGAACTGAATAATTTTGCCCTGACCCGTCTCGAGTACCGGATTGCGGATCTGTCCCGGCTGTCCTATCCGGAGATCGTGCAACAGCTTGGGGCTCTGATCCGTATGATGCTGGAGGAGGCAAGGGTGGGGATGGAGGAGCTGTACGGGATCGCCATCGCCGTGTCCGGCATGGTGGACAGCGACAACGGAATTCTTTTAGAGTTTACGGGAAGCGATACCTGCGGAAAATGGGGGCATAACCGGCCTCTTTCCCGGGATCTGTGCGATTGTCTTGGGTGCGATCTTGACGTATATCTGGATAATATGTGCAATTTCAGCGGCTACGCCAGCTATCTTGCCATGGCGCAGGGAGAGGATGATTCCTGTGTATATGTAATGGCGCACAGCTGCGGTATCGGTGCGACCTATATAAAGGAAGGCCGGGTAATCAAGGGGAGCCACGGCCTGCTGGGTGAGATCGGCCATACCATGGTGAATTTTGAGGGCGGTTATCCCTGCCGCTGCGGCAGAAGGGGCTGCTTTGAATCCATGCTGTATCCCGAGAGTATTCGGCTTCGGATTAACCGGGCCGTGGAACAGGGACTTGCCGCCGGACTTGAGGCGGACGAGATCTGCTCCGTGGACGATCTGCTGAGAGCCGCTCAGGAGGGAAACGCCTGCGCCGTGGAGCAGATCCGGCTGATCGGGCAATATTTTGCCGGACTGTTTTATAATATTCAGCTGATGATTGACCCGGACTGCATTATCTTCCACGATGCCTTTCCCATTCAGCTGGATATGCTGCATGAGAGTATGGCGGCCTTTAGCAGGCAGGAGGAGGAAAGACATTTGAAGGTGCCCATCAAGGTTCTGTTTGACAATTCCCTCTTTACGGAACAGGTGCGAAAGGGAGCCGCATATTATCTGCGGAACCGTTTTATGAACCAGGTAACAGAGAAACATTCATGAGGCCGGTATGGAAAGAAGAAAATTTCTGATTATGGGAAAGAAGGACCGGGATAGCGGGCTGTCTATCCGGCAATGGGGAATCGCCGCTCTGCTTTTGGGGCTTATAGTCATTTTGGGTATATTGGTCTGCAGTACGGACTACGCCGTCAGAAAGCTGGAGCAGGAGAGTGCGGCTCAATATCTCAGTATTCTGGATATGCGCCGGGCTTCTCTGGACGAAAATCTGGATAACGCTTCCGCCGCCCTGGTTTCCTACCATATATCCGGTGCCCACATGAGCGATCTGCTGCGGGCCGAGAATCGGAATGAGGCTTATTTTGCGGTTGCCAACGTATCCGGAGACCTGAAAAATCAGATTCTGATGTCTACTCTCTCCGAGGTCGTCTTTGCCCGGAAAAAGACGTCTCTTTTTGACTGCTCCGCCATTACCCTGTCTTCTACGGCCTCCTTTTCTTCGAGGGAGAAGCAGGATATCCATTATTTTGCCAAAAACATGGACATGATGCAGGCTGGCACCGATCATTCCTGGGAGCCCCGGCTTATAGGCGGGGAATGGTACTTCCTCTATATGATCTCGGACGGCAATATGGTGATCGGACAGGCGATCCGCGCAAAGACGCTGGTGGAGCTTTATGCCATGTTTTTGGATGAGCACAGCTGTATTGTTCTGCTCAGCGACGAGGATTCCTTTATGGTGGAGGTGCCGGAGGCTGCCGCCGGGCTGTCCCTGACTAACTCCCGGCCGGGAGGCACCTCTGCACAGGGAAACTGGATGGTGGTAAGCACCTATTCCCCGAACCTGAGGCGGCCCGTGTTTTTTGTCAAGGAAGGTCTGGTATCCCAGGAATTCGAAGATGTGATCCGCATTCTAAAATACACCGCCGTTGCGATATTTGCGGTATACATCTGGATTTTCAGCAATTTTTCCCGGGCGGTGCTCAGGCCCCTTCAATATCTGGAAAAGGGGATTGAGAAGATCAGGGACGGGAACCTGGAACACCGCATCGTTGTTCCGCAGAACACTCCGAAGGAGTTTTTCAGCGTTTATAAGACCCTGAATGAAATGACGGAACGGATCAAGGTTCTCAAAATCGATTCTTATGAAAGCGAGCTGAAAAGAAGGCAGTATGAGATCCAGTTTCTCACCCTGCAGATCGAGCCTCACTTTTACCTGAACTCCATGAAGTATGTCTACGCCCTGGCACAGACAAAGCAGTATGACCAGGTGCAGTTTATCGTTTTAACCCTTTCGGGCTACTTCCGCTATCTGACCTATGACAGCGGAAAAAAAGCTGCCCTTCAAAAGGAACTGGAGCATGTGGGGTATTATCTGGACATCATCAATGCGGGTGCGGTAAATCATGTTGCGGTCTCCATCACCGTGGATCCTGATGCGGCGCAGGTTCTGGTGCCGAAGCTTCTGGTGCAGACCTTTGTGGAAAACGCCGTAAAGCACGCGGCGGCAGGAAACAGAGACCTGAATGTAGACATCGAGGTGCGCACCTTCGGGGAGGAGGCGGAAAAATTTCTCCGTCTCCGTATCAGCGATAACGGATGCGGCTTTAGCGAGGAATATATTTCTCAGACAAAAAAGCAGGGATTTGTAAGCAGGGGAAATCATGTGGGTCTTTCCAATCTATATAACCGGCTGAAGCTGATGTATCCTGCGGGACAGTCCTTTATGGCCATCAGCAACAATGAAACCGGGGGAGCCACTGCGGAAATCCTTTTGCCTGCGTTGGCCGGGGAACAGGAAGAGATATAGAGGGTGCGATGAATATTTTATTGGTAGATGACAAGTATGATGTGGTGTACGGAATTGCCCAGGGGGTAGACTGGGCGGGGATCGGGGAGATCCGTCTGTTTTTTGCTTTTTCCGGAAAAGAGGCCCTGGACATCATAGAGAAAAATCACATTCAGCTTTTGATCACGGACATTGAAATGCCTGGAATGAGCGGATTGGAGCTGGCGGATATTCTTCAAAAGAAAAAGGCGGATGTGGGCGTGATCTTTCTGAGCAGTCACGATTCCTTTCGCTATGCCCAGGCCGCGATCCGTCTTGGATGCTACGACTATATTCTGCAGCCCGTGGAATATGAAAAGCTGCAAAACTCTATTATTCATGTGCTCAACCAGATGCTTCTGAGGAAAAAGGATTCAGCGGACGGCGGTCAGGCGCAGGAGTACGCCCTCAGGCGGGAGCATGCCTGGAAGGAAATCCTCCTGCATAAGCCGGCTTATGATGCGGGGCTGATTCGGGACATCCTGGAGGATGCGCAGATTTACCTGAGGGCAAACGGTCTCTACAGGGTGGTGCTTGCGGCTTTGTTTTATCACAGGCAGCCTCTGAACAGCTGGATTACCAAGCGGACGGAAAAGGAGCTGATGGAGAGATTGCGCGGGGCGTTTCCGCCGTCGGCTCGTCTGGTTGCCGATTTTATGACGAACGGAAGGCAGTGCGTGATGGTTCTGGAGGACGGCGACCTGGTGCCGGCAATGGAAGAATTTCTGGAGGACGGTGCGGCGGGGAGCGAAAGCTCTCTGGCAATCTATATCTCCCGTCCCGCGGCTCTTGCCCAGCTTCCGCTGGTTTACCAGGAGCTCAACCGGATGATTGCGGATAATGTGGGGCAGTATGGGGGTGTCTTTGAATATCGGGAGGCGGCAGAGGGTCCGCAGGATGAGCTGGCTGTCAGCGATATGCTGGCTGTCCGGAAATGGAAGGGCTGGCTCCTTGACGGAGAGCAGGATCGGATCCGGGAGGACATTCTGCGTTTTCTGCAGAAGAAGGACCAGGCCAGAAAGCTGGATAAAAGGACTCTGGTGGTTCTTGCCCAGCTTATTGTCAGCACCTTTTACAGCTTTGAGACCTGCAGCGCCGAGAAGATGCTGACAAACCCGCAGATTCTTGACTGCCTTGACCAGTCTACCAATTCCGCCGCCGGTCTTCTGGCGTTTCTCGATAAGGTGACTGCGCAATATAAGGAGAGGGTACTCCTCAATGAAAAGGACGGCAACGCCGCACTGCTTGGACAGATCAAAAGCTATGTGGGCAGCCATCTGGAAAATCCGTTAAACCGGGAGGAAATTGCGGAAAAATTTTTCATCAGCAAGGATTATCTCTCCCACCTGTTTGCCAGGCAGGAGGGAATGGGATTTACCCAGTATGTAAATGAGCAGAGGATCAGCAAGGCAAAGGAGCTTCTGCAAAATTCGGATCTTCCCATTAAGATTATCGCCTTGAACGTGGGGATTTCGGACTATGCCTATTTTTCCAAAATGTTCCGCAAAAGCGCCGGAATTTCCGCCAATGAGTATCGCATTCTGAACCGGGATGATAAATGACAGATTTTTCATAGTACAGGACTTTTTTATACAGGAAAACCGGATGCCTCGTTGATACACGGTGTCCGGTTTCTTTTTTCTCCCGTTTTTTCCATATGCATCTCTGTTTTGTCAATATAAAACAGAAGCGTTGTTTTGTAAAATAAAGTTATCGCACAGAAAATGCATAAAAAAGATCAAGGAGGACGAAAGATGAAAAGGATTTTTGCGACACTGCTTGCGGTCATGATGATTTTTTCCCTGACTGCCTGCCAAAAGGAGTCCGCTCCCGAACCTGCACCCGCCGATCCCGGCAGTGAGGAGCCCGCACAGGAAGAGACGGCGAAGACGGACGGACCCGATATCAGCGAGCCTGTGGAACTGACCATGGTTATTCAGACTGACGGTGTGGAATGTCAGGATAACGCCATGGTAGAGGAGGCTATCAACAAGATTCTCAAGGAAAAGCTGAATGTAACGCTGCATATCAAGCACTGCGGCTTTACCGATACCCGCACGAACATGAACCTGTGGCTTTCCTCCGGCGAGCCCTGTGATGTTTTTGTGAGCTGGTTCTCATGGCCTACTTATAAAGAGTATGCCGCGGACCTGACCCCCTATATGGACATTATGCCGCATGCGACACAGGCGCTGGGGGACTTTATCGAGAATGGATATGACGACGGAAAGCTTCTGGGCCTGCCGGCTATCAAGGACTGGGTCGCTTATAACTGCTACCTGATGCGCAAGGATCTTGTGGAGGAGACCGGTATGGAACCGGGCAGCATTAAGACCTATGATCAGTTCGAGGAATTGCTGCGAAAGATCAAGGAAAACCATCCTGACATGCATCCGCTGACAAATGGTACCGCGACCAGGCCGTCCCTGTTCTTCGAGTCTACCAATCAGAGAGAGGACGGAAGTCTGTATGCGACGGATCTCTTTGACGGAATTACCGCCGTAGGTCTGATGGATCCCGTCACTTCATCCGAGGTTTCCTGCCTGTATTTCAGCCAGTTCTACGAGGATCTGGTAAATATGGCTTACCGCTGGGCGGAGGAGGGGCTGTTGTATGATGCCACGATTTTAAACGGTTCGGAGCAGGTGGCTGCCGGTACGGCTGCCGGATATGGAACTACCTACAAGCCCGGTATCGAGTCTCAGGAAAATGTCACCTGCGGCACGGAAATGGTTTCGGTGTGTATGCCGGATGTCACGGAAGGAGTTCTGAAAACCAACACCAGCTTTAACTGGATTGTCAACAAGAAGTGTGCGAATGTGGAACGCGCCTGCATGCTTCTGGATCTTTTATATTATGATGCGGAAATCAACAATCTGCTGTGCTGGGGCGTGGAGGATGTCCACTACGTGAAGACGGACGATCCCAATATCATCGAATACCCGGAAGGCGTGGATGCGGCCACTGTTGGTTACTACAGCTGGGGCAAGTTCGAGTTCCCCAATAATTATCTGCAGTATGTCATGTATCCGAGCCCTTCGAATCTGTGGGAGGAGATGGCTGTATTTAACCAGGCGCCAGCCTCAAAGGCTCTGGGATTTGTGTTCGATCCCACGCCGGTGGAGGGGCAGATTGCAGCGGTTCAGAACGTGGTAAGCCAGTATAATCAGGGGCTTGGGTCCGGTATGCTGGAGCCCGCCATGCTGGAAGAATTCCGACAGGCCCTGAAGGATAACGGGATTGAGGATGTCATCAAGGAAGCGCAGAGTCAGTTAGATGCCTTTCTTGCAGGAAGCGGAAATTAGACATAGTGTCTCCGGTTTGGGAGGCGGTTTGGAGGGTATCATGAAGCAAAAGAACAAAAAGCTTTGGAAACGGGTCAAAGCCCACTTTCCATTCTATATATTTATGCTGCCCGGGCTGGTCTACTTGGTCATTAATAACTACCTCCCCATGCTCGGACTGTATATGTCCTTCACCAAGGTTAACCTGGTGGACGGCATTTTCCGCGGAGAATTTGTGGGTCTGCAGAATTTTAAATTTCTGACCATGACAACGGATTTCCCGCTGATTATCAGGAATACTGTCTTGTACAATCTGGTATTTCTGGTGCTCAATCCCGTGGTGGGAATATTGCTGGCCCTGTTTATGAACGAGATTCACAGCAAACGCCGGCTGAAGGTATATCAGACAACAATTCTGCTGCCTTCCCTGATCTCCATTCAGATCGTGACCTATATCGTGTATGCCTTCCTTTGCGTGGATACCGGTCTGATGAATAAAACCATTCTTCCTCTGTTGGGGAAGGATGCGGTCAGGTGGTATACCACGGTCAAGTACTGGCCGGCTATCCTGATTTTTGTCCATTTCTGGATGCGAAGCGGTTTTGGAAGCATTGTGTATTTTTCCAGCATGCTGTCCATCAGCCCGGACTACTACGAGGCCGCCGAGCTGGACGGGGCTGCGAAGAGGCAGCAGTTCTTACATATCACCATGCCGCTTTTAAAGCCCACCATTATCACCATGACCATTATCGGCCTTGGTGCCATCTTTAAATCGGATTTCGGTCTGTTTTATCAGGTTCCCATGGGCAGCGGCGCTTTGCATCAGGTGACACAGACCATTGATACCTATGTGTTCCGCGGACTCACCGGTTCCGGAAACCTGGGCTATTCAGCGGCAGCCGGCTTCCTGCAGTCTGTCATCGGTTTTGTTACGGTTGTTGTGGCCAACTGGGCGATTCGCAAGGCGAGCCCGGATGATGCCATGTTCTAGGAGGGGGAGCAGCATATGCGCAAATTAACAGAAAAGCAGGTATATTCCATAATTGCCAATGTGGCGCTGATCTTGTGCGGTCTGATCGTGGTCATTCCAATCCTGATCGTTTTTATGTCCTCCTTTTCCGAGGAATCCGCCGCCATAAAGTACGGATACACTATTTGGCCCAGGCAGTTTTCCCTGGATGCCTACCGGTATGTCGCCTCAAAGTTCGATGTGATTGGCCGTGCATACCTGATCACCGTGGTGGTCACCATCGTGGGAACGACGCTCAGCCTGCTGATCACCGCCTGCCTTGGATACGGCCTTTCGCAGAAAAATCTGCCGGGTAGAAAATTCTTTATGTTCATGGTGTTTTTCACCATGCTGTTTAACGGCGGGCTGATACCGACCTATTATTTTTACACCAATGTTTTTCATGTGAAAAACACGTACTTTGCTTATATTGTGCCGGGATTGCTGTGTAATGCCTTCAACGTGATTCTTTTGCGGAACTATTTTTCCAACAGTGTTTCCGCCGCTCTGCGGGAGTCGGCCAAAATAGACGGCTGTGGGGAATTTAAGATTTTCTGGACGATCATCGTCCCGTTGTCAACCCCGATTCTGGCAACGGTAGGCTTGCTTAATGCGATCGCTTACTGGAATGACTGGCAGAACGGCCTGTATTATATGGATGATGCCAACCGCGCCAGTATTCAGCAGGTGCTCAGGAACATGACCAATAATATATCTTACCTGTCCAATACCAGCAGTCTCCCCTCCGCCAGCCGCCAGATTCCGGGCGTGACCGTGCGGATGGCCATTGCCGTGTTGTCCATGGTTCCGCTGATGGCGGCTTTCCCCTTCTTTGAAAAATATTTCGTCAAGGGTATTTCCATCGGTGCGGTTAAGGA
>CAJUIO010000110.1 GCA_910586025.1 uncultured Lachnospiraceae bacterium
TGTATGCGTCCGGTGCGGATCACCTGACAACTCTTCAGTATGAGATGATGAAGCTGCTGTCCTCGGCTATGCAGTCGGGTCGGGATAATTCCAGTATCTTTGGGAACAATCAGCAGATGGCCGACACAATCACGCCGACCTCTATCAGGGCCGCAGTGACTATCGTTGCCTCCGTGCCCATCCTTGTGGTCTATCCTTTTATGCAGAAATACTTTGTAAAAGGTGTCACCCTGGGAGCGACAAAGGAGTGAGAGGTATTCCGGGATGCAGGACAGATTACAGGCTCACATGCCGGGGCTGCGATGGAGGCTGCGGTACTGGGAAGGTGTGCACTTCTGGAATTTGCGGAAGTTTCTGTTAAAGGAGGAGATATTGGCGTATCCGCAGGCGAGAGCGATGGCGGATACCGGGGTCGAGGTATCCTTGAGCAGCGTCTCTGCGGCCTGAATGCGCAGGAAGCTTAAATAATCATAGAAGGTCTGCCCGGTGTACTGCTTAAAGATACGGGAAAAATAAAATTTTGACAGGCCGGCCTTTCTGGCAGCGTCTTCCAGAGAGATGTCCTCGTTGAAATGCTGCTTCATATATTCCAGCAGAAGCGTAAGCTTTCGGGAGTAATCCTTAGGGGAAAGGCTCCCGGAAGCTTTTATTGTCCGGGTATTCTGCTCTGCGCAGTAGTCCGTATAGCAGGCATAGAATTCCATGAGACAGGAATAGATGCGCAGCTGTTTTGCGCAGGAGCTGCCGAAGTAGCAGGAAGCGGCCTGCATAAGCAGCTTGATCTCCGTCTCATAAATCTCCGGACAAGTATCCGAAGTGATGTGAATGGGCCTTGACAGCAGCGACTGAGTCCGGGTGAATTCCGTAAGCTGGACAAATACACTCAATTCATGTAAAAAAATGAAGCGGGTGCCGCTCTTAGGTGCTATAATAGAGTGGAGAATTCCGGGAGGGATGATGAGGATATCCCCCGGCTCCAGAGCATAGGTGACATCCTGCGCAACTACCGTGTAGGGGGCTTCCAGAGGAACGATCATTTCCAGAGCATCATGCCAATGGGTGGAATAGCACGTATTTTCTGTGTTGTACCAGAAGCGCATAAAGGTCTGAGGAATATAGGGTGGGATTTCATATTCCTCCGTGACTGCTTCCCAGTCATAGCGGGGGAATCCGTCGGGCTGGATCTGATAATCCTCACGCTGCCTTGCCGTGAGAGAAAAAAGCTTCTTTGGATTCATTATGCATCCTCCCTTCGTTCTGCCTATATGAACGGTTGCTATAACTTCTGTAAAGGGTTAAACTATGATTATTATAGCAACAAAGATAAATTGATACAATATATTGAGAACAAATATGCGGTTCTGTTAAGGAGGGTTCTGATGAAGATTAATAATCCATTATTTCATGCCGACATGCCCGATCCGGACATTATCCGGGTTGGCTCTTACTTTTACATGGTTTCCACCACCATGTATTACATGCCTGCGGCCCCGATTCTCAGGTCAGAGGATCTTGAGCACTGGGAGATTGTTTCCTATATCTGCAGCCAGGTTGCCGATAATGAGATCTACCGCCTTCAAAGCGGAAGACATGCCTACGGAAAGGGGCAGTGGGCTACCAGCCTGATGCAGTATAAGGGACGGTTCTACGCATGCTTTGTCTGTCATGACATGAAAAAGACTTACCTGTTTTCTGCGGACGATATTGAGAAAAGCGAATGGGATAAGACGGAAATTGACGGGGTTTTTCACGATATGTCATTCCTGTGCTGGGAGGATAGGCTGTATCTGGTCTACGGGAACGGACAGATCCGGATCGTGGAGCTTAAGGAGGATGTATCCGGTATCGTGGAGGGCACGGACCGGGTGCTTTTTCAGACACCGTCCGAGGGTATGCGGCTTTACTGCGAGGGCTGCAGGGCCTATGTAAAGGATGGGAGCATTTATCTGCTCTTTATCGACTGGCCGGCGGATACTCCCGGTGAGATGGGAAAGCGCAGGGAGGTCTGTTATCGTCTCAGGGATCTTACCGGAGCTTATGAGAGGAGAACGGTCCTGTATGACGATATGTGGATTCCGGGAAGAGGGATCGCCCAGGGGCCTCTATTTGATGATGAGAAGGGAAACTGGTATGCCGTGATGTTCCAGGACAGCGGTGCGGTGGGGAGAGTGCCCTTTTTGATGAATGTGGAGTGGAAGGACGGATGGCCCGTGCTGGGGAAGGACGGAAAGGTTCCGGAAAGCTTGGAGGTACCCTTTGAGGAAAAGAGGACGGAGGAAATCATACAAAGCGACAGCTTTGACCACACGCACAACCGGCTGAAAAATGTCTGGCAGTGGAATCACAACCCGGACAATGAGGCCTGGTCGTTGACGGAGCGTCCGGGATTTCTCAGATTAAAAAACAGAACGCAGACCATGGAGCTGTTTGAGGCAAGAAATACCCTGACCCAGAGAGTGAAAGCGCCCTACAGTGAATTTGTGGTGAGGCTTGACTGCGGTGCGATGGAGGACGGAGATTATGCGGGGCTGTGCGCCCTGGTGGAGCGGTATGGACAGATCGGAGTCCGTCAGAAGGGCGGAAGACGCAGCATCGTGATGCGTTGCCGCAAGGGGGAGAGAGCGCCCTTTGAGACGGCAAGGAAAGGTATGGGAGAACTGAAAAACTGGTATGCCGTGGAGGAAATCGAGGCTCCTCTTGAGACGGACAACGCGTGGTTAAAGGTGATTTTCCGCCTTGACAGCTGGGGAAGCGGGGAGGAAACGGCAGAGTTTCTTTACAGTCCGGACGGAGGGGAATACTTTCCTCTGGGAGAAAGGCTGCCGCTGTTTTATTCTCTTTCCCTGTTTGTAGGCGCCCGCATCGGGATTTTCTCCTACAATGAGGAGAAGGCCAGGGGCGGCTGTGCGGATTTTGGAGATTTCGTTTTCCGGGATGAGGAGTGAGCGAGAGATGTCGAAGGTTTTGGTGGTGGAGGATGATCTGACCCTGAGTGCGGGGCTTTGTTTTGAATTGGATATGAGCGGTTATCTGACTGTGGCGGCCTATACCTGCGATAAGGCCAGGCAGCTCCTTTTGGCCGATTCCTTTGATCTGATGCTTCTGGATGTAAATCTTCTGGACGGAAGCGGTTTTGAGCTGTGCCGGGAGGCAAAAAGAAACCTGCCGAAGCTTCCGGTGATCTTTCTGACTGCGAATGATCTGGATGAGGATGTGCTTGGCGGCTTTGACCTGGGAGCGGATGACTACATCACAAAGCCCTTTAACGTCCAGATTCTGAAACGACGGATGGAGGTGGCGCTGCGAAGAGGGGGCGGCAAGGTAAAGGAGGAGAAATTTGACGATGGATTTCTCTGTCTGGATCTTGGAGGACTCAGTGCGGTGAGGAACGGGGAAAAGCTGACTATTACTCCGAATGAGTACAAAATATTAAGGCTTCTTTTGGCAAATTCAGGGAATATCGTGACGAGGCAGGTGCTTCTTTCACGGCTCTGGGACTGTGACGGAAACTATATTGACGACCATACGCTGACCGTGACCGTGAACCGGATGCGGGCAAAGCTTGAGGATGCGGATCACTCCTATATCCGAACGGTGAGAGGAATGGGATACATCTGGACAGGGGCAAGGATATGAGAGCGCTGAAATCCAAAAGCATACCGGCGGATTATCTGTTGTTCTGCGGTGCGTTGCTGTTGATATTCCTGGGAGTAATGTGGGAATATATTCCCGGGATATGGGTGCGTATTCTGGTTCTTGCCTGCGGCATTTTTATGCTTTTTCTGGTGATCTGTTGGAGCGGGCGGATGAAAAAGCGCGAGTCCGACATTGCCGGACGGCTGTGTGGTGATATAGACGCTCTCATGGACGGACGTGAAATACCGGATTACCATCCCTATGAGGAGACCGGGATATCCAGAGTGCAGGGAAAGCTTCTGCAATATGATGACATAATGCGGGAGAGCCAAAGCAGAAGCGATCAGGATAAGCAGACGATCCAGGAGCTTGTCAGCCATATTTCCCATCAGGTGAGGACACCGGTGGCGAACCTGAGGATGTTTACGGATATTTTGCAGAGGCGGGAGCTGCCAGGGGAAAAGAGGACGCAGTTTCTTAGCGTCATGACATCCCAGGTGGACAAGCTGGATTTCCTCATGCAGTCCCTGGTAAAGATGTCCCGGCTGGAAACCGGGACTTTCACTCTGCACATGGGGACGAATGGTCTGTATGATACGATCGCAAAGGCCGTATCCGGGATCTGGGCAAAGGCGGAGCGGAAAAATATTGGAATTACTGTGGAGTGTGACAGCCGTATTGCGGCGGAGCATGATCCCAGGTGGACGGCGGAGGCCCTGGAAAACATTCTGGACAATGGAGTGAAGTATACGCCGCGGGGCGGAAGCATCCATATCCATGTGCGCCCCTGGCAGTTTTATATGCGTATCGATATTTCGGATACGGGAATGGGAATTGCGAGGGAACATTACAATGACGTGTTCAGACGCTTTTACCGAGGACAGGCGGCAGCGGCGCAGGAGGGAGTGGGACTTGGCCTGTATCTGGCCCGGGGGATTATCACTGCGCAGAAGGGCTATATCAGCGTGAAGTCCAGTGTCGGGGAGGGGAGCACCTTTTCCGTGTTTCTGCCGGAGTAAAGAGGCTGCGGGCCGTGACTGCGGTGGAGGTATTTGGCCGGAGGGCCGGGGGGGCAGGCTTATGGATATAGTGATTGTGGATCACGTAAAAAAATATTTCGAAACAGGGAATCGTCTTGTTAAGGCGGTGGACGGTGTCAGCCTTTTGGTGGAGAAGGGAAAGTTTACCGCAATCGTGGGAGCTTCCGGTTCGGGAAAAACCACGCTGCTCAATCTCATCGGCGGTCTTTACAGGCCGACCGGGGGCCGTATCATTGTTGACGACACGGAGCTTTCATCCCTTACCGAGCAGGAGCTGACCATCTACCGCCGCAGAAGGGTGGGATTTGTGTTTCAGGACTGCAGTCTGGTTTCAGAGCTCACGGTGCGGGAAAATATTCTGTTTCCCCTTGCCCTGGATGATTCCCGCTCGGATCCTGTCTTTTTTGAGCGGATTACGGGTGCCCTTCGTCTTGATGACAAGCTGGACCGGTATCCTCACACGCTCTCTGCGGGCACACAGCAGTGTGCGGCAATTGCCAGGGCCCTTATCACAAAACCCTCTATCCTTCTGGCTGACGAGCCTACAGGAAGCCTCGATGTTCGGACAAGTCAGAATGTGGCGGGACTGTTGAAGATGACCACGGAAATGTTTCATCAGACTCTGATCATGATAACACACAGCATGGAGCTGGCACAGCTGTCAGACCAAGTAGTGCGTCTGCAGGACGGGCGCATCGTTTGAATGAGCGTACCTTAAGGCACCCGGGCGCAAAGCGCGGGTGTCTGTTTTTTTGGTACAAAAGTGTACCTTTTTTGTACCGGAGATGTAACTTGGCAGTGATATAATCTGAATAGAAAAAGTTCAGGAGGAGTTATGATGCAGGAAATGTTAAATACCCTTGCCCGGCGCAGTTTTGCGGCCTGCAGGGTGAGGAATCTGATAGCGGTACTGGCGATTGCCCTGTGTTCGACCCTGTTTACATCCATCACTGCCATCGGGATCGGCACGCTGCAGTCCATAACCCTGATGATGCAGGAGCAGAAGATGAGCAGATCAGACGGCGATTTCCGGTATATGAGCAAGGAGCAGTTTGAGATGATGAAAGGCTCTGACCTGATCAGGGAGGCAGGCCTTCGGATGCCGGTGGGTTTTCTGACAAATGCAAGACTTCATAATATTGAGTTTGACGTGATGGATGAAACCCAGGCAGAGTTGACATTCTGTATGCCAGTTCATGGGGAGGTGCCCCGGAGGGAAAACGAGGTGGTGGCATCCGACAGGGCGCTGCATGATCTGGGAGTGGAGCCTCAGGTCGGGGCGAGAATCACGGTTGCATTTACCGCCCACGGAACGGATTATACCTTTCCCATGGTGGTGTCCGGCTGGTATGAGGCCCTGAACGATCAGCTCAGCGTGATGTGGACAGGAATCTCGTTTCGGGATGCGAATCCCGATATCTTCCGGAATACATACCGTATGGATCACGAAATGGCCGGAACCTACTGGTCTGACATCCTGGCGGTGAGCCGGGGCGGCCTGCAGGAGAAAATGAATGAGCTTTCCCGCGTCATAGGGGGAGATCCGGAGGATATGGGGTCGCCTGACTATCTGCCCGCTATCGTGAATGCAGTCACCAATCCTTCCCCTGACCCGCAGCTCGTGGCAATGGGAGCCGTGTTCGTGGCGCTGTTTATCTTCTGCGGCTATCTGCTGATCTATAATGTGTTTGATATTTCCGTGATGCAGGAGATTCGGCGCTTCGGCCTCTACCGGACGATCGGTATGAGCAGAAGTCAGGTGAAAGGGCTTATGAACCGGCAGGCGCTGTGGCTTTCCCTTATGGGAATTCCGGCGGGGCTGATTGTGGGTTTTGTGATTGGGAAATTGGCGCTTCCGCTGATTATGGACACATTTTCCACGGAATATCAAAATATCCGGGCGGATGTGACTCCCTCTCCCGTGATTTTCGTGAGTGCGGCACTGCTCACTGCTCTGACCGTGATTATCAGTACCCGAAAGCCGGTGAGGAAGGCGGCGGATACGCCTCCTATTGATGCGTTCCGCTATGTGGAGGGCACCGCAAGGGGCCGTAAGTCCAGAAGGAGCGCCGACCTGGCCCGCATTCCCCGTCTGGCATGGTCCAATCTTGGCCGGAACAGGAGAAGGAGTGCTTTTATCGTGATATCTCTGATGCTGTGCATAGTTCTCATGAATTGTTCGGGAACGGCGGCGGAGAGCATGGATATTGAAAAACAGACAGCCTATATGATACGCACCGATTTTGCCGTTGTAAATGCGGTCAGCACCAGCAATATGAAGGGGTTTGTGCACCGCACGGAGGCTTTGAAGCCGCAGACTGTTAAGGATATTTCCTCACAACCGGGGGTGGTGGGAGGAGCGCCGGTCTACAAAAACACGGCGGAGGATGATAATGTCACCTTTGATTTCGGGCATAAGTTTGCCGAAGCAACGTTTGTGAATAATCATAGCGGTCTTGTGTTCGGAAGTGATGAGGAAGGCAGAAGCTTTGGCCTGGGAAAGGACGGGCGTATGATCTGCAATGTCTACGGAATGGAGGAGAGCGCCATTGCCCGGATGGATCTGAGGGAGGGGATCATGGATGCGCACACTCTTTATGAGAAAATGGAAGAGGGGGAGGGCGTTTTGGCTGGCGTTCAGGTTAACCGCACGGACATGTCCTTGCATGAGGTTTTTGATATGGTGCAGGTGGGAGAGGTTATCACGGTCTATAAGGACGGCCTGCCGTTTATGGAGCTGCCGGTGCTTGCAAAGGCCGCCATTAACGGTGATGATCAGGAGATTGGCTTTACCTGCAATGGTGTAATCCAGATTGGAGGCGACAGTCCGCACCTGTATCTTCCGTCCAGTGTCTATAAGGAGCTGTATGATGATCCGGCAGTCTATAAATACGCCTTTGACGTGGAGGAAGGGTATCAGGAGGATATGGCCGCTTTTCTTGATAACTATAGGGAGAATGTGGATTCCGATATTAATTATCTCTCTTCCCAGGCGGCTGTTGCCAATGCGGAAGAGGAGAGGGATATGATTCTTTTTGTTGGCAGACTGATGGGTATTATCTTCGGGATTGCCGGTATTTTGAACCTGATCAACACGGTTATCACATCTATTGTTATCCGACGGCATGAATTTGCCACCATGCAGAGTATCGGCATGACAGGGCGGCAGCTTACGGGGATGATGATGGCCGAGAGCGTTTATTATGCCGCTGGTGCCTGTCTGTGCGGGCTTTTGATGGCAGCGGTACTGAATCTTACGCTGGTGAAGGAAATTCTGGATTCCCAGTGGCAGTTTACGTTTCATTTCACGTTGGTTCCGGCGCTTTTGGCAGGCACCGTGATGATTCCGGTATCCGTCCTGGTTCCCGTTCTGGCGCTGCGGGTTTTTTATAAGGACAGTATTGTGGAACAGCTTCGGGCGGCGGAGTAATGGAAAGAAAGGAGATTCGCATGGAAACGATTTTGGAGACTGTTGGTCTGAAAAAATATTACGGGAAGGGTGATGCCATAGTAAAGGCGCTGGACGGTGTGGACCTTACGATTGAACAGGGGAAGTTTACCGCGATCATCGGCACCTCAGGCAGCGGAAAATCCACGCTGCTCCATATGCTGGGAGGTCTTGATGTGCCGACGGAGGGCAGCGTAAGGATCGGCGGGACTGAGCTTTCAAGGCTTGACAGAGAACAGGCTGCGATCTTCCGGCGCAGGAATATTGGATTTGTATTTCAGAACTACAATCTGATCCCGGTGCTGACGGTGTGGGAAAACATTGTGTTTCCCATTGCCCTGGATGGTCAAAAGCCAGACAGGCAGTTTATCATGCAGGCGGTAAAGCTTCTTGGACTTGAGGAAAGGCTGGATGGCCTGCCCGGAAACCTCTCCGGCGGCCAGCAGCAGCGGGTGGCAATCGCCAGGGCGCTGGCCTTAAAGCCCTCCATTATCCTGGCCGACGAGCCGACCGGCAATCTGGATTCGAAAACCAGCGATGATGTGATCCGCCTTTTGCGCATGACCGGCAGGGAGTTTCAGCAGACCATCGTGATGATCACGCACAATCCGGAGATTGCACAGACTGCGGACAGGATTATTCGGATTGAGGATGGGCGTATCGTGGCATAGGAGAGCTTCCGGCAGGAAGGATTATTATCTTTCCGCAATCACGGTAAATTCACCGGGCATCTGCCTGTTCGTCCATGCGGGATGCTCGTCAAAGCGTTTCAGAGTAAAGCCGCATCGTATGACGGAATTGATAATCTCGCTGATCGTGTATTTTCTGTAATGGCATTTGGGTATGCTGGCCCGGAGCTCTTCCTCGTAGAAACGGGCGTGGGCCATCTCTCCCTCAATAAGCTCCGTGGAAAAATAATCTCCGATACACCAGCCGAATTCCAGGATATCCGTAATCTTGGTAAAAGGGTGAAAATCGCTGCAGATCATTCTGCCGCCGTCCTTTAGCAGAGAATGCATGACGCGCATAAAAGCGTCAAGGTCGTGGAAATAGTGCAGGATGCCGCCCTCCATAAAGACTACGTCAAAATATTCTCCGTATTTGTCAAGGTTGATCTCCATAATATCGCATACCTGGAAGTCGATCTGAACGCCTGCGGCACTGGCCGTCTCCAGGGCATATTTGCAGTTTGCCTCCGACAGGTCAAAGACCGTGACCTGTGCACCGAGGATTGCTAAGGGGATTGCCTTTTTACCGCAGGAACCGCAGATATTCGCTACACGGATCCCTTCGTAGGTATCAAAGTAGGAGGAATACTGTCTTAGCATCCGGACGGGATCCTCCAGATCCTCTTTTGCCCGCTGCAAGGGAGATCCGGCATGCTCCACCCAAAACTCATACGCGTCGAATTCCCATGCCTTTTTGTGCTGTTTCGTGTACTCTGTCATCTGAGTCCTCCTTTTTCCTTTTCTTTTTCGTAGATTCTCTGATCATATGCCCCAGGATCCTATAAATATTCTTTTGCCTGTGCTTCGTCAAGCTGGTACTGCGTACAGAGCCTGTCTATGATTTCCGTCTCTGACAGCTTCAGACTGCGCATGAGCACTACGCCGTTTTTGACAGCCTGCTCATATTTGGCGTTCATCCGGCTCAGATCGTTCTGCGTTTCGGCGAGGTTGTTCTGCGTTTCCACAAGGTTATTCTGCGTTTCGGCGAGGTCGTTATGCATTTCTGTGAGATTGTTCTGTGTTTCGGCCAAGTCGTTTCGCATTTCGCTTAAATGACTGCGCATCTGATCCAATTCGTTCTGCATCTCGTCAAACATGTATCTTTCCGTATTCCGGTCAAGCATGTATAATTCTTCTGAAAACATCTCCATCACCTTCTCCATGTTCAGACAAATCTGGTAGCCCTCCCTGTAGATATCCTTAAACTCCGGATAATCCTCCAAAAGTTTCACGATTGCGTCCGGATCATCACTGGAAAACAGGGTCAGCCATGCGTCTCTTCTGTTTCTATTTTGCGGATTTTTCCGAAAGATGTCAAGGGGGATAAACAGGTATTTCTGCAGAAGCTCCATTTCCAGTCCGGTGTCAGATCTCTGATCGAAAAAATGATAGTATGTCTCTGGATATTCATGAAACGCCTGCGGGCTCTTTTCGAAGAGCACGATGGTATAGACATTCTTGACATCCCGGTAATGGAATTTCGTCCTGCTTCCCCTAAGCCGTTTGTACTGGCGCAGCAGCAGGTCCGCCGAGTAGCAGGCGCTGCGCTGTCCGGGGAACAGATATCCGATCCGCTGCATCTCCACATTTGCTATACTGCCGTCAGCAAGCTCCACTACGATGTCCATGGCAAGCAGGGCGCTTTCGTTTGCCAGCCTGGTGGAGTCCGTTGGAATCGCCCGGATTACCCGAACCCTCTGTCCCAGCATACAGGATAAGAAGTCGCCAAGCCGCTCCGGAACATACTCCGGACTCATGACCTCCTTGAAGAAGCCGTCGTATAAAAGCTTCAGCCCCTTCACACCGGTGCACAGATCCAGGAATTCCTTCTGTTTGTCCTCCTCCCAGCTGTTAAATCTCCTGTGGAGAGTTCCGCTCTTTCGGATCTCCGCCAGTACCTCTTCTCTTTCCCGGATAATGGGAAAATAGTTTTTCAGTTTAGTAGCCATAAAATTCCTCCTTTGGTTAAAAACATGCCAATACTCCCGCTTTCCTTAAATCTGCGAAAAACAGTGGGTAAACCGGCAGAAGCTGCCGAATGTGCGAAACTCACACATAATAGAATAGTAAAGAATACTTTTGATATAAAAATAAAATATCCTTTTTTCCGGAAATTGTCAAGCACAAATTTTTCCAGCTGTGCGGTTGGCGTACTGGCCCCGTCTGCCGAACGCACAGTTGGAAATTTTTTGTCTGTGTGACTGGTAAAGGCGCAGATTTCTTTGA